>LR590468.1:947500-1263333 GCA_901472505.1 Proteus vulgaris
AACCATCTATCATTGCGGCAGAGCCACCCAATCCATTAGTTAACGAACTCATTATCATGCCAGACATTGAAAAACGTCTAGAATCTTTCGTTCGTATTGGACACGGTATTATTATTTTTCCGGGAGGTGTGGGAACAGCAGAAGAATTGCTGTACCTACTTGGTATTCTTATGTCGCCAGAAAACCAAGATCAAGTATTACCACTGATTTTAACTGGTCCGAAAGAGAGTGCTGATTACTTCAATGTACTAGACGATTTTATTGCAAATACATTGGGTGACGAAGCACGACGCCATTACCAAATCATTATTGATGATGCGCCAGAAGTGGCTCGTATTATGAAAAAATATATGCCATTGGTGAAAGATAATCGTCGTAGCACAGGTGATGCCTATAGCTTTAACTGGTCAATGAAAATCAATGCTGACTTACAGCATCCTTTTGAACCTACCCATGAAAATATGGCATCCCTTAACCTAAGCACCAATCAGTCTCCTGAAAAATTAGCAGCAGACTTACGTCGTGCATTTTCAGGTATTGTTGCGGGTAACGTAAAAGAAGTGGGAATGAAAGCGATTGAAGCTCATGGCCCTTATAAAATTCATGGCGACAGCGAGATTATGCGTCGTATGGATATTTTATTAGCCGGCTTTGTTGAGCAACATCGTATGAAACTTCCTGGTGGTACTGCTTACCAACCATGTTACGAAATAATCAGTTAATTTATGATGATACATTTGCTGATTATTGATGCTTTAAACCTGATCCGTCGCATTCATGCGGCATCAGGTTCTTCCTGCCTGACGGTGTGTGAACAAAGTGTCAATCAGCTACTCGGACATACACACCCTACTCATGCTGTTGCTGTCTTTGATGAAGATGACCGAGAAGGGAGTTGGCGACACCAACTCCTTCCTGATTATAAAGCAGGTCGCACACCAATGCCTGATGAATTGCGACAACAATTGCCAGTAATTAAAGCAATGTTACTCAATTTAGGAATACAAAGCTGGCATTCTGGTGGAGATGAAGCAGATGACGTTGCCGCAACATTAGCCACAAAAGTAGCAAATGCAGGTTTTCGTGTCACTATTATTTCAACTGATAAAGGATACTGTCAGTTACTTTCTCCCTCTATTCGTATTCGAGATTATTTTCAACGACGTTGGTTAGATTTAGAATTTATTAGGGCCGAGTTTGGTGTCGAACCATCTCAACTTACTGATTATTGGGGATTAACAGGTGTAAGTAGCAGTAAAATTACAGGTGTTCCAGGTATTGGCCCTAAAAGCGCTGCAGAACTCTTACAAATTTATCCTGATTTAGAATCACTGTATCAGCACATTGATAACGTCCCTACAAAATGGCGAAACAAGCTGATTACTCACAAAGAGTCTGCATTTATTAGTCGGAAAATCACAACATTACGCACTGATATCCAATTAAACGGTAATTTACAACAATTACGTTTAAACAACTATAATCTAAATAATTCAGCTCCAACCTGCTGATAATTTAGTATCATTATATAAAGTAAAAAAGGCTAAGCCTATAAATAGAAGCTTAGCCTTTTTATTGTCATCAATAATGCATTGATGAGTGTTTACCATACTTCTTAGAATTCGCGATCTGGGCGATACGCAGCCCAAATATTTTGGATATGAACCGTTATTTCTTCTCTATCATGATAAAGATGTTTTGCTTGGATTTTAGCATTAATGCCTTTTTCGGCTAACTCTGTCTTTATTTTTTCAAGAATATGAGAAACTTCTTCATAACGCTTTTTCATTGGTAATTTCAGGTTAAAAATCGCTTCACGACACCACTCATTAGCAACCCATGTTGTCATTAAAGCTGCAACTTTTGCTGGTTTTTCAACCATATCACAAACAAGCCATGTGATATTTTTAGAGGTTGGCTCGAATTTAAACCCATCAACTTGGTGATGACGAACTTGCCCTGTATCCATTAAAGATTGTGCCATTGGGCCATTATCGACCGCATGTACCATCATGCTACGTTTCACTAATTGATAAGTCCAACCACCAGGGCAAGCACCTAAATCAACCGCTTTCATTCCACTGGCTAAGCGCTCTTCCCATTCTTCGTACGGAATGAAAATATGAAACGCTTCTTCAAGTTTCAACGTAGAGCGACTTGGTGCATCGGATGGAAATTTTAATCGAGGAATACCCATATAGAATGCAGAATTATTGAAGCTATAAGAATAGCCAACATAACAACATCCTGGTGCAATGAAAAATACATGAATAATAGGACGGCTATAATTCTCCACTTTCAGTAAAATTTTTTCATTACGTAAATGATTACGTAATGGTACCGTAAATTTACGGCAGAATTTTAATAATTCCTTGCTTTCATTCGTATCTGCAACTTCAACTCGAAGTTCACCCGCTTTTTCAACAACACCTTTTAGCATTCCAACAATAGGTGTAATTCTATCTTCTGGAGGTAAATCTTTAAGTAACTCACCTGTCACAAACATCTGACGAGCAAAAATTAATTCACGGAAATTAACTTCACGCGCAATCTTGTCTGCGTCACCTTCTTGGTAGCATTCAAAAATCACATAACCACTTCCCTCTTTAACACGAGGAAAGCCATAAACACCGATTTGACCTGCTTTATCCGTAATCTCAGCCGCGCACTCTTTTTCAAAACCTTGGCGACAATATAATGCAACTTTATTCATGGCGAGACGCCGGTGCCCTTAGACGCAAAGCGCCAATAAAAATTAAAGTCCAACCAATAAGAAAACTAAATCCACCAATTGGCGTAAAATAAGATAATAATCTAACTTGTGTTAGCGCCATACAATAAAGGCTACCACTGAAAAGTAAAATACCAACACTAAAGAAAATACCAGCCCAATAAAACCATAAAATGGTTTTTCGCATTAATATTGTCGCGATCCCGACAAGTATCAAGGTATGTACAATCTGGTAGCGCATCGCTAACTGAATGTATTCCCAATGTTGTGGCGATAAATGAGGTGCTAGCTTATGCGTTGCAAATGCACCAAAAGCGACATAAAAAAAGCCACTAATCGCGGAAAACATAAGCAATGTACGACTATTCACTATTTATTCCTTCCTAATTTAGAAGATATTTTGCCAATCATAATATTAAGATGACGCTAGTAAACCCAGCTTTTCTTGTTCGTTTGCTGCTTGTGATAAAATCCATTGGCGAAAAGCCGCAATTTTACCCAACTCAGCCTGACTATCTTGGCAAACTAAATAAAATGCATTTTTACTGACAAGGACATCTGGAAAAGGTCTCACGAGCCGACCAGATTCTATTTCACTACGTGCCATAACATTATTAACTAATGCAACCCCTTGCCCATGTACAGCGGCCTGGATCACCATTGAGCTATGGCTAAAAATGGGGCCTTGCTGCACATTGATCTGATTTTGTATCTCTAATTGGCGAACATAAGCTTGCCAATCTCGACGAGATGTATCATGTAGTAGTGTATGATAAATCAGATCGGAGGGGGTTTTTAGTGGTTTTTCGCCTGTAAGTAAAGATGGCGCACAAACAGGAATTAAATATTCTGCATAAAGGCGGTCTGTGCGTAACCCAGTCCAGTTCCCTCGACCATAAAAAATAGCCACATCAACGTCATCAGCAAGTTTATCTTCTTCTCTATCGACAGCCTGAATTCGTACATCAATCCCTGGATAAGCTTGATTAAATCCAGACAATCTTGGCACTAACCATTGGATCGCAAAACTCGGAGAAAGACTAACTGTTAGTGCACCTTTCGCGCTTCTCGCTAATAATTTGCGAGTTGCTTCGTTAATTGATGAAAAAATTTCCTTTATATCAAGATAATAGCTCTGTCCTTCTTCTGTTAGCAAAAGTGAGCGATTGCGTCTTCTAAATAATTTTAGCCCAAGAAATTCTTCTAGTGTTTTAATTTGATGGCTCACCGCCGCTTGTGTCACAAATAATTCTTCAGCCGCTTTAGTAAAACTTAAATGACGTGCAGCTGAATCAAAAACCCTAAGCGCATTTAATGGTGGTAAACGTTTAGACATATTCGGTTCTTAAACCCCTATTTTGGCTATTAGTAGACCCTAACTTTCATCATTAGTTTTTTTTATGCGAAGCATTATAATTTGTCCCTTGATGATTAGCCAGTAAATACCTATAGTAAGCGCACTTCCTAAGCCGGAACGAAAAGTTGTGTAGTAGTAATACTGCAAGACTTTTGGCTTTGTGGTTGTGATGTTGTGTTTGCAAGTTGTCTGGAAATTCCAGACTTAGTAGCTGATGCTACTGTTTTTTTTCACTTCCTGTACATTTACCCTGTCTGTCCATAGTGATTTTATAGTGCACCGCCAAGGCGGTGCTTTTTTTATTCCCTATTTTTATCTAACTTTTCATCTGCTATACACCCACTTTTGATGTTTTTATCTTTTCTTTACAAGAAATTTATTGTCATTGTTCTAAAAAACACATCATATTCTCTTTAAGATAATTAAATTAAAGAAAAAAACACGTGTTCAATCTACTATCTGTGACTTTTTATTGAGTGAACTTTCGCCATCTTTATCGTGCTATGATGGACGCACTATCATGTTACAAACGGATGTTCCTAGTTTTTCATTATAAATAAATATAATTAACCGTATAATCCATACGCCCTATTTTTACTACAAATCACGAAACGTTATTCATCTACTAATACAGCATAATTATGAACGTATTTTCCCCTAAATTATTTCGACAACAATTTCCCGCTCTCGAAGCAGATACGATTTATCTTGATAGCGCAGCCACGGCACTAAAGCCCCTCGCCATGATAGAAGTCTCCGATGCCTTTTATCGCCATAATTTTGCAACGGTTCATCGTAGCCAATACCAGCATGCTAAAGAAACCACACAACAGTATGAGGCGACGCGTCAACAAATTGCTAAATTAATCAACAGTGCCGATAGAGATACAATTATTTGGACAAAAGGCACAACAGAATCACTCAATTTTATTGCTCAAGGTTATTTTCGTCCTCGTTTACAACCAGGTGATGAAATTATTGTTAGTGAGCAAGAACATCATGCAAACCTTATCCCTTGGTTGATACTGGCAGAACAAACAGGTGCACGGGTGATCCCTTGGGTAATAGAAGATGATTTTTTACCTTCAATTGACAGCTTAAATGCTTTAATCAACAAACGAACACGAATTGTCGCTATTAGCCAAATGTCGAATGTGACAGGTGCTCAAATCGCATTAGACAAAGTGTCTCAATGCGTTCATCAATATGATAATTGCTTACTCATTGTCGATGGTGCACAAGGTATTGCACATCATCCAACAGATGTCACAGCACTTGATATCGATTTCTATGTCTTTTCTGCCCATAAACTTTATGGTCCTAATGGATTAGGTATTTGTTATGGCAAACGAAAACATTTAGAGAATATGGCACCTTGGCATGGTGGCGGAAAGATGCTAACGAACGCAACATTTGATGGTTTTACCCCAGCTCCTATCCCTCTGCGTTTTGAAGCTGGAACACCTAATGTTGCAGGTGTTATTGCTTTCTCCGCCACATTAACATGGTTAGAAACACAAGATATGTATCAGGCTAACCAATACACATTAGAGCTTGCTGATGAAGCTGAAAAACGTCTAAGTGAGTTAGATGGGTTTATCAGCTATCGCGCGCCAAATTCATCCATCATCTCTTTTAATTTTTTAGGCATTCATCATAGTGATTTAGCAACATTAATCGCAGAGAAAGGTATTGCATTACGTACAGGACAGCACTGCGCGCAACCTCTTATTGATTCATTAAATATTTCAGGCTGTTTACGCATTTCTTTTATGCCTTATAATCAATATTCTGATATTGATGCTTTTATTAATGCCGTTAAATTTGCGCTAACACTCTTAAAAGACGAATAATGATAATGAACAACACACATCACCTCACTACTCAACACCCTTTTGGCCATGAAATTACTTTAGAGACCTTGCTTAAGGATTTTCAAAAATCAAAAGCATGGGAAGATAAATATCGTCAATTAATTCAACTTTCACGAAAACTACCTGCATTACCAGATACATTAAAAACAACAGAAAAAGAGATCCAGGGTTGTGAAAATAGAGTGTGGCTTGGGGTTGAATTAAACAATGAGGGCAAATATCACGTTTATGGTGATAGTGATGGACGGATTGTAAAAGGCTTACTTACTATTATTTTAACAATAGTTGAAAATAAAACGGCACAGGAAATAGCTGATATCGATATATTAGCGATTTTTGATCAATTAGGATTGGCTAATCAAATTAGCCAATCCCGCACTGATGGAGTGAATGCAATTATCGCGCGGTTAAAATCACTCACTTCTCAATCTTAGCCTTAACTTAGGCTCAAAATCTCAATATATAATACAAATATATACTATAAATAATACGAGGTGCAGCCAGGCGATAAGTGAATGAGTCACTAGGAGCATACATCAGTATGTGACTAGTGCGAATGAGCATAGTCAACAACGCTGCAACTTGAAGTATGACGAGTATTATAGTCGGCCTTCTCGTTGTGCCTTAGCCAACATCTTCTTCAACGCATGAGACACCGCGATAAAACCAAAAGAAGCCGTTACCATCGTTACAGCCCCAAATCCTGCGGAACAATCCATTCGTTTTACGCCATCAGCAGTGCTTTTCGCTGCACAAACCGTCCCATCTCCCTGCGGGTAAACCAGTTGTTCAGTTGAGAAAACACAATCTATTCCTAGCTTACCTTTGCTATTTTTTACAACATTAAAATCAGATTTCAAGCGCTCTCTTAGTTTAGCAGCTAAAGGATCTTGAATTGTTTTTGCTAAATCAACGACCTGAATTTGGGTTGGATCAGTTTGGCCTCCAGCCCCTCCTGTTGTGATCACAGGAATTTTATAACGACGACAATAAGCTAATAACGCCGCTTTGGGCCTAACACTATCAATCGCATCAACCACATAATCAAAATTGTTATTCATCATCTCATCGACATTATCAACCGTGACAAAATCATCAATACTAGTGACATTACATTCTGGATTTATTTCCAAAATACGCTGTTTCATAACATCGCATTTAGGCTGCCCCACATTTTCTTTTAATGCATGTATTTGCCGATTCGTATTAGTTACACAAACATCATCCATATCAATTAAGGTGATAGCACCAATACCACTACGTGCTAGTGCTTCTGCAGCCCAACTGCCTACCCCACCTATACCCACGACACAAATATGAGCCTGAGCAAAATAAAACAACGCTTTTTGCCCATAAAGTCGTCCTATTCCAGAAAAGCGTTGTAAATATGAATCTGATAATGAATTTTGCATAATGCGATAACAACCTAAATAACAAAAGGTATCATGGCTATTAATATCAATAGCCATGTCGTTTACGTGATTTTACCGTTAATAATAACTCGATGAATAGTAAATCGTTTTATGACGCAGGATTTAGTAAGTTAAGTTGTGATTTTTTTAATACCCAAACACGGCCATAATGATTATAAAAACCAGCCATATGACCTGCATCTTTGCCAATTCCATGATAAATATCGAAATGATGTCCTTTGATTGCACCGCCCACATCTAATGCTACCATCAAACGCATCTGATATTCACCGGTAAACTTACCAGTATTATCAAGTACAGGAATTTCAGCCAATAATACAGTTCCCGCTGGAATAATACTTCTATCAGAAGCAACAGATGCAAGTGCAACCAATGGAATAGCACTAGCACCTCTTACTGGTGTAAAAGGTTCGGGTTTAAAAAAGACAAATGAAGGATTTTCTTCTAACAATTTTCTTACTTCAGCATCGCTATGTTTATCAGCCCATTCCCTGATAGCAAGCATCGACATATCTTTTCTTTCTACTTCACCATTATCGATAAGCACTTTACCAATGCTTCGATAAGCATGCCCATTTTTTCCTGCATAACCAAAGAACGTAAGCGGTTTTCCATCACCAAAATCAACATAGCCACTCCCTTGAACTTCCATCATAAAGTTATCCATAATGGAATTACTGTAAGCAGCAATCAAAGATTGGCTTAATGCGCCATTATAGATAGCTGCGCGTGAAGGAAGCTTAGAACGGCTATTCGCGGGCATTTTATAAAGAGGGTATTGGAATTCGCCTTGTCGTGTTAAACGAGCTTCAAGAACTGGCGTATAATAGCCAGTAAATTGAACGTTACCGTAATTATCAACACCTTCCATTTGAAATGCAGAAAGATTAAATTGGCGTAATTGGCGAGTATCTGCCCCTGAACGTAACCAGTTTTCAACAGCTTGATAAGTCTCTTGATGGCTATTATACAAGCGAGATGATGTTTGACTTATCTGATTAATTTGTTGCAGATAATCTGGGCCATTAATCGGTGTACCTTGTGTATTTGGCGAGCTGACTTCGATCAAGTCCTGTTTAAGCTTTCCATCTTTATATTGCTGACCTTGCTCTGTGGGACGGTGACATCCTGTTAAGGCAAGCGCTAACATACCTAAAATTAACGATTTTCGCCAAGTAACCATTTTTTACTCGCTTAATGATTAAATTTGAGAGTTGATTTTGAATGAGAAAGATACCAAAGCCAAATCAATAAAGATATGAATGTCCCCCATTGCTAATGTCTTCTATTATCAACTAACCAATACGACTTTTAAACATTAAATATATGCTCTAAATAATTCGAGATACAGGTAGATAACAAATGAAAAAAGGTAAAGTGCATAGATAAACTATATATGACTCAACTCACAGAATTGTACTATAACTCGAAGCATGACAAGTATAACTGCCTAAAATTGCATCTCCATGTATTATTTCTGACCGTTTTTAAAAGAAAACGATAAAAATTTCATAAAAAACTTGCAACTCACCAGATCCTGAGTATAGTGCCCCTCTGTGGAGACGCGGGGTGGAGCAGCTTGGTAGCTCGTCGGGCTCATAACCCGAAGGTCGTCAGTTCAAATCTGGCCCCCGCAACCAATTCACAAAGTAGTCAGTTATAGTATCAGTCGCGGGATGGAGCAGCATGGTAGCTCGTCGGGCTCATAACCCGAAGGTCGTTGGTTCAAATCCAGCTCCCGCAACCAATTCTATAAATAACAATTCAGTCGCGGGATGGAGCAGCATGGTAGCTCGTCGGGCTCATAACCCGAAGGTCGTTGGTTCAAATCCAGCTCCCGCAACCAATTTTCTTTCAAGATATCTCTCTCATTTTTTACCCTCTTCCTAAATTAATTCAATTTTATTCCCTACTCTGTCCATATATTTATTCTATTAGTTATCTTTTTTGTAATAAAGTCATGATGTTAAATAAGGTTATTTTATTGAAAAGTAATAAGAAACCCCAATAGAAAGCAATGTTTACTTTCTACTGGAATATAAAAGATAAGAGGAAAACACTAGCTACGATCAGCTAAGGTTAACTCACCACCATTAGCAAAATAAGCTTTGATACCTTTAAAAATAGATTCTGCAATTTGTTGCTGGAATTTAGCCGTTTTCAGTTTTTTCTCTTCTTCGATATTACTGATAAAGGCAGTTTCTACTAAAATAGAAGGGATTTCAGGCGCTTTTAATACAGCGAATCCTGCCTGATCGACTTTATTTTTATGCAGTTTATTAATCCCTCCTAACAATTTAAGCACCTCACTACCAAATTTCAAACTGTCATTGATAGTCGCTGTTTGCACAAGATCAAGCATGGCATGATCAACATAACGGTCACCACTTTTGCTCACACCACCAATTAAATCAGACTCATTTTGAGTTTGCGCAAGATAACGTGCCGTATTACTGGTCGCACCTGTTTTTGACAACGCAAAAACAGATGAGCCTCTGGCAGAACGATTAGTAAATGCATCTGCATGAATAGAGACAAACAGGTCTGCTTGCATTTTTCGTGCTTTAGCAACACGCACTGTTAATGGAATAAACACATCTTCATTACGTGTCATATACGCCTTCATTTTGGCGTCTTTATCGATTAATGTTCTTAAGCGACGTGCTATTTGTAATACCACATCTTTTTCACGCGTTTTATATTTCCCAACGGCACCGGGATCTTCCCCGCCATGCCCAGGATCGATCATAATGATAATTGGCCTATCTCGTCCCGCCCGACCCGGTTTACGTGTATCTGTTTGTGCGGGTACCGCTTGTTGTAAATCGCCATCATTATATTCACGTAACAGTGCTAAGAGTGGGTCATCTTCAGTGTCTGAGCCGTGACTTGGGTAGAAATCTAACACTAAACGGTTTTTAAATTCCGCAACAGGCTTTAGAGTAAACATTTGTGGCTGCACTGCTGTTTTTACCTCAAATACCAGTCGCACTGTTTTGGGCGTATTTTGACCAACACGGATCAATTTCAAATAAGGATCGCTAGTCTGCACCTGATTAGCAACCCCTTTTAGTACGCTATTAAGTTGAATACCTTCTAAATCCACCACAATACGTTCAGGGTTTGATAATGCAAACTGACGATATTTAAGTGGTGTACTTGATTCTATAGTCACGCGAGTATAAGTCGAGGCAGGCCAGACCCTGACGGCCACAATAGATGCTGTCGCAGCCAAGCCAACAGGGCTAACACTTAACAATAATAACGCGCCAATTCCTTTAATAAGACGACGACGAGTTTGATTGTGCTCAGAATGACTCATGAAAATATTCCAAAAAAACGATTAACGTCAATAAACTCTAAAAAGAGATAAAAAAAGTTAAGAACGAAAAACTTTACCCAATCCACACTTCACTGTCACTTAAAAACAGCACAATTACTCACTTTTACACGAATATTCTGCCCTTATGCAAAACAATAAGATAGGATTTTACTTGCCATTTCTCACCAAAAAGAATAAAAATACATAAAATACGAATAAAAATTCATTTGAGAGGGCTTTATGAAAGAGCGTAGCACCGAATTGGTCGATGGATTCCGCCACTCGGTTCCGTATATTAATGCACATAGAGGCAAAACATTTGTCATTATGTTGGGTGGCGAAGCTATTGCACATGAAAATTTCCCATCCATCATTAACGATATTGGATTACTACACAGTTTAGGTATCCGTTTAGTGGTTGTTTATGGCGCAAGACCACAAATTGATATGGTACTTGAAGTGCAAAAAGTCTCTCCGATTTATCATAAATATACCCGTATTACAGATAGTAAAACCTTAGAAATTGTTAAACAAGCTGCGGGTACATTACAGCTCGATATTACCGCACGTTTATCAATGAGTTTAAGTAATACACCATTACAAGGCGCGCATATTAATGTGGTTAGTGGCAACTTTGTCATCGCGCAACCTTTAGGAGTTGATGATGGTGTTGATTATTGTCACAGCGGAAAAATTCGCCGTATTGATGAAGAAGCAATTCATCGTCAATTAGACAGTAATGCCATTGTATTAATTGGCCCTGTAGCCGTGTCTGTTACAGGTGAAAGTTTTAATCTCACATCAGAAGAAGTGGCAACACAACTTGCTATAAAACTTAAAGCGCAAAAAAATGATTGGTTTTTGCTCTTTCCAGGGAGTGGTTGATGAAGATGGTCACATTGTGTCTGAATTACTACCTAATCAAGCAGAAGACAAAATTCAAGAACTACAAACAGAAGGTGATTACCACTCAGGTACAGTTAGATTCTTGCGAGGCGCTGTTAAAGCCTGTCGTCGGGGGGTAGAACGCAGTCATCTATTAAGTTATCAATCTGATGGTGCGCTTATTCAAGAGCTATTTTCTCGGGATGGTATTGGGACTCAAATTGTGATGGAAAGCGCAGAAAAAGTTCGCAGAGCCAATATCAATGATATTGGTGGCATACTCGAACTGATTCGCCCATTAGAACAACAAGGTATTTTAGTCAGACGTTCAAGAGAACAATTAGAAATAGAGATAGACCAATTTACTATTATTGAACGCGATAATATGACTATTGCCTGTGCCGCGCTTTATCCTTATCAATCAGAAAAAATTGGTGAAATGGCCTGTGTTGCCGTACATCCTGATTATCGTAGTTCTTGCCGTGGTGAAGTATTACTGCAACGTATTTCTACTCATGCTAAGCAATTGGGACTAGAGAAACTATTTGTTTTAACAACGAGAAGTATTCACTGGTTTCAAGAGAAAGGATTTGAACCTGCTGAAATTGATAAGTTACCCATTGAAAAACAAGCGCTCTACAATTATCAGCGTCGCTCTAAGATCTTGATTTTAGATTTACATAAAGAGTAATATTTAACACAACCCCAAAGACAGGTATCCCTCTCAATGCCTGTCTTTTATTGTTTTTATCTTATTAGGTAAATATTAATAACGTAATTTATCGACTAACCCACTTCGACGCTGAATACGTGTTTGAATAGCCATTTTCACCATATACTCGCAAGCGTAAAGAGAAAGCTTTTGTTTAGCGCGCGTTAAAGCAGTGTACAACAATTCACGGCTGACTACGGGCGAAAATTTTTCAGGTAATACCAATGCGGTGTGTGTAAATTCAGACCCCTGCGATTTATGTACTGTCATGACATACGCCGTTTCGTGTTGAGGTAATCGGCTAGGTTGAATAGCTTTCAAGGTACCATCTGGTAATTGGAAAAAGGCTTTCATTTCGCCTTCATCATTATTGAGCATAATGCCGATATCACCATTAAACAGCCCAAGAGTACTGTCATTTCGCTGGATCATAATTGGGCGTCCAATATAGTCACTCTGATAGCTATTTGTGGGGCGACGAATTAATCGTTGGCGATGCAATAGCATTTCAATTCGCTCGTTTAATCCGCTGACACCAAAAGGCCCTTCTCTTAATGCGCACAATAAACGATATTGGTTAAATGCGTTAAGAATAGCATCAGGAGAGGCTTTTTCTGCTATCAATGAGAGATACTGACGATAGGCTTGTGCCGCATCTTGTATCATCAGTAAATAGTTTTCATCACTCTCTAATGGAATAAAACTCACATCTTGAGTATCTAGTGCCATTTCAATTTGTTGAGGTGTAATTTTTGCTTTCTTTAACAGTGTTAGGGCTGTTTTGGTCTGTCCTTGGTTTACAGCAAAAGCAAGTTGGCCAATGCCTGAACTGGAGCCAAATCGATAACTTTTTCGTAATAAGCAAAGCGAATCACTGACAACTGAAACCGGTGTGTTAGAAACAGAAATTGCATTTGCTGATTTTGATAACTCACCTTGTGTTAAATAATCAATTTTTTCAAATCGCTTTTGGCTTAAACCATCATCCGCAAAACGGCAAATATCCCCTAACACAGCCCCAGCTTCAACAGAAGCTAACTGATCTTTATCACCCAAAAAAATAACATGGCATTGCGTTGGAAGTGCATCAATTAAGCGAGCCATCATAGGTAAATCAACCATTGATGCTTCATCAATAACTAAGATATCAAGCTGTAATGGGTTATCTTTATGGTAACGCACTTGTTGACTTTCGGGCTGAGCCCCTAACAAACGATGAATAGTTTGTGCCTGTTTTGGCATCCATTTATTCTCTTCTTCGCTTAAAGCAAGTTGTGCAAGTGCTTTACCTAAAGATTCTGTTAATCGAGCTGCTGCTTTTCCAGTTGGTGCGGCTAGTTGAATAATGGGTTTCTCATTTGAAGTAAGCATCACAAAAGCAGCTAAAATTTTAGCCACGGTTGTGGTTTTCCCTGTTCCTGGCCCTCCTGAAATAATAGCGATAGGACTCGTTATAGCAACACTGGCAGCTACTTTCTGCCAATTGGTTTCTTGATTTTCTTTTACTGTTGGAAAAAGCTGATTGAGGGCTACAATTAATGCCTTTTCATCATTATCGACAATGGGGTGTTCTCGCCTAAAAAATTGAGCCACTTTTTCTTCGTAGCTCCACATTCTTTGTAGATAGAGAAGCCCATTATCTAAAATGATAGGTGACGGAGAATTATCGTCACCTTGTGTCACACAATGACTATGCATTAACGCTTCTATTATTTGATGAGTCGAAGGCTCCCCCATTCTTTGCCAAATTTCACGGGAAAGCTCTTCTTGTCTACCATCAAACAATTGATTTTCTTTGATAATATTTAATGGTAAACAAACATGCCCCGCCCCTGTTTGAGCACTTAAATAGGCAAATATAAACAGTAAAATCGGATTTTCATCTTCCACCAGCATTTGTGCAAATCGAAGATCTAACGGGCGTAATACATTTTGTGTAATCGCTTGTTCTAATAGTTTGATCATTTTGATTTCTCATCGACTACATCAGAAGTACTACTTTTCATACTTTTTCCTGTAAATAGTGCATCTAGCGCTAAAACAAACGCTTCATCAGGTAAATAGGCATAAACTCCATTTCCAGGGTGTGCTTTATCTATACCACGTAAAAAAAGGTAATAAATTCCCCCAAAATGTTTTTTGTAATCATAATCTGGAATACGTTGCTGTAAAAAACGATGTAACGCTAACGTATAGAGTTGGTACTGCAAATCGTAACGGTGATCTATCATTGCATTAACCATCGCTTCTTGAGTATAGTCCTCACTCGATTCACCTAGCCAATTCGATTTATAATCCACCACATAATATTTCCCTTCCCAACAAAAAACTAAGTCAATAAAGCCTTTTAACATGCCTTCTACTTGCTGAAATTGTAAAGGTGCACAACGCTTTGATAAGGGATCAAACTGACTTATTAATTGAGTCAACTGAGATGATGAGACTGCTTGTTCAATCGGTAAATAGAATTGCAATTCATCAAGTTGTTGTGTATTAGGGATATCAGCAAGGCATAACCCATCAGCATTAAGAGGGGTATGAAACAGGGTTTCCATCCAGGTTACTAATAATGGTGCCCACTTTTCATCAAAGCCTTGAGCCATTAATTGCTCTTGCATCCATTGTTCATCAATGGGTTGAGAAAAATCCAAAACTTCAAGCAAACCATGTAAGAATGTTCCTGCAACTGCACCTCGAGGGAAATGATGAATCGAATGGGCTCCAACTTCTTCTCGTTGTTTCTCACCTTTGGCATCAGTATCCAGTCCTGGTGCAATAGACTGCACCAAATCCTCAATATCGCCAACATCAAAATGATATCCGCGATTTGAATGTTGATACGTTAATCCTGAATAGCTGGTTATGCGCCAATTATCATGAATTTTACGTTTAAATACCGCAGCCTCTAATTTTGCGTCACTGACTAACTGAGGTTGGTAACGATGTGCTGAAACACCATTAAGCGTGCTCACACTAATATTTTCATCGAGTAATGCAAGGATGGATTGATGTAATAATTCACTATTTCCTTCTTCACCTTGCTGTAATAAATACCCTAAAGCATTTTTATGGAGATCGGTGTTCCCCGATTTACGTTTATTCCCTTTCACCAACGGTGCAACACCGACATAGCAACAAAATTTAGAACGTGTTAATGCCACATAAAGTAGGCGTAAATCTTCAGCTAAACGCTCTTCATCCGCTAAACGCATGCTTTCCGGTCGACTAAAAATATCTAACTTAGCGTAAAATTTTTCTCTGTCATGATAAAGCGCCCCTTTTTGCTCTTGATAATTACAAGCAAAAGGCAGGCAAACAATAGGATATTCAAGACCTTTGGATTTATGAATAGTACAAATTCGCACAAGATTTCGATCACTTTCCAAGCGCATTTGTTGACTTTCTGATTGTGCATCAGGATGAGAAATTTGTTGTGCTAACCAACGTATAAGCGCATGTTCACTATCAAGTTGTAATGAGGTTTCTTGTAATAATTCACCAAGATGCATAATATCAGTGAGCCTTCGTTCCCCCTCGATACTGGCAAGTAGATCCTCGGCAATATGATGATCCATCATAATTTTACGCAACATCGGTAAAACGCCACGTTTTTGCCATAAAACATAATAATCAGCAAATTGCTCTACATAACTATTCCAGCGCTGCTCATCATGATTTAAGCTATCAATTTCTCTTGCACTAAAACCAAATAACCGACTAGCTAAAGAGGCTCGTAAAACGCGCTCTTTCTCTGGCGTTACAACTGCTTGCAGTAACCAAAGCAAATCTTTAGCTTCATTCGTTTCAAATACACTTTCACGGTTTGATAAAAATACAGATTGTATAGAGAGTAAATTTAGTGCATCACGAATAAGTAATGCTTCTCTACGACTACGAACCAGCACCATGATATCGGCCGATGTCAGTGATTTTTTTTCACCTTGCTCTAGGAGCCATGCTTGCTGTTGATCGCCTGCTGATAACCAATCACGAATTTGAGCTGCACATTGCGTTGCCATCATTTGCTCATAATTTCCCGCTGATAGACTTTCACCTTCAGCAAGCCAAAAGTTAAAAGGTGAGATCGATTTACCATGATAAATAAAAGCCATGTCTTGGTTTTTTTCAGCAGAACTCACCTCAATAAAAGGAATATGCTCAAATAAAAACGGAGCACTGGAGCGCATAAAAAGTTTATTAACTGCATTCACCATCCCTGGAGCAGAGCGCCAGTTAGTGTTTAAAGTGTAATGGTGTGTTGTTTGTTTTCGTGCTTGAATATAAGTAAAAATATCAGCACCACGGAAAGCATAAATTGCCTGTTTAGGATCACCGATAAAAAGTAATCCACTGTTTTCATGCTCACCATAAATAGCATCAAAAATACGGTATTGTTGAGGATCGGTATCTTGAAACTCATCAATCATTGCAACGGGATAACGCTCACGTATAGCCTGCGATAACGCGTCTGCACCTTCACGTTTTAATGCTCTGTCTAAACGTGTTAAGAGATCATCAAACCCCATTTCACCCCGACGCATTTTTTCATTTTCAATACCTTGGCGTATTTCAGGAATAGCGTTTACTAAAATAACATCACGCAGTGTTAAGCTTTGTTTTGTTAAATGCTCAATTTCAACAAAAAGAATATGTTCTGGAGCTGGGCCTTTGGTGGCTTTTTCATTTAAGGTTTCTTGAGAAAAACGAACCAAGCAATCAGGTAGTTGATAGCTTTTCGTTTCAAATGTTGCTGCCCACAGCGTGATTTCTTCAATCCATTTAGGTAAAAAACGGCTACTATAACTTCGTTTATCCACGCCTGAGGCCGTTATCCACGCTTCAACTTCATGATGATGTTCATTCCAGCGCGCTTTCACCTTGTTAATGGCTTCAATAACAGCCTGATGACGCTCTTTTACTGATTCATTTTCACTGTCTAATGCCACACCTTCAATTTCTGGCATTTCACCTTGTAAATAAGGTTGTATTTCATAAAGCAGTTGCTCTGGACCAGACCAAATCTGGCTAACCGCATTAGCAACATCATAAGAAAGGGGATAACAGTGGCGACGCCAAAAATCAGCACAAACACGTTTTTTCAGCTCATATTCATCTTGGATCAAAACTTGTTCAAACAATACACCTGACTCAAATGCATTGTTTGCCAGCATACGCTGGCAAAATCCATGAATAGTGTAAATAGCTGCTTCATCCATTTGACGCTCAGCTTCTAATAACCACTGCGCGGCTAACTCTTTATTCGGAATTTGTTTGAGTAACTCTTGGTATGTTTTGTCACCACTATCAACATCATGGCGGATACAGGCAAGCCTTAGTTCATGGATATTTTTACGAATACGTGCACGTAATTCATCAGTGGCCGCATCTGTAAATGTCACAACCAAAATCTCTTCAACGCTGAGAGGACGATAAAACGCAGAATCTCCCCCTAAGCCAAGAAGTAATCGCAAATACAGTAGTCCGATGGTATAGGTCTTACCTGTACCTGCAGAAGCCTCAATAAGGCGCCTTTGATATAAAGGAAGTGTATAAGGATTTAATGGCTGTGCCTGTATCACTTCACTCACTCTTTAATTTCCTCAACTGGTAACGTTTTTTGTAATTCACTGACGGTTGTATAACGTTTCCATTTTTTATTTTGCGCATAATCAGCATCTTTACCATCTTTGCCAATTATTTGAGAAACAAACACAAAACCATTTGGTTTTATTACTGCTTTTTCATAAAACTCAATAGCTTGTTTTAACGTCACTTTATTAAGCTCAGCTAAGAATTTCTCTCGTCCATCATATTTTAAATTATTACGATGGAAATCATTTCGATAAAGAGAGACTTCTTCATAGAAAGTTTGAGGTGGTTGTTTAACTTCAGTAATAATTGCTTGCTTATACTGATTAAAATCAGCCTCACTCATTTTTTTCAAACGTTCGTAGGCTTGCTGATAAAATGCGTTATAACGTTCATTTAAGTAAACTGGCGGTTTAGCATTACTTTGCAATAAGAAACCTAAGCCAGACTGTTCACCCATTGTGCCTTGATAAGCAAATACAGCATAACCGAGTTGTTCTTCTGTTCTTAATTGATCATAAAACCAAGGCTTAATAACCGAAGCTAATACAGAAGAAATAGCCTGACCTTCAAGGCGACTATACCCTGTAGGAATATAAAGCTCGCCTAAGGCATTATCCGTACTGTTCGATTTATTTTGAAATTCAACTGCATCAAATTTATTGAAAACTAATGTTTCACCAATCCAGTATTCTGTCCCTTGATTACCTAATAACTCATGCGCAGATTTCACAATATCACGGCTTTGCTCTGGCGTTAAATTACCAACAATCAACGCTTGAAGTGCGGCGTTTTTAATCACTTCACGACGATTATCAATAATATCTTGCAGTGTAATTGACTCTAATGCTTTGAGTTTGTCAGCCTCTTCATAATACGGGATCGTATTTAATTGACGAGCGGGCAACATTGCTGCTTCAAATGCTTTTAGGTTATGAGTAACTTCAAGTTGTTCGCGATACCAAGATTTAGCCTGATCTAGCTCTTCTTGAGTCGATTCAAAACTCATATAGCTTTTTAATGTCGCATTCACTAACTCAGGTAAATGTTGAGTATAACCATTCATTGAAAAATCAATACCTTGTCCTGATGAGGATGAGATGTTCATACCTGCAACAGAGGCCTGGTAAGATAATTCACTGAGCGCTAAGCCCGCGAGATAATCTGTTAGAGCTTGTGTAACTTGCTGTTTAACCGTAATGTCTGATTTCTTATTTACCAAACTTAATGTCACACTGGCTTTTGGCTCATCAGAAAAATAGTGTGATGGCATATAGAACAAGCGAGCACTTTTATCTTGCCACAATAATTGTGGTTTGGTGATTTTACTATCTGCATCAATCAACGACAGATTATTGGGGATATAGGGATTAAGTGTTGGTAAAGATAATGAAATATCATCCGACAATATCTGCCATGTTTCTAATTGTTTAGCTGTGATTTTATCAACTTGATAAGGTGCATTAACAAAATAGGCTTGCTTGTTAGACGGTTCATTAGGACTTATCACCCAAATACGCGCTTTCTCTGGCGTAAGTGATTCTAGACGAGAAAGAATTGCTGAAGGCTCATAATTATCGGCAATATAATCTGCATTCAAGATATTTTTGATTGGATAACGCAACATCATATCTGAAATGCTTTCTATATAATTCATATCTCTAACAATCGAACCATAACGGAATGAGAGATCTAAAACATTCGCAATTTCATTAAAATAACGCTGACTAATACCTTGCGACTCTATTAATCGAAGGTATGAGAAAATAGCTGCAATGACTTTATCTTTTTGCGCTAAACCTTTATCTGTTAGCGCAACATAAATTGTAAATGAGCCTTGATTACGATCGATATAAGGCTCTGAAAATGCGCTGATGCTTTCAGCTAAACCTTGATCTTGTAACCATGTTGCAAGTGTTCCTGAACTACGATTACTGATTAAATAACCAATATACGCATCAGATTTACTGCGAAATTCGGCAACATTATTATCAATATTAAATTCAATTTGTAAGGTTTTTTGTGGTAAAGCGGGCACCAGATGGATCATTAACCCTTTTTCTTTATCCGTCATCGCAGGCACCGTGGTTACAGGGATATCTGCTTTTTTATTTGGAATACGAGCAAAGGTTTCTGCGGCTAATTTAGATAATTCATCAAGTGATTTATTACTATAAATCACCCCATTCATTAAGTTGCCAGAATAGTGCGTTTGATAGAATTTAATTAATTCATCTTGAAGTTTACTATTTGGCTTGTCACTCAGCGTTTCTAAATTTCCGCCCATAAAACGAGAACTTGGATGTGCTGGGTTTAAGGTTTCTGCTCTAACTTGCCAAAAACGCATACCATCACGTGCACGCGCCATGGTTAATTCAGCATTAACCGCATTACGTTCGCGATCTGCATTTTTAGGATCAAGTAAAGGTTCAGCTAAGGCATCAGCAAGACGATCAACGGCTTCATTAATGGCACTATTTTCCACTTCTAAATAAAAAGCAGTACGATACGTTGTAGTACTCGCATTATGAGATCCCCCATTCTTTTGTAAGAACTCTGACATACTGCCAGATTGAGGATATTTCACCGATCCCATTAGCACCATATGTTCTAAATAGTGCGCCAGCCCTTGCTGACTATCAGGATCTTCTAATGCGCCAACAGGTAACGCAACTGCCGTTAATGATTTAACTGCTTTTTCGTCAGAAACCAGTAATACAGTCATATCATTAGGCAATTTAATCGCTTGATATTGCCGTGGATCACTTTCACTTTTTTCAATACTATCTGGCAATACTTGCCAAAGAGGATCAGCAGCAAAGCTGTTGATACTCACTAGCATCAATAGCAACATGATCCATAGTTGCGATAAGTATTTTCTCATCTGATATGAGCTCCCTTATTTTTTTAAAAATGGAATTATTGGTTTAAATATCGTTAATGCCGTCTTTTTTACTGTTTGTAAAAAATGCTCGTCTAATTGAGAAAAAGCACGCTGAACATACATATCGCTCATTTCACCATCTCGATTATAGCTATCCGTTAAATGTTGTAGCAGCACTAACTCCGCTTTTGCGAGAGTCTCTTCATCATCCAGTAAAAATTCTTGTGTTTTTTTATCATAGCAAGCTTGTAGCCAAGCCCAGCCACTTTTTGCAAACAATGCTAATGGGCTATTTAGCCCTTGTTTATAATCGTGAATTAAATTATCTAAAGTTGAATAGGCAAATTCAGGCTCAACCGGTAATAAACACCATTGCGTCTCTTTTCTGCCATAAAACCGACTTTCGCCAGTCCCCTCTTTCAAACAATAAACCAGATGTTCAATCCACAGTTGCAATAAGTCATTAGCCGTTAAGCTCGCAGGTCGCCAACGTAGTAAGCCATCTGCTTGCACTTCATTTAAACGTCCAATCAACGGCATCGCACTAAAGCGTTGCTCTAGTGTGACAGAATGCGTAGCTAATCGTTCACTTCTCACCTTTTCCGCTAAAGGAAGTAGCTCTTCTATTTGTTGTTCCCAATAAATTTGACCAAATGCACTTGCTGGAAGTTGCCCTGCTGCTTTAATACGCTCAAATAACGATTCCGTTGACGTTTGATCAATCAAAGCTTTCAATAGCCATTGATTTAATAAATAACGTTGAAGTGCATTTATCACAAAAGGCTCTTCTTCGGGCAATTCTGTTTCTTCAATAACAAAGTTGGTTTTTAATCTTTGTTGGAAGAAAGCGCGGATAGGATGGCGATAAAAACGAGAAAGTGCATCAACGGAGACTTTATCTATTGATGCATCATCATCTAGTGATTCCGTAAAACCTTGATGAGCAGCCCCTTGTCCACGGGCTGCTGGTAACCATTCTGAGGCATAAGAACGAGAAGATGCCTCAATGTGGAAGTTTTCTTGAGCAAAAGGAACCCTGCTATGCTGTGTTAATAAATGCTGGTTAATGCGAGTTGCACTGTCATCAACATTAAGTTTTCCATCATCAGGTAGGCGGAAATTTTGGCCAATATAATCTTGTAGCTCTTTGATTAAGACGGACGGGTTACACTCACGATCGTCACGGATTGATTTACCGATGTAGCTGATATAAAGGTATTTTTCGGCCGAACTAAGCGCCTCAAGGAATAAATAACGGTCATCATCACGGCGTTTTCTGTCACCACGACGGCGCTTTTCTGCCATTAAATCAAAACCTAACGGCTGTATATTACGAGGATAAACACCATCGTTCATTCCTAATAAACACACTGCTTTAAAAGGAATTGAGCGCATAGGCATTAACGTACAAAAGTTCAAGCTTCCTGCCAAAAAACGCTGGCTGATCTTTTCATCATCAAACCGTACTGTTAATTCATCGCGAATAAGCACTAATGGAATTTCATTTTGATATCGTGCTTTTAATCCGTTCTCAATCACTTTTTGCCACTGTTGTGTTATCAACGCTAAAACTAACTCGGTCTCTCCATCAGCTTCAAAAAAGGCATCAACCAATTGTTGTCCAATTTCTAACCACGGCTTCTAAGGAACGTGTTTCACTTAAACGTGTACGCCATTCACTTAATGTGTAAAGAAAATCAGCAAGATGCCCTGCAAGTTCTGCAACTAGACCGCTGGATTCATCATAAGGAAGTACACCTTTCCAAGGGCCATTTTCGCTTTTCCATTGCGTAACCAAGCAGCATACGCAATAAACCAAATTCCCAGGTATTTTTACCAGTGGATAGGGAGTAAAAAAATGAAAGCTACGTTTTCATCATCCAATCCCCAACGTATACCTGATTCATCGACCCATCGGCGTAGTAATTTTAATTCACTTTCAAAAATAGAAAAATGTCCTGCTAATGCAGGCACTTCAAGTAAAGCTAATTACTTGTTCTGCGGTAAAACGACTTTGAGGAAGTTCTAATAGTGTAATAAAGGCTTGTAATACAGGGTGTGCTTGACGTGCTTTTCTATCAGAAATCGCAAAAGGAAGATAGCGTTCAGCAGGTGCATTACCAAAAACAGCCTGAATATAAGGCGTATAACTATCTATATCTGCAACCATCACAATAATATCTCGTGGTAGTAATTCAGGATCTTGCTCTAGCAAATGCAATAATTGATCTTGCAATACTTCCACTTCACGTTGTGGGCTATGACTTGCATGAAAGGTCAGAGAGTGATCATCAGGCGAAAATAACACGTTTTTTCTCACTACATTCATAAGTTTTAAGAGTTGTGCCTAATTGTGAAAAATCGTCTAAATCAAGGATATCTGCTTGTAATTGATGAAGTAAGCAATCTCTTGGAATATCAACAAAAGCATCCAACACATCAGTATATTCAAGCTCAGAAAGAAAATAGAGGTTATCTTTACCCAGCTTTCCCCATGAGGCTAATAGCGGATTACCGATATTTTGCTCTCCCTCTTCATTAAATAATAAAGAGGCATTTTTTTCATCTTTAAACCAAGGCGATTCATGTAATTGCTGATAATGACGAGGTTTTCGACTATTAAGACGAGCAAGAAATTTAGGATCTTGAATATCTCCCCAATAGTAACGGCAAGGGTTTGTAAAAAGTAAATAGATCTCTGTATGACGCCCAATTGCTTGCCAGTGCCTGCAAATAGACTTGAGGTAATGCAGAAATTCCACAAATAAAGATACGAGGTGGAAAACAGTGCTGAAGTTCTCCTTCTTTTGCACCATTTAATGTCGAAATAAATTGTTGATAAAGATTAGAACGATGCCATTGAGGCTGATTGAGATCTTTGGTGTATTGCTGTAATGCTACCCACAATATTTTTTGCCAGTGCTGATTTTCACTCAACCCTTCTATCAATTCATCGTTTTCCCATGCGGCCAACCAATCTGACCGATACACTAAATATTGGTCAAATAAGTCAGCAACACGTCCCGCTAATTGGTGTAATTTACGTTTATCTTCATCATCATCAAGATAATGAAGTAGTGGCTTAAATGCTTCATGGACTAAATATTCAGGTAGTAATGCCATTAATTTCCATGTCATGGCATCTTTAGAAAAAGCACTTTCTTTAGGTATACCTGATAGTACTCGCGTAAACATTTCCCAAATAAATGTTGCAGGTAATGGATAGCGAATATTTGCTGCAATTCCTAAACTTTCAGCAAGCTGAATTTGCAACCACTGGGACATTCCAGGGCTTTGTACTAAGATCACTTCTTGTTCAAAGGGAGAAGAGAGTGGCCTGGTCTGCATAAAGTGCACCATAAGTGACTTTAATAATGACAACTGATTTGAATGATATATATGAAACATCAGACCCTCATCTTATGGATTGCATGACCAGTAGTATAGGCTTATCGCAGGTAAAACATTATTACCAACATAACCTTCTATTTGCTGACAACCTTCAGAATATGAAAGAGAACGTGTCATTATTTTCTGGTTATAAGCAAAATAATAAGGTGATTTATCAGGCAATATTTCAAATAAAACAAAAATCCCTTGCCCTGTTTGCTGTAATTGAATTAACCGCTGAAAATCAGCTTTTAATGATTGACTATACCCTATAATAGCGACAAAACTAATATTAAAAAATAGTAATACAAACATTGTATTAAGTAAGATGGACCCCTTTTCTGATCTATTTTGACCTTTTTTTATGATACACACTCCTTATGCACAAATGGGCAATAATCTAACCACCCATTTGGTTCAGTAACAATCACTTTATTTTTTCCCTTTTTAAAACTAACCCATTGATAATGATATATTTTATAACCTAATAAGCTTTTTGCTTGTCCTTGAAGTAAAGCCTTATCTGTAGAGATTAAAAATAAGCAGCTCTTTATTTTGGGATCGGCATAAAAATGACGGCATTGCCATTTGTTTAATTGTATTGATGAAAGATCCCAATTCTGTGTTATTCCCCATTTCAATGCAGATTCAGCAAATAAAAAGGCCTGTCTTGCTTGTAACTCTTGCATCACTATTTGTTCAGATTGCCTGTAATGGTAAGAAAAATTTCCAAGCATAGATAAACTCATGCCAATAAAACCTATCACGACAAATATACCCGCTAAGCCCTGTTCATTGCTCCTGTGAGTGAAATAAATATTCATAGTGCAGTCACATTCTTAAACGGATGGTATTTTGATAATGTGATTTTATTTCAGGCTTTTGTTTTAAATGAAATTTTAAAGAAACAGAAAGATAAAAAATACGGATTTGCTTTCACAGAATAAATTTTTGTATAGGGCTGTAAGATAAACTCTGTTACCTCAATCTCATTATTTTCGAAAAATTGTTGCCAGCCTGAAGAATCACAATCTTTTACGCCTCTTAATTGCTCTAATTGACCCTTTTTAAGGCGATACCCAAAATAATCACTCTCTTTTGACGAAGGTGGCTCCCATCGACCATTACTGTTGATGTCGTAAGCAAAAATAATGCAGGAATTTTTTTCTTGATGAGGATATTGCCCTAACTTTAGAGGTGATACCTGCAACTGATTTGACTTCAACCCATTAACACAGTCACCATAACAATATCCTGTACGCCTTAACTGCGTTTCAAGTACCAATAATCGTTCTCTTAAAAAAACATCTAATTGATATTGTTGATAGGAATAGAACAATGTATTCATTATTTGAGGATAAGCTCGACTGATACAAAGGAATAATATGCCACTTATCGCGATAGCGAAGAGGCATTCCATCAACATCATTCCTGATGAAAAAGAAAATACAGAGCGCTTTAACATGATGCAAATACCTTTATTTTCTGACTACATGCTCTTATCCGTCCTAACGATGAAATAATAATTTTTACTTCCCCCTCTTCACTTTGAAGTACAAAACTCATGGGTCTTAACGTTTGACGAATTCCACCAAACGTAACATTTGAGATTGTTGATTGCTTAAGTTGAATACCTGGAGCTAAAGAGAAAATTTCTTGTTGCACAGGCAAATAATGAAGAGGTGTCGCCATTATTTTATTATGAGGCGATAGCCAAAATACTATTTTAATTTTGACATTAAACAGTAACGCTTGCTGTCGCTGATAAGAAAGAAAAGCGATGGTTTCTCGCACATTCTGTATTAAATGGCGTTGTTTGATAACATGTTGATAAGAAGAGATTGATAGATAACTTAAAATAGACACTATCAACATCACGATAAGTATTTCAAGTAAGCTAACACCTTGCTCACTTTCTTTCTGAAGCGCTTTATTTAGGCTTATTTCCCTGTTGTTGTTCATTTGTTTCTCCTTTTAGCCTGCGATGAGCATGCAGATGACAAGCTTAAAGGTAAACAAAGATAAACGTTTTTCTCGAACAGCTACGCAATAATAATATTTTCAGAGAAAATACAAAATAAACGTATTTATAATTAATAAATAGTGACAACACTTTAATTTTAAAATAAAAAGCCCTTGCTTATGACTAAACAAGGGCTTTAAAAGCAATAGGAGGAATTATACTGTAAATGGGTATTTTATCGCTTCATGACATTGATAGCCTTCAACAGTAAAATCATCCGTTGTTACCCACGTTTCGATATCTTCCAATGTTTTGATTTTGGGATTGATATGCAACGTTGGTAACGGTAATGGCTCCCTTTTTAACTGTACATCGCGCATTAGAGGTAATTGATTTTCATAGATATGTGCGTTGATTATCTTATGAAATGCCTTACCTGGTTTATGTCCTGTGATTTGAGCCACTAGCGCTAATAAAACAAAGCACTGAATTTGGTTAAAATTTAAACCTAATGGCACATCACAGCTGCGCTGATAAGAGGTTAAATAAAGCGTATCACCGACAAGTGAAAAAGTATGCGTATGCATACAAGGACGTAAACACCCTAGTTCAGTTTCACCCGGATTGTAAAACGTGATGATTTCACCACGATCATCAATACCTTTAGCCAAGTTATCTACCACTTTACGCAGTTGATCAAAATGAGAAACCATCAGGACGTTGCCATTGGCGTCCTTGAACGCCATAAACACGCCCCATATCGTCTTCACCTTTGCGATAAGGGTTATTTAACCATGCACTATTTTCATTCGCATTGGCATTCCATGTATTACAACCAATTTCACGAAATTGTGCAGCATTATCATAGCCACGCAAATACCCTAACAGTTCTGCTATTGCGGCTTTATAAAAACTTTTTCGTGTCGTTATCAGCGGAAATTGGTTATTCGCAACATCATATTCCAGATCGGCATTAATCACCGTTAAACAACGGGTTCCTGTCCGTTTATTATCAATCCATTGTCCTTCATCGATAATGCGTTGACACAATGCCAGATACTGCTTCATGTTGTCTCTCTCGTTAATTAGCTAATAATAAAAAATTCATCTCACACTATTTGTGAGCAGATGTTGAGTTTTGTGGTGCTCTTTTATCTTGACGATAAGCCCATACCATAAAAATAATACCCAACAAAATCATTGGAATTGAAAGTAATTGCCCCATACTCACACCACTAAATAACCCTAATTGCGCATCAGGTTGACGGAAGAATTCAACAATAATACGGAATGCACCATAACCTATCAGGAATAGACCCGATACACTGCCTACAGGGCGATTTTTGCGTACAAAAATATTAAGGATAATAAATAGCACCACACCTTCTAACAGCATTTCATAGAGCTGTGATGGGTGGCGAGGTAAAACCCCATACTCTTGAATAATAGGCAATAGCGTTGATGGATCTTGAGCAACAAGCTGAAGATCTTCTGAACGAGAGTTTGGAAATAAGAAGGCCCAAGGCGTATCTAATGTGACGCGTCCCCATAATTCGCCATTAATAAAGTTACCAATTCGGCCTAAACCTAAACCAAATGGAATTAAAGGCGCAACAAAATCAGCCACTTGAAAAAATCTACGTTGAGTGCGTTTTGCAAACCAAATCATGGCACAAATTACCCCAATTAAGCCACCATGGAACGACATACCGCCATCCCAAACTTTAAAGAGGTAAAGAGGATCATTTAAAAAGACAGGCAGATTATAGAATAAAACATAACCTAAGCGCCCTCCGATAAACACCCCCACAAAACCGACATAAAGTAATGTTTCAACTTCATTTTTATTCCAACCACTATTCGGTTTTGCCGCTCGTCGGTTTGCAAGCCATAAGGCAAAAACAAATCCAACTAAATACATCATACCGTACCAGTGTAATGACACCGGCCCGATAGAAAACATAACGGGATCAATCTCTGGAAATTTAAGGTAGCTTATACTCATTATTCCCTACTTCACTTAATTAATAATTTCTGTGTTTGCTCTTTATCACTAACACAGAAAAGGCTTATACAAAGGCATGTCAGATGCCTCCGCGAATTAATCCACCTAATCCCTGCCTTTCCATAAATTCAGAAGACAATTTTTTGATTTCTGTTGCTGTTTCAGCTTGCAACACTTGTTGCATAAAAGGCTGTAACACCACAGGATCAAGATGGCGTAATAAGTATTTTACCCTAGGTAAACTACGTCCACTCATGCTTAACTGCCTAAAACCAAGCCCTATTAACAGCAATGCCCCGATAGGTGTTCCTGCCATTTCACCACAAACACTGATGGGTAACTGGTAATATTGGCATTGTGTCGCAATCAAACTCAGTGAACGTAATAACGCAGGATGCAAATTATCATAGAGTGATGCAACATGGGTATTATTACGATCGACAGCAAGCAAATATTGAGTTAAATCGTTTGTTCCAATAGAGATAAAATCAACCCGATGAACTAATTGTGACAGCATAAACACCAACGAAGGGACTTCAAGCATAATACCTAACGGTGGCAAAGCACATTCACATTTTAATTCTCGACTCACTTCATCACATGCGCGTAATAACAATGTTCTCGCTTCGTCAATTTCATCAATACTTGTCACCATCGGCAACAATATTTTCAAATTTTTAAATTCGAGGTTTGCTTTTAGCATAGCACGGAGCTGAATAAGGAAAATTTCAGGTTGATCGAGTAATATTCTTATTCCTCGCCAACCTAAGCAAGGGTTTTCCTCATTAATGGGCATGTAAGGAAGTTGTTTATCTGCGCCAATATCTAAAGCTCGTAACACAACGGGTTTATCGGGGAAGAAAGAGAGTATTTTCACGATAGCGATTTTTTTGTTCATCTTCTGATGGAAAACCGCTTTGTAACATAAATGGAATTTCTGTTCGATATAAGCCAACACCGTCTATTCCGAGACTAATACGTTGCTCATATTTAATATTCAAACCCGCGTTCAATTGAACGCTAACCGCTTCACCATTTTTTAAAACTGCCTGCTGTTCTAGCTGATCTTCTGCAATCTGACTTAATACACTCTCTTCATCAATAATTTGTTTGTACTCTTGAGTAATAAAAGGGCTCTGGTTCAATAAAAATCTCACCACGATAACCATCAAGAATAAGCATTCGATTATGTAAAAGCTCAGGTTGGATATCCGCCCCCATAATCGCGGGGATCCCCATTGCTCTAACAAGAATGGCAGAATGTGAGTGTGTCGCACCATCTCGCACAATAACACCTGCGAGTTGTTGTTCGGGTAATTCTGCCAATAAACTCGCACTCAGTTCATCTGCCACTAAAATAAAGCGCTCAGGCCAAATATTAGTTGAGCTTACTTCATCATCTAAATGAAATAATAAACGCCGTCCTAATGCTTTAAGATCAGAGGCTCTTTCTCGCATATAGCCATCTTTCAAACTAGAAAACTGTGCCGAAACTTTCTCAACAACCACTTTTACAGCCCACTCCGCAACATATCCTTGAGTGATAATCGCTGTCATTTTGTGTTTAAGCTGGGGATCGTTGAGTAAATGCGAGTAGAGATCAAAAATGGCAGCACTCTCTTTTTGAGCATTCGCCATAAAACGTTTACTAAAACGGCGACATTCAGCAGTAGCCTCTTCTAAAGCCACTGTAAGTCGATTTAATTCTGCTTTTATATCAAGGGCACTGGCTTTAAAGACATTTTCAAGGATAGGTTGAGAGACTTCTTGCCAACCATAGGCCATGACTACGCCAGTGGATACCGAAAGAGCTTTAATACGACTTTGACGATATTGTCCAAAAAGCCCTTTAGTTTGTACTTGTGACAATGTGGCACCAAGCTGTGTTGCCAGCGTCACCATAAAAGACTCTTCGCTTTCGTTAAATAAGCGACGCTCTTTTTGTTGAACCACTAAAATACCTAGGAGTTGGCGACGATAAACAATGGGCACTCCAAGGAAAGCGCGGAGGTCATCTTCTTTAACTTGAGGGAGATATTTAAAACTAGGATGCTCACGAATATCTGCGAGATTAATAAGCTCAGAAAGGCGTCCAACTTCACCAACAACACCTTCATCAAATGAAAGGCTAACAGCCCGCCCTCTGGGTTTTTTAAGCCCTTTTGTGGCCATTAGATAAAAACAACGACGTTGCTTATCGGCAAGATAAATAGAACACACATCCGTGTGCATTGCCTGACACGTTTCCTTGACTAAGAGTTCAAGTGCTTCTGGAAGCCCGGCTGCCATAGCCACTTTTTCTACAATTTCTCGCAAACGTGTCAGCATAGTGTTATCTAATACCTTTTACGCCGATATCCATACGATGGACGAGGTAAAGACACTTGTTCTTGCAATGGCATGACTACTGGTGCGAACTCTTTCATTACACGACGATAGACATCACGTTTAAAAGAGACGACTTGTCGAACGGGATACCAATAGCTCACCCAACGCCAACCATCAAATTCTGGCGTTTTGCTTTGTTGAACGTTAATGTCCTTATCATTACTTGTTAACTGCAAAAGGAACCAACGCTGTTTTTGTCCAATACAAACAGGTTTTGTGTCCCAACGCACCAAACGCTTAGGTAACTTGTAACGTAACCAGTTACGCGTGGAAGCAAGAATTTTAACATCCTTGCGACTTAACCCAACTTCTTCGAACAACTCTCGGTACATTGCCTGCTCTGGCGATTCTCCAGGGTTAATTCCTCCTTGAGGAAACTGCCATGAATGTTGCCCATAGCGACGAGCCCAAAGCACTTGCCCTTGCCGATTACAAATTACAATCCCTACATTCGGGCGGTAGCCATCATCATCGATCACTAGACTACCTCAATAACCAAATTTGAAAGATAACTCATTGTTTCATACTACTCACAGACGGTAAACCTCTATCAACAGACTTTGCACAACGCGTGGATTTATCTACAATGGGAAAGTCTCAACGGGGTGCCTTTTTAGGCTGAGAAAAACCCGTGGAACCTGATCCAGATAATACTGGCGTAGGGATTTGAGTCAGGATGTTGCAATATTTATTGATTTGCCATCCTCACTCCTCAGATCCTACCTGACTTTTTACTGAGGAATTAAATGTGTTAACTACATCACTTCGCTTTACTTTCTTACTGGGTGCACTGGGTATAATAAGCTCTTTTTCAGCGCAAGCTGCCCCCCAAAAACCGACACTCACGATATATACTTATGATTCATTTACCGCAGATTGGGGCCCAGGACCTGCTATTAAAAAAGCATTTGAACAGCAATGTGATTGTGAATTAAAGCTTGTCGCACTTTCTGATGGTGTTTCTTTGCTTAATCGCTTACGTATGGAAGGTAATAAAAGTAAGGCCGATATTATTTTAGGGTTAGATAACAATCTGATCCACGCAGCCAAAGAAACGGGGCTTTTTGCACCTAGTAATATCGATACATCGAAACTCGCCTTACCTGAAAAATGGACTGACGATACCTTTGTGCCTTATGACTACGGTTACTTTGCGTTTATTTATGATAAAAACCGCATTGCTAACCCGCCCAAAAGCATGGCTGAACTGCTAAACAGTCAAGAAAAATGGAAAATACTGTATCAAGATCCTCGCACTAGTACACCAGGCTTAGGTTTAATGTTATGGATGCAATCCCTTTATCCTGAAAATACCGCGACACAATGGAAGAAACTGTCCGAGAAAACCCTTACAGTGACAAAAGGTTGGAGTGAATCTTATGGCCTATTCTTAAAAGGGGAAGGTGATTTTGTACTCAGTTATACCTCATCTCCGGGTTATCACATTTTAGCGGATAAAAAAGATAACTATGCAGCTGCTATTTTCTCTGACGGGCATTATTTACAAGTAGAAGTTGCAGCAAAACTCAAATCAAGCAAACAACCTGAGTTAGCTCAGCAATTTATGCAATTTATGCTAACCCCAGCTTTCCAAGAAACTATCCCTACCACCAATTGGATGTATCCCGTAATAGATATGCCATTACCTGAAGTCTACTCTGCGATGCCTAAACCAGAAAAATCACTACAATTTGATGCTGAAATTGTTGCAAAAGAGCGCCAAACCTGGACTCGTAACTGGCAATCAGCGGTTAGTCGCTAATGGGAAGATGGCTTATCCCGGGGCTATGTGCTTCGGGTTTACTGCTTATTGTGGCATTGTTGTCATTTGGCGCACTGTGGTTTAATGCGCCAAGTGACGAGCTGTCCTCTATTTTTGCTGATGATTATTTATGGCATGTTGTCCGTTTTACTTTCTGGCAAGCCTTTTTATCTGCCCTGTTTTCAATATTACCCGCCATTTGGCTCGCAAAAGCACTTTATCGACGTCAATTTAGAGGAAGAACCCTCTTCTTACGTTTATGTGCCATGAGCCTTGTATTACCCGTTTTAGTGGCACTTTTTGGGATTTTAACAGTTTATGGCAGAGTGGGGTGGATTGCTCAAATTTGTGAGTGGTTAGGGATTCATTACCAATTTACCCCTTATGGTTTACAAGGCATTTTATTGGCACACATATTTTTTAATATGCCATTAGCAACCCGAATGCTATTGCAAGCACTCGAAAGTATCTCACCAGAGCAACGCCAATTAGCCTCACAATTAGGTATGAATGGCTGGCAACGTTTCCGCTTTCTTGAGTTTCCCTATTTATGGCGACAAATACTCCCCACTGCATCACTAATTTTTATGCTCTGTTTTGCAAGCTTTGCCACGGTACTGGCATTAGGTGGTGGCCCTGCGGCAACAACGGTTGAACTCGCGATTTATCAAGCATTAAGTTATGACTACGACTTACATAGAGCAGCTCTTTTAGCCCTTATTCAGCTTTTTTGCTGTTTAGGTTTAGTGCTGATTAGCCAAAAGTTAAAAGGCTCACTCTTTGTCGGGAATAGCCACAAACAACATTGGCGTGATCCATACGACCCTCTCTTTAGCAAAATCACAGATACTCTAATTATTACGCTCGCAATCCTCTTTTTAGTGCCCCCCATTTTAGCGGTAGTAACTGATGGTCTTAACAGCGAATTCATACGAGTCATACAACAACCCATACTTTGGCAAGCCTTTACAACGTCTCTCATTATTGCCGTCGGTGCAGGTATTGTCTGCGTTGTACTAACGATGATGTTGCTATGGAGTAGCCGAGAGCTTCGCCTACGCCATTTTAAAAAAGCAGGGCAAGCCATGGAAATGAGTGGTTTGATCATTCTGGCGATGCCCGGCATTGTGTTAGCAACCGGCTTTTTCTTGTTATTAAACAATACAACTGGCCTCCCTGAATCACCGTATGTATTAGTCATTTTAACCAACGCATTAATTGCCATTCCGTATGCCTTAAAAGTGCTCGAAAATCCAATGAATGATATTGCTTCACGTTATGGTCTTTTATGCCAATCACTTAATATTCAGGGTCTCAATCGACTACGTTGGATAGAGTTACGGGCATTAAAAAAACCGATTTCACAAGCGCTTGCTTTTGCTTGTGTTATTTCTATTGGTGATTTTGGGATTGTTGCTCTATTTGGTAATGAAACATTTAGAACATTACCCTTCTATCTTTATCAGCAAATTGGGGCTTATCACACACAAGATGGTGCTGTCACAGCCATGATCTTATTACTACTTTGCTTCTCTCTTTTTAGCCTAATAGAACGATTGGCAGGAAAATCTCATGATTAAATTAGAGCACCTGGCTTATACCTATGAACATCAACACCTTATGTTTAACTTAACCGTAAACGCAGGTGAACGCATCGCCATATTAGGCCCCAGTGGCGCAGGGAAAAGCACCTTACTCAGTTTAATTGCTGGTTTTTTGCCTTCTGAAAAAGGAACCCTTTTTCTTAATGGTCGCGAACACACTAAAACCGTCCCCGCCAAACGCCCTATTTCCATGTTATTTCAAGATAATAATTTATTCCCTCATTTGACCGTTAGGCAAAACATTGGCTTGGGGTTAGATCCCGGTTTAAAACTCTCAGATACACAAAAAAACCTGTTAGAAAACCGAGCCAAGCAAGTTTCTTTAAATGACTATCTTGACCGTTTACCTTCACAATTATCAGGCGGTCAGCGTCAACGTGTTGCCATTGCACGTTGCCTTGTACGAGAACAACCTATCTTATTGCTCGATGAGCCTTTTTCTGCACTCGATCCTGCTTTGCGTATTGAAATGCTGGCCTTACTAGAACAACTTTGTGATGAAAAAAACCTGACCTTACTGATGGTGTCACATAGCTTAGAAGATGCTGTTAAGATTGCATCAAGAGCGATTGTGATTGATAACGGAACAATTGTGTATGATGGGAATACACTGTCTTTGATAAATGGTGAAGTGGATCAATCACTTATTTTAGGCATTCCCTTCAATTAAACCTGACTTAAATTAACTGTATAAAAAACCACTATTTGACTATAATAAATGCATCTTTAGCGAATTTTTTGTGTTTATTAGGTGTTCATGATGGGTCATACCGAACAAGGCTTTATTCTTACCCGCCATTGGAGCGACACCCCAAAAGGTATTGTCGTCTCCTATTGGCTTGCAACGGATAATGGTCCTCGTAAAGTCACTGTTCCTATACAACACGCTATTGGTTTTGTTGCTCGCCAACATGAAACCATTTTACGTTCTCTCATTAATAAAAATCCTGATATTGAAATTCGTCCTCTTGATTTAAAAGACTTTGAAAGACAGCCTGTTTTTGGTGTCTACTGCAAACAATACCGACAACTCGCTCAACTTGAACAACAACTTAAAGAGCACCAGATTCGCCTTTATGAAGCCGATATACGCCCTCATGAACGTTACATGATGGAGCGTTTTATCACCGCACCAATTTGGTTTCGTTACCAACAAAACAATACCGTGACATTAAAACCTGCACCAGATTATCGTCCTACACTGCGAACGGTATCTTTAGATATTGAAACCAGTGAATATGGTGAACTTTACTCTATTGGCCTTGCGGGTTGTGGCGATAATGTCGTATTTATGCTGACCGATGATTTACCTATAGGGCATGAAAGCCAGCAATTCAAAGATTATCGATTATGTTATGTCAGTAGTCGATTACGTTTAATTGACAAACTTAATGAGTGGATACAGCATTACGATCCCGATGCTATTATTGGCTGGAATTTAATTCAATTCGATTTACGTATTTTACATACCCATGCTCAACGCTATGGTGCAAGCCTGTTACTTGGCCGTCAAAACAGCCCACTAGAGTGGCGAGAGCATGGATTTAAAAAAGGACATTTTTTTGCCTCTGCACAAGGCCGTTTAATTATTGATGGTATTGAGGCACTGAAAATGGCCACATGGAATTTTCCCTCATTCAGCCTAGAATCAGTCGCGCAAACACTGTTGGGTGAAGGTAAAGCCATTGACACACCTTATGCCAGAATGGATGAAATTAATCGCCGTTTTAAAGAAGATAAGCCCGCATTAGCCTACTATAACTGGCAAGATTGTGTCTTAGTTAACCGTATCTTTGATGCCACATCTCTTATGGCATTCTTATTAGAAAGAGCTTGTGTCACGGGGCTTTCTGTTGATAGAAGTGGTGGCTCTGTAGCCGCGTTTACACACCTTTATCTCCCTTCTATGCATCGCATTGGATATGTCGCGCCTAATCAAGGTGAAAAACCAGAAGAGCATAGCCCTGGAGGCTTTGTTATGGACTCTGCTCCCGGTTTATATGATTCAGTTGTTGTACTTGATTACAAAAGCCTTTACCCCTCCATTATTCGTACCTTTTTAATTGATCCAGTAGGAATGATTGAAGGAACACATCAACCCGATGAAAAACGGGCTATCCCCGGGTTTCGCCAAGCGTGGTTTTCACGGGAGCAACACTGTTTACCTGCTATTGTGTCGCAAATTTGGCACGAAAGAGATAACGCAAAGTTACATAAAAATGCCCCACTTTCTCAAGCTCTCAAAATTATTATGAATGCTTTCTATGGTGTTTTAGGCTCGGTGGGATGTCGTTTTTTTGATCCTCGTTTAGCTTCTTCAATTACCTTACGCGGTCATGAAATTATGAAAAAAACTCGGGAGTTAATTGAAGCTAAAGGCTATCAAGTTATTTATGGTGATACAGACTCTACTTTTGTTTGGCTTAAATCGCCACACACTGAACAACAAGCACAACAAATTGGGCATCAGCTAGTACAAGACGTTAACCAATGGTGGAAAACACACCTTTTTGAAACTTACCAACTTGATTGCAAATTAGAGCTTGAATATGAAACACATTATCGTCGTTTTTTAATGCCAACCGTTCGAGGTATGGAAACGGGAAGTAAAAAACGTTATGCGGGGTTAAGCAATGATAAAATGATATTTAAAGGATTAGAAACCGTTAGAACAGATTGGACTCCCCTCGCCCAAAAATTTCAACAAGAACTTTATACGCGGATTTTTCATCAACAACCGTACCAGCAGTTTATTCGTGATTATGTCGCAGATACGCTTGCGGGAAAATATGATGATAGATTAGTCTATCGTAAACGGTTACGTCGAACATTATCAGAATATCAGCAACACGTCCCTCCTCATGTCAAAGCAGCGCGTAAAGCTGATGAATATAATTTATCCAAAAATAGACCTCAACAATATCAGCAAGGCGGTTGGATTAGTTATATAATTACTCTCCTGGGACCTGAACCATTAGAGCACATGACCGCTGCACCTGATTACGAACACTATATCAATAAGCAGTTAATGCCGATTGCAGATGCTATCCTGCCTTTTATACAAGATGATTTCTCAACCTTGTTAAATGGACAAATGACACTCTCATTTTAAGATGTGTCATTTTGCAGGTGACGGTTTGCTTTGCATCTATTAACATAACGCCCCTTTGGTGATAATTAACTTTTCTTTTTTAGAGAACAGACACTTTTTATCCCACAAATTTTAATGACAACACCGCAATACTGCATTCATTAATAATTCCTAAATTATATATTTGAGAGCTGAGTTTATATATATGCCTTTTACTCTTGGTCAACGTTGGATTAGCGATACAGAAAGCGAGCTTGGACTGGGTACTGTTGTGGCCGTTGATGCCCGCATGGTCACCTTACTTTTTCCTGCCTGTGGCGAAAACCGCCTTTACTCCCGTCATGATGCACCAATAACACGGGTGATGTTCAATGCAGGAGACACTGTCACCAGTCACGAAGGTTGGAAACTCGCCATCGATAACGTTGTAGAAGATAATGGCCTTCTTATCTACCATGGTGTCCGTCTAGACACCGAAGAACCAGCACAATTACGTGAAGTGTTCTTAGATAACAAACTCACTTTTAATAAACCGCAAGATCGCCTCTTTGCAGGCCAAATAGATCGTATGGATCGCTTTGCATTGCGCTACCGCGCACGTAAATTCTTAAGCGAACAGTTTAAGCAAGCGCAAAGCGGTTTACGTGGTATTCGCGCAAGCCTTATTCCTCATCAGCTTTATATCGCCAATGAAGTCGGTAAGCGCCATAATCCTCGCGTTTTATTAGCGGATGAAGTGGGCCTGGGTAAAACTATTGAGGCAGGGATGATTATCCACCAGCAACTAATGGATGGTCGTGCAGAACGTGTGTTAATTATCGTGCCTGAAAGCTTACAACATCAATGGTTAGTTGAAATGTTACGCCGTTTCAATCTGCGTTTTTCACTATTTGATGATAGCCGTTATAGCGAATCCTTATTAGATAGCGATAACCCATTTGAAACTGAACAGATGATTATCTGCTCTTTAGATTTTGTGCGTAAAAACAAACAACGTTTTGAACACCTCGTTGAAGCAACATGGGATATGCTGGTTGTCGATGAGGCGCATCACCTTGTGTGGAGCGAAGATGCTCCAAGTCGTGAATACCAAGTAATCGAAGAATTAGCCGAATCTATTCCTTCTGTATTGCTATTAACCGCAACCCCAGAACAGTTAGGTCAAGAGAGTCACTTCGCCCGTTTACGTCTGCTTGATCCAAGTCGTTTCCATGACTACAACGAATTTATTAATGAGCAACAAAAATATCGCCCTGTTGCCGACGCCGTTACTATTTTACTCTCAGAAGATGATTTAAATACTGAACAACAAAATATCATTAGCGAAATGATTAGTGAGCAAGATGTTGAGCCATTACTAAAAGCGGCAAATACACAAGGCGAAGAACGCACTAAATCACGCCAAGAGCTTATTCATATGTTAATGGACAGACACGGAACGGGCCGTCTGTTATTCCGTAATACTCGCTCTGGTGTTAAAGGTTTCCCTAATCGCTTACTTCATGCGATTAAAATGCCTCTGCCAACACAATATCAAACAGCGATTAAAGTTGCTGAAATTATGGCTGCGAAAAAGAGTCTCGAAGTTCGTGCTAAAGAGATGCTCTATCCTGAACGTATTTACCAAGAATTCGAAGGTGAAAACGCAACATGGTGGAACTTTGACCCTCGTGTTGAATGGTTGCTCAACTTCTTAACTGCAAATCGTAATGAAAAAGTACTAGTTATTTGTGCTCAGGCGGCAACAGCCTTGCAATTAGAGCAAGTTTTACGCGAGCGTGAAGCTATTCGAGCTGCCGTATTCCATGAAGGAATGTCTTTACTTGAACGCGATCGTGCTGCAGCTTATTTCGCATCTGAAGAAGAAGGTGCACAAGTTCTATTATGTTCTGAAATCGGCTCTGAAGGACGTAACTTCCAGTTTGCGAACCAACTGGTTATGTTTGATCTACCATTTAACCCTGATTTATTAGAACAACGTATTGGTCGTCTTGATCGTATTGGTCAAAATCGTGACATCGATATCAGTGTTCCTTATCTTGAAGGCACAGCTCAATCGGTCTTGTTGCGTTGGTATCACGAAGGATTAGACGCCTTTGAACATACTTGCCCTACTGGCCGTACTATTTACGACAGTAAATATAATGCATTAGTTAATTATCTTGCTCAACCTAATGAATTAGCTGACTTTGACGAGTTTATTGCTACATGTCGTCAACAGCATGATGAAATGAAACTTAAACTTGAGCAAGGCCGTGACCGCCTATTAGAAATGCACTCTAATGGTGGCGAAGTGGGCGTTGAATTAGCGGGTGAAATTGCAGCACAAGATAACGATCCTGAATTAGTGAATTTTGCACTGAACTTATTTGATATCGTCGGTATTAATCAAGAAGATCGCAGTGATAGCTTAATTATTTTAACACCATCTGACCATATGTTAGTCCCTGATTTCCCAGGATTACCACAAGATGGTTGCACTATCACATTTGATAGAGAGCAAGCGCTATCTCGTGAAGATACCCAATTTATTAGCTGGGAACACCCCATTATCCGTAATGGTCTAGATTTGATCCTGTCCGGCGATACTGGTAGCTGTGCAGTGTCTTTATTAAAAAATAAAGCATTGCCAGTGGGAACACTGTTAGTTGAACTGATTTATGTCGTAGAAGCTCAAGCGCCTAAACATCTGCATTTAAGTCGTTTCTTACCGGCAACACCAGTGCGCTTATTACTTGATCTAAAAGGTAATAACTTAGCCTCTCAAGTTGAGTTTGAAAGTTTTAACCGCCAATTAAATGCGGTTAACCGCCATACTTCTAGCAAACTGGTCAATGCGGTACAAAGCGAAGTACACCATGTACTCAAAGCCTCTGAACCGTTAATGGAAGTCGAAGCGAAAGGGCTTATTCAAAAAGCGAAAGAAGAAGCTGATCGCGTATTAACACATGAATTATCACGCCTAGAGGCTTTACGCGCTGTAAACCCGAACATTCGTGATGATGAAGTTGAAGCAATTGAAAATGAACGCACCCATATTCTTAATCATTTAGATGAAGCAAACTGGCGTTTAGATTCAATTCGTTTAATTGTTGTTACCCACCAATAATCAATGTTAAAGCGGGGGGTATTTTACTCCCCGTTGTTTTGATGAGATATCCACTATGATGGAAGTGTATAACCCGCCAACCGATCCTTGGTTACATGTTTTATATCAAGATGAGCATATTATTGCTGTCAATAAACCCAGCGGATTACTGTCAGTACCAGGTAAAGCACCAGAGCATAACGACAGTATTATGTCGCGCATTAAGACAGAGTTTCCTAATGCCGAATGTGTGCATCGTTTAGATATGGCAACCAGTGGGGTCATTGTTGTTGCGTTAAACAAAGAGGCAGAACGTGAACTAAAACGTCAGTTTCGTGAGCGTGAACCGAAAAAAACCTATATTGCTCGCGTATGGGGACACCTCGAAAAAGAAGAAGGATTAGTTGATTTACCTTTGATTTGTGATTGGCCCAATCGACCAAAACAAAAAGTCTGTCATGAAACAGGGAAAGCAGCACAAACTTTTTATGAAGTACTGGAGTATGAAGAGAATGCAACAAGAGTAAAACTCTCGCCAATTACGGGGCGTTCACATCAATTGCGGGTACACATGTTAGCGTTGGGGCATCCTATTTTAGGGGATCGCTTTTATGCATATCCGCAGGCAAAAGCGATGGCACCTCGCCTGCAGTTACATGCTCAGGAATTATTTATTACGCATCCTGCTTTTCGATCCCCGATACATTTTGAATGCCTTGCCGATTTTTAATGTCTTATGACACTAAAACAGTCACTGAACTCAATGAAGCAAGGAGCAGGCAAAGCGCTAATCCCATAACCCCAACAAGAACACGGACGTTTGACATGGATATAGTTCCTTTTTTAAGAGAAGAGAGAATGAAATAATTAATTTCACTTATATTTTACCGTGATAAATAATAAACTCAACTCAACCTAAGTTATCTCTATCACGAAATAATTCTCTCTTTTCTCATCTTTATTTACAAGATGTTAACGAAATCCTTTTTCTTTCTTAATCAAATCATAAGCAACTTGTATAGACTGTGCTTTTTGTTTTGCAATTTCCATCATTTCCGGTGGTAAACCTTTTGCAACAAGTTTATCTGGATGATGTTCTCCCATTAATTTTCTATAAGCTCTTTTTATGGTTTTAACATCATCGCTCTCATTAACACCAAGTACCTTACATGCGTCAGAGAGTGTTGGGCCTTGAGGTTGAGGCTGATAGCCCTGCCTATTTTGATAATGAAAATTTTGGCCAGCCTGCATCATTGCTAATATATGTTCAAAATGTGCTCGCGAAAAACCCAAACTCATCAATAATGATAAACAGCATTTTTCTTTCATTCGGATGCAATTGACCATCGGCAAAAGCAGCTTGTAACTGAATTTCCAGAAACATCTGAAGCAAGTCTCTACGCCCCGCACAAATTTGTCGAACACGTTGTAAAGTCGCTCTTAAGGGAAAATCGGGTGATTTACCTTCTCTGAAAGCTTGTTGAGCAGCTTGACGTCCAACTCCATGCAAATTCATCCGATCCATCAATTCAGTTGCAAGCGAAATATCTGTTTGAGTGACTCGCCCTTTTGATTTTGTCAGGTGTCCTAAAACTTGAAAGGTTGCAGCAAAGAAAAACGCTTGTCTATCACGTGTATAGCGCCCACCACTTCCTAATTTACCTCGTTGCATGTCATAGAGATGCCCAAGAAAAACACCAATAACAATGCCCCAGAAGCCTACCCCCGCAAAACTCCCGATGATAAGGCCTAATAATTTTCCCCAATAGCGCATAGACTCCTCAAATCTTCAATGCTCTGCCTGCAATTTTGCATTATCATACTATTCATTTGCTTACACACCTAACACCAAGCGACGTCTAAATAGACTTTTTCTTAAAATGAAGAGATTTACTGTTTCTCTTTGGACTGAGGTAATGCTGTTTTCGTTTAAATTGTGTTAAAGTAAAATGAGTGACCAAACGAATAACTTTAGCGTTGTTATACAGCACGAAATACCGCATCAGCGCGGTGTTTTTTTGTTTCTAATAAGGCTATAACCCTATTTCAACACAGAAACATCGAAAAAATGAGGCTTATGCCTGTTTTTCGGTTACCGTTAGAACAATGTTCAGAACGTTGGGCTGGTGTCGCATAACTCCCTGCGTTAGTTTCTGGCTGTTTATCAGCATGAAGCCACTGATGACGGAAGCACATAAATACTTATGAAAAAAAGTTATCCCACACTGCTGGCCACCTTAGTTTTGGGCCACAATATACGGTCAGCCCGCCTATGCTGACCTTGCCTCCCAATGTTTACTGGGAGTTCCCGTTTATAACAAACCATTAGTACAAGGCGATCCTAATAGCTTGCCCGTCACTATCACTGCAAATGATATGCAAGGTGAATATCCTCGCATGATCAAATATAAAGGTGATGTTGATATTAAACAGGGGAACCAAACCTTAAGTGCAGACAGTGTTGAACTGACACAAACTGAGGGAGAAACACCATTAAGAATGGTGACAGCTACGGGCAATGTCTCTTATGATGATCCTCAAATCATCTTAAAAGGCCCTCGTGCTTGGTCTAATCTTAATAATAAAGATACGGATATTGAACAAGGTGATTACCAGATGGTTGGTCGCCAAGGCCGTGGTTACGCCGATAAGATGCAAATGCGTGGCGAGAACCGCTATACCATTATGGATAAAGGGATGTTCACCTCATGTTTACCTGGCGATGATAGCTGGAGCGTTGTCGGTTCTGAGGTTATTTTAGACCGTGAAGAACAAGTTGCTGAAATTTGGAATGCACGCTTTCGCGTCGCTAATGTCCCTATTTTCTACAGCCCTTACCTTCAATTGCCTATCGGTGATAAACGTCGTTCTGGTTTCTTAATACCAAACGGGAGCTATTCCCGTAGTTCAGGTTTTGATTTCCAACTCCCTTACTATTGGAATATCGCTCCTAATTATGATGCCACTATTACAACCAACTATATCAGCCGTCGTGGTTTAAAATTAGATAACGAATTTCGTTATTTAACAACGCCGGGGCGCGGTACCATCGCTGTAGATTGGATTAATCACGATAGCCAATACAATAAAGATAAAGCAGAAAATAAAGCTGGCTATCTTCCTCGTGATACCGCTACACGTTGGTTATTCTATTGGGGTCATAGTGGTGTGATGAACAATGTGTGGCGATTTAATATCGATTACACCAAAGTCAGTGACAATAAGTATTTCACTGACTTTACCTCACAATATGGTAATACCACTGATGGTTATGCTACTCAGAAATTTAGTACAGGTTATGCACAACAAAATTGGAATGCGACCTTAACCACTAAGCAGTTCCAAATCTTCTCTGATAATAAAGATGCAAGAGCTTATCGTGCAGAGCCACAGCTTGATCTCAATTATTATAAGAATGATGTAGGACCATTTGATTTTCGGACTTACGCTCAATTTGTGCGTTTTACTAGTGTGGGGGAGAATACCCCCGAAGCGAATCGTTTCCATATTGAGCCAACAATTTCACTCCCAGCCTCTACAGGATGGGCAAGCTTTAATAATGAGTTGAAAATCATGGCAACTCATTATGATCAAGACATTCCAGATGGTTATAAAGCCAAACCCAATAATCAAAAATTAGATGACAGTGTTAATCGTGTATTGCCACAGTTTAAATCTGATATGAAAGTGGTCTTTGAGCGTCAATATCAAACCAAAGATATTACTCAAACCCTTGAGCCACGAGTGCAATATCTTTATGTTCCTTATAAAGATCAGTCAAATATCAATAACTTTGACTCCGCGTTATTACAGTCAAACTATGGCGGACTTTTCCGCGACAGAATGTATGGTGGCTTAGACCGTATTGCGTCTGCAAACCAATTAACAACCGGTATAACTTCGCGTTTTTATGATAGCGAATTAGTTGAACGTTTTAACGTTTCTGTGGGTCAAATCTACTTCTTTGAACGTCCGAAAACAGGTTCATCAAACGAAATCATCAATAGCAAAGATGAAACAGGTTCAATGGTATGGGCTGGTGATGCCTACTGGCGGATCACTGATACCGTGGGTATGCGTGGTGGTTTACAATATGACCGTCGTTTAGGTAGCGTATCGATGGGTGATGCAATTATGGAATATCGCGCCGATAGTGATCATCTACTACAGTTGAGCTATCGTTATGTTGATCGTGATTATATCCAAGCAACACGTGTTCGCCCTTATGATGGAAAAATGAACCCTCTACCTGAATACCAAAAAGGTATTTCACAAGTGGGTGTTGTAGGCAGTTGGCCATTAGCAGAACGTTGGGGCCTTGTGGGTGCCTATTACTTTGATACTAAAGAGTCCGAACCTGTTAGCCAGATGGTTGGTTTACAATATAACACCTGTTGTTGGGCGGTAAATGTAGGTTATGAACGAAAAATTGTTGGCTGGAAAGTTGACCACAGCGATATTGATAATAAATGGTCTATCAATGTGGAACTCAGAGGCCTAAGTAACAATCATAGTTTGGGTAGCCAGAAAATGCTTGAACGCGGTATCTTACCTTATCAAAGAGCATTCTGATTTAATCAGACTACGGAATTGGCTGAATAAATATGTCAACCCGCAATAAGATGCGGAAAATACATAATGGGAAACTTATGAAAAATTGGAAAACGCTGTTTATCGGCTTAATGATCACGGTCGGTGCAGCTACCAGCTCAACAACGTTTGCTGCACAAGAATTAAACCGTGTATCGGCTATCGTCAATAACGGTGTCGTTCTAGAAAGTGACGTCAATAGAATGCTACAGACTGTCAAAATGAACGCAAAAAATGCCGGACAGGAAATGCCTGATGAGCAAGTTCTTCGCCAACAAATTCTAGAGCGTTTGGTAATGGATAACATCATTTTGCAAATGGCACAACAAATGCAAATTGATATTCCTGATGCAGCAGTGGAATCTACTATTCAAGGTATTGCTGCTGAAAATAAAATTTCACTTGATCAACTGAAAAAGCGTCTCGCTGCTGATGGTATTTCTTACAACGATTATCGCCAAGATATTCGTAAAGAAATGATGCTAGCAGAAGTACGCAACAATGAAGTTCGTCGCCGTATTACTATCTTGCCTCAAGAAGTTGATTCTCTTGCTAAGCAAATTGAAGATCAAGCAAGCCAAAGTATTGACCTGAATCTGAGCCATATCTTAATTCCATTATCTGAAAATCCAGCGCCCTCAGAAATAGAAAAAGCGAAGCAAGTGATCGCTCGGATTATGAATCAACTAAAAAATGGTGCTGATTTTGGTAAGTTAGCTGCAACTTATTCTGCTGATCCACAAGCATTAAATGGCGGTAATATGGGTTGGGCATCTATTGATGAATTACCAACACTATTTGCTAAAGAATTAGCAAATGCACAAAAAGGTCAAATCGTAGGACCTCTACACTCTGGTGTCGGTTTACACATTATCAAGGTAAACGATATTCGAGGCGCATCAAATACACTCTCTGTTACCGAAGTTAAAAGTCGTCATATTCTGCTAAAAAGCTCTCCAATCATGAATGATGAGCAAGCCTATGCCAAACTACAGCAGATCTCTGCCGATATTCGTAGTGGTAAAATAAGCTTTGCTGATGCAGCAAAAGAGTACTCTGAAGATCCAGGTTCAGCACTACGTGGCGGTGAGTTAGGATGGTCAATGCCTGATGTTTACGATCCCGCATTCCGTGATGCGTTAATGCGCTTAAATAAAAATGAATTAAGCCAACCTGTTCGCTCAAACTTTGGCTGGCATTTAATTGAATTAGAAGACACGCGTAGTGTTGATAAAACTGATGCTGCAAATAAAGAACAAGCATACCGTTTACTCTTCAATCGTAAGTTTAATGAAGAAGTGCAAAATTGGATGCAAGAGCTACGTGTAGGGGCTTATGTGAAAATAATGAACGAGAATAATGCAAACTAAGCAAATAAAACCACTTGTTATCACCCCCGGCGAACCAGCCGGGGTTGGTCCTGATCTGATTATCTCATTAGCACAAATGAGTTGGGATTTACCTTGGGTTGTTTGTGCTGATCCTCAGTTACTTAAAACAAGAGCAGAATTATTAAATCTGCCTCTTTCATTAGTTGAATACAATCCAGACAAGCCACCTCAAGCACACACACCTAGTCAAATTTGTGTACTCCCTATCGCACTTCACTCTAATGTCATTCCAAGTACATTAGATACGCGCAATGGATTATACGTTGTAGACACATTAGCTCGTGCTTGTGATGGTTGCCTAAACGGTGAATTTTCAGCACTCGTGACGGGACCGGTTCATAAAGGTATTATCAATGATGCAGGTGTGCATTTTACAGGACACACCGAATTTTTTGCTGATCGGAGCCACTGCGAACGTGTTGTCATGATGCTGGCAACAGATACTTTAAGAGTCGCACTTGCAACGACACATTTGCCTTTACGTGATGTGGCGGATGCAATTACAGGTGAGCTACTGCATGAAATTATCACCATTTTAAACCACGATTTAAAAACAAAATTTGGTATAGCAGAACCTCAAATTTACGTTTGTGGTCTTAATCCTCATGCAGGAGAAAGCGGTCATATGGGACGTGAGGAAATTGACATTATTGAGCCTGCGTTAACACAATTACGTCAGCAAGGTATTTGTCTCCATGGGCCTTATCCTGCTGATACCCTTTTTCAGCCTAAATATTTAACACATGCTGATGCTGTATTAGCGATGTATCACGATCAGGGATTACCTGTGCTAAAATATGAAGGTTTTGGTCGTGCCGTGAATATCACTCTTGGCCTTCCTTTTATCCGTACTTCTGTTGATCATGGCACCGCCCTTGAGCTTGCAGGTACGAAAAGCGCAGATGCTGGCAGTTTTTGCACCGCATTAAATTTAGCCATTAATATGATACAAAATTGTAATGAATAATAGAGTCCATCAGGGGCACTTTGCCCGTAAACGCTTCGGGCAGAACTTTTTAACAGACAGCTATATTATTGAAAGTATTGTTGAATCTATTTATCCACAACCCGGCGAGGCTATTGTTGAAATTGGCCCCGGTTTAGGTGCTATCACAGAACCCGTTGGCGCCAGAATGGATAAAATGACAGTCGTTGAAATCGACCGTGATTTAGCTGCTCGTTTAGAAGTTCATCCTACATTAAAAGACAAGCTGACCATCATTCAGCAAGATGCAATGACGATTGATTTTGCACAATTAGCAAAAGAACGTCAGCAGCCTCTGCGTGTCTTTGGTAACTTGCCTTATAATATTTCGACACCACTTATGTTCCATCTTTTCAGTTTTGCCGACGCAATTTCTGATATGACCTTTATGTTGCAAAAAGAAGTAGTTAATCGCCTTGTTGCAGGTCATGGTAGCAAAACTTACGGTCGCTTAAGTGTAATGGCGCAATATTATTGCCAAATCATTCCTGTACTTGAAGTTCCACCAACTTCATTTAAACCGGCCCCCAAAGTTGATTCAGCGGTTGTTCGCTTGATCCCTTATAAAGAAAAACCTTATCCAGTTACGGATATTGCGATGCTAAGCCGTATTACTTCACAAGCCTTCAACCAACGTCGAAAAACATTACGTAACAGTTTAGGTGGATTGCTAACAGCGGAAGATATGGTGGCACTAGGTATCGACCCGACTGCTCGCGCAGAAAATATTTCTGTTGAGCAATATTGTAAAGTGGCAAACTGGTTATCGCAAAAGCAAGAGACACAAGCATAAGATAAAGCCAGAGACAGGAGGCATTATGTTCACCTCATCAAAAGTGGCGATACAAGTACAAAGTGTTTACATTGAAAGCCAATCATCTCCCGAAGATGAACGCTATGTATTTGCTTATACTGTATCAATTCATAATTTGAATAAATGTGCAATTCGCCTCCTGCGCCGTTACTGGTTAATTACTAATGCACTAGGTAATACGACGGAGGTTCGAGGTGAAGGTGTTGTCGGTGAGCAACCATTAATTGAACCAGGTACTCACTACCGTTATACCAGTGGTGCTGTTCTTGAAACACCGATGGGAACAATGGAAGGCCATTATGAAATGATTGATACTGACGGGCGATTATTTCAAATCGAGATCCCTGTTTTCCGCCTTGCACTTCCAACATTGATAAATTAATTATGGCAACTTATTTAATTGGTGATATTCACGGGTGTTACTATGAACTGCGCCACCTCCTGGATAAAGTGAGTTTTGATCCTACAAAAGACACATTGTGGTTAACGGGTGATCTTGTTGCTCGAGGCCCTCATTCACTTGAAGTGCTACGTTTTGTAAAAAGCTTAGGCTCGTCTTTAAAGCTTGTTTTAGGTAATCATGATCTTCATCTTCTAGGTGTATTTGCAAAAATAAGTCGAAATAAACCAAGAGATAAACTTAATGAATTACTCAGTGCCCCAGATGCCGATGAATTAATTAATTGGTTAAGACGCCAACCAATACTACAAGTCGATGAAGAAAAGAAAATGATTATGGCGCATGCTGGGATCACACCGCAGTGGGATTTAGAAACCGCTAAGATGTGTGCCCGTGAAGTGGAAGCCATTTTAAGCAGTGATAGTTATCCTTTATTCATTAACTCAATGTATGGCGATCTCCCCAATAATTGGTCATCAGAACTCACAGGTTTAGCACGACTACGCTTTAGTACCAATGCATTCACTCGAATGCGCTACTGTTTTCCTAATGGTCAGTTGGATATGATTTGTAAAGACAAACCATTAGAAGCCCCTGCACCATTAAAACCTTGGTTTGATTTACCGAGTCAGCTTCCTGAAGGTTATAGCATTATTTTTGGCCATTGGGCCTCTCTTGAAGGAAAAGGCACCCCTGATAATGTATATGCTCTCGATACAGGGTGTTGCTGGGGAGGAAACCTCACTTGCTTGCGCTGGGAAGATAAACAATATTTCACTCAAGCTAGTCTATCTGCACCTAAGTAACCCTTTTCATTATCTTCATTTCAAGCGCAAGAAATAAATGCTCTATTTTTGCGCTTTGCCATTCCGCTTTATTTCTTTTTACCTAATTTACTTTTTTTGATACTAAAGAGAACATTTTTCATACAAAAACGAACAATACAAAAAAAGACAAGAATAAAACCTTATTAATCAATAAATTATTTTTTTTCGACAATAAATAAGTAGGAAAAATTACAATATTAAGAATAAAAAATCTCTATATTGATTAATATCTCATATATTATCCTTATAAAATGAGTTTATTAAAATATAAATAATGATTACCTTTAAATAATGTTTTTTTATAAATAAAATTCTTAGTTAGAATAATAAATCTTATTTCTTATAATTATTATATTAATAAGATAGGAATAATAAAAAGGGAGATATTTAATCTCCCTTTTTATTTAATTCTTGTTATTTTCTTCTTTTTAATATTTCGAAGCAGTAGTTATGAGAATTGTTTTCATCTGCTTCATGATATTCCATAAAGGTAGAATCCCATTCATCAGGCTCATAATCAGGGAATGTTGTATCACCAATTACTTCAGCATCGATGTGTGTTAGATAAAGTGTATTAGCCATAGGTAAAAATTGCTCATACACTTTACCACCACCGATTACCATAATTTCATCATAATTTTCAGCGGCTTGTAAAGCTTCGTCTACAGACTTAACCCAAACAACGTCACTATCTGTTCCTGGTTGGCTACTTAAAACAATATTAAGACGATTTGGTAGAGGACGTCCAATAGATTCATAAGTCACCCGGCCCATAATAACGGGTTTATTTAACGTATTCTTTTTAAACCATGCGAGGTCACCTGGTAATGTCCAAGGCATTGCCTTTTCCATACCAATAATGCGATCCATCGCTAATGCTGCGATTAAACTAATATTCATTTACACACCTACGGGTAAAGATGGGAAAAAAACTGCTCACACTATACGTAAAGCTAAAACCTGAGTCGATACAAATTATGCTTCCTTGATAATAAATAATTGCTTTATACTCGAAGTGTTAACTTAATCATATAAGATTCAATCATTATAATATTGTTATATACAAGGCGCTATTATGCTTGAAACTTCTTTAGTCGTTTTTACAATAGCTTTACTTGGCATGATCTCACCAGGTCCTGACTTTTTTCTCGTTGTAAAAAATGCGGCACGTTATCAACGATCTGCAGCAATGATGACAGCAATGGGCATTGTGGCGGCATTGCTTGTACATATGTCATATTGTGTTGCAGGTATTGCTGTTCTGATTACAACAACACCTTGGCTCTTTTCTATTTTGAAATATGCAGGTGCCATCTACTTACTATGGATTGGTTTTCAGAGCTTACTCTCAAAATCTAATCATTCGATTAATGAAAAAACTGATAAACATTCACAAGTCAGTTTTAAGAAAGCCTTTATGCAAGGTTTTCTCTGTAATTTGCTTAATCCTAAAGCAACCTTGTTCTTTCTTGCCGTTTTCACTCAAGTATTAAGTGTTGATTCCAGCATCGGCGAAAAGTTGTGGTATGCCTTTATTATTTGGGGATTAGCCGTCGTTTACTGGCCATTATTGGTTTTATTAATTCAAAGCGCACCAGTAAGAAAAGTGCTTAACAGAGTCCAAAAAAGCATTGATAAAGTACTGGGTGTGGTACTGATTGGATTAGGCATTAAAGTGGCATTGAGTTAAATAAAAAATCCTCTTTAATAATATTTATTAAAGAGGAATAACCTATTTATACAAAATTGAAACTCCAATCATTATCACTCTTTAAATAATCAATAACATCCAATAAAACCCTTTCATTCTCAAGATAATTAGAATTGTTTTTCATTTTATTTAAAATTACCTCATAATTATCTCTAATAATATTGGCAATATTATTTTTCATTTCATCACTGTTTTTATTCTTACTAAATAAATTTTTCATCTTTCTATTATACTCAGATATAAAACATTCATCCCCTGCTGTTTTTTCTTCCTCTTTAACAATATTATCGTATTCTAATAATCCCGAATTAAGCATATTATCTATAAATTTATTGACGCATTCATTATTTTTCAATTTATTTGTTAACAGGTTTAATATATATTTTCTAAAACTACTATTACTATAATTTCCAACATTATACTTGACTGCTTTATCAATAAAACACTTAGTTATATTGATAATAAAATTTTTCTCCATCTCCATCGAGTAAATATCATGCATTGTATTAACTAAATACATTATTGAATTATCTATTTTATTATATTTTTTTCCATCAAGCTCCTTACAAGCATAATCTATTGCAGTATCAATATACTGCCTATAATTAAAGTTAATATAATTTAGCATACTAGCGCATTCTGAACTATGTCTACTCAACTGTTCAAATTTTTCTCTTTGATAATTATTAATCACATCCAGAGAGATGCTCATTATAGTAATAAAGTCTCCTTTCGTTTTAGATTTTTCATAGAGATAATTTTGTATTAGTTTTTTAGCATTATCATGACAATCATTTTTTATTGCCGTATTTAAACTTAAAAAAAACGAATCTAATGATGCTCTCTTAAAACTAATAAAATCAGAGTTTATTAATCTACAATTCTTATATTTTATCTTTTCACCTCCAGCAAAAAGAGTGAATAAATCATTTACCTTAACATGTTGATGTTTATCTAACAAAAAAGTTAAATCAGTTTTTAAATTAAATATTTTCTTTATAAAAAAAGATATCTTAGATGAAAAGCTTTTATTTTCCATTCCTACATAAAAACAACTAAAACTGTTTAACACACTATTAATTTCATTTTTTATTTTATATTTTTCTTTTTGAATTACATCGATATTTTTTATCGAGTTAGCTTGAAAACTAATAGACTTCACATTCATAATGACTCCTTATTTCATAGTCAAACAATCCTTTATTTCCCTACTTTTTCATACAAAAAAAGACCCTTATCACTAAGGGCCTTTTATAGAAAACAACCTAAATAAAATTAGAAATTAACTTTTAGTGTTGCATTAATACCACTTGAACTTACATCACTATTATATTGGCCTTGGTAAGAAAGCCCGAAAGTCGTTGATTTACTTAATTGCGCATCAACACCTAAACCAACACCAAACAGATTATCCAGTTTGCCACCACGTAAAGTTGCATCTCCGGAATGAGATAAGAAGAGGCGTGATTCAGGGCGGTTATCACCAAATAAATGACTTGCAGAAATATCGCCTTTTAATGCCATATTAACGTTACCAGCCATAAATGGATATCCACCACGTAAACCAATAGTACCTACTTGAATATCTTGTGAATCAGTCTTAGTGGTAAATTTCATATTACCAACATTTTCATTGATATCATCGGTTGATACACGTAACCAACTGAATCCTGCATATGGCTCAATAGAGTACTGATTAGTATTAAATTGAGTATAAGCACCTTCTAAGAAAATTTGAGTAATTTTTGCATCATAACTTGTAGAGTTATAACCTGCATTTTGTCCTACCCAAAGTGTTCTTTTAGCATCTCTATCTTGGTGAGTATGTGTAAAACCATAATTTAATGAAGCCACATCAAGTAGATTAGACACACCATAAGCACCAATATGGATATCGTTGCTATCTATTTTACCGTGTTCATTCCCTTTATATTTGGTTGAACCTGCACCAAAGAAGAGGCCTGCTTTGGTATTTTCGGTCACATCTATTTCTGCACCTAATAAACCGACATAAAAATCAACATCGATATTACTATGACCATAATCAGCATTGCCCCATTGTCCAATACCCGTCATCCAAATACGTGCATTACTATTATCCAATTTAGCATAACGGCCTTGCCCAATCCCCATTGCTTGATCTTTCACAGTGCGTGTTAAACCTAACACATTCACTACACTTGCACTGTTAGCATTAAGGTACATATCACTGCCCAATGATCCATAAGTCTTATTCAGATCTTTTTCATTCATTGGTAATACAGCATTGAATAAATCGCCACTGCCTGTGTTATCTAACGTATTAGCAATAGATCGCCCATTTTCATTATTCGCAAATGTGGCTAAAGAGGTATTTTCTTTCTTACTTAATGTACCTGTAATTGTGTTGTCTTTTACGGAAATATTTTTATCAAATAACGCATAATCATTATTCGAAGTCACTTCGTTATTCGCTAACATTTTCGTTTTAGTGCGATTATCAACTAAATTGTCAGCATTAACGGTGCCTGTCGCGACAGTGTTATTAAGGTAGATATCTTTTAATTGACCTTCACTATCAGCACCAATATCTAAACTTGCCCCTTTATTTAAGGCCATATCTCCGACATTAACATCATGCCCAACAGTCACTAAGTACGTGCCTTTATCGTTGATATTAATATTGGCTTTGTGGCTTTCGTTTGATGCTAATTGGCCTTGTTGTGTAAAGGTATCGTTGTAACGATCAATCACACTTAATTTGCCACCATTAACATTAACTGCTTCTGTACCAAATGATTCCGTAAAGCCATATAAAGTCCCTTGCTCAACTGTTGTACCACCGCGATAAGTATTATCGCCAGTCATCACTAATGTACCTTCACCTTTTTTAACGAGAGAACCATCATATAAACCCGCGTTAATTTTAGCCTGAATAGCATCAGCACGTTTTTGGTAATACTCTTTACGCCATTTTTCAGCATCTTCTTTGCTAATAATATGGGAAGTTGGATCTGGGTTACCATCGTTGATAACAAAATCCGTACCTAGATTGTAATCCCCGCCAGCTGCAATGCCTTTATCTGTATATTCCTTAAACCATGCAAGATCTTCTTGTTCACGTAAATCTAATGCGGTCTGTGAAATATCATTTGTCCAAACATCAAGTGGAGTCATGCTTAGGTTATATTCAAATTTACCTAAGAATTGGCCTGGACCATACATCCCTTTATCTAAATCCGGTGTACCCCAACCATAACGTATATCTGGCGTCCCTTCTGCTGCCGTCCAGCTATCATATAAAGAGCCATCTGGATTACGGTGATTGGCTGTTGTAAACATCACATCACGTATTTGCATCGCATTCATCGACTCGTAACGTGACATCAATACGCCCATAGCACCTGTCACGTGGGGCGCTGCCATTGATGTACCACTAAAGGTATCCCAACCTGCATTTCCCTCTTCATCAACAATTGACGAATAAATGTAACGACCTGGTGCAACAACCGTCCACCATTTCGCATTACCCGCTTCATTGAAGATTTTTTCTAATTCATAACCCGATTTGTCCGCATTCTGTTTCAGTCCCGCAACCGCAATCCAATGTTTTTCTGCTTCAGGATTAAAGTAAGGATAAAGAGGGCGATAATAAGGTTGAGCAAAGTCACGGTTACCGGTTGTAAAGACTTGTACAACGTTAGTGCCTTTTACTGCGTCATAAGCCGCATCAACAAAGGAAGGTTTATCGCCATAGACTTTTTTAAAGTAGAAATATTCATATTCCGTTTGCGCAGTCGTATCTACTGGCATATGAACGGTTGTATTACCACCATCTGGGCCCAACGTTTTATCTTGATTAATAATACGAGGGTTGGTTCCCCAGCTATTATTAATTACCTGAGCCCCTGCATCGACCATGGCTTTCCAGCCCGTATAGAAATAGGTGTAATCTTGGTAAGGCCCATAGTTATTACTATCTGTTGCGCCTGTATTTCCTAAATAAACATCAGCACCCCATGCATACCATTACCGTCACGGCTTGCGCCTACGGTGCCTGTAACATGTGTTCCGTGTGTATCATTCACACCTTTGATCCAACCTCCATCAACATCAAAGACCTGACCTTTTTCATAATGTCCCCCCATTTCCTGAGGATAACGCATGCCAGTTGAACCATATTGGCCTTTGGCTTTCACAGCATGAAACCGAGCATCATTCAATTCGGGATGTGATAATAATGCACCAGAGTCCATTACACCGATTTTGGCACCTTGCCCATGAAAACCAAGTGCATAAGCATGAGAGGCATTCATAGCCGCCAAGCCCCAGTCTTTTTGATATTCCTGGCTTTCCCAACTTTTTGTATCACCTAATTGTCCAGCTTCTGAATATGCAATGGAATATCCAGAAAAAAGTAACGCGGATGCAACAAGGGAGAGTTGAAATATATTTTTATTTATTCTATTTTTTTTATTCATTTTGTGATGATGACTTAAAGCTATTTCTTTGTTCATTCTGTACCTTCAGTTATATTAAAATTAATAACGTTTATTAAGGATCAAAAACAAAAGACGCAAAGATTCTCTTGTTTCTAGAGAAATAATTACTTGAAGGGCATCTCAAAAATATGATTTTATGCCATAAAAATAGATAGATTGACTAGTCAATCACAAATTAACAGATAGATTAAACAGATTTAGATCGCAATACATTATATTACAAAAAGTTAAAACTAATTTTAATCAACATTATTTCTATTAATATCAATATTTAAATCAATTTAATAAAGAGAATGTAGATAAAAAAACAATCACACCAAATTAATTAACAAATTAAACATAAGAATATTATTCTCTATTTAACTTTAGTCGAAAAAATATAATCTGCATTATTTAGATATAAAAAAAACAGTATTTTATTTTAAAAATACTGTTTTTCTTTTAATTTAATTTAGCGCTATTGCTAAGCTGTTATTCTACAGGCGTGATTTCCATTTGTCCTACCATTCCTTTATCTGCATTTTCTAGTAACTGGCTGTAATACAAGAAAGGAAAGTGGGAATAAGAAGGCTGTTTTAACTCCACTAGTAACTCACTCTGACTTTCAATCCAAACCGTATCTTTCCAACCAAAATCCGCAGGTACAGGTTTCTGACCATTATGGTTAATTACTTTAAAACGGGCACCTTCAATATGGAAAGGTTGCGGTGTTGGTACGGTGACAAGCCAACGTTCCCACCCATTCTGCTTGCCAACTAAATCAATTCTTGAAAGCTCCCAACGAGCATTATTTATTCCCGGAGGACTGTTATGCAGTTGAATAGTTCTAGGCTGAATAGAGGTGGTGATTTGTGTGTCATCTACTGCTAATTGCGCAGGTGCCTTGTCTGTCACTAATGACATTAATCCGGTCGGCTTAATAGTGAGTACATTGGCATTACGTAGTAAATCAGAAGGTTCAAAAATACCACGAAGTCTATCCATAAAACCAGCACTTTGCCCTGCTGTAATGATGACTTCGCCCCCTTCAGACATATCAATCAATATTTCACGCCGCTCACCCGGAGCCATTGGTACGGATTTCAATTCAACCGGAGATGTTAATAAACCTTGATCCGAGGCGATAAGGTAAAGTGATCGACCATCATTTGCAGTTAATTCATAACGACGAGCATTAGATGCATTCACTAAACGTAAACGTATCCAACCTCTAGAAACTTCAATATAAGGATCTTCACGCCCATTCACTAGCAACGTATCACCATAAAAACCGTCACTTGCGGCTTCTTTGTCATATTGCGGTGTACCAAAATTATCAATTCGTTTATCTTGAATTATCAGCGGAAAATCATTCACACCATAATCTTTGGGTAAAGGTAGGGAGCGACTTTCGTCATCTTCCACAATCCACATTCCCACCAGCCCGTTATAAACGTGGAGGCGCCATTTTAAAGGGAGTATTGGCGTGATACCAACACGTTGCAGCTTTTTGTCGAATAGGTAATACCGGCGACCAATAAGCGCCTGGCGACATTAATCTGGCTGCGCCTCCGACTTGTGTGCCGGGAACTAATAAACCACTTACCGTCATGGATACAGCTTCATTAAGACGGTTACTATAAATAAGTTTTATATCATCGCCACTTTTAACTTTGATTGTTGGTCCTGGAGTTGAGCCATTAATGCCCCAAACCTGCACTTTTTGCGTACCATTAAACGCCCCAATGCACGTTTTGCAAAGTCAAAAAAAGTGGCTGACCATGGCGAGATTCGAGCAATGGCGGTATTGGCAATTTTTTATCATTAACTGATTCAGCACGAACAGAAGAAGATATTGAGCCCAGACATACCGCTAAGCCTGAAGCCTGAATAAACTGGCGACGACTAAATGACATACTTTCTCCGCAACAAAATACAAATATTCCTATCACACAATTAAAAAAAACGGACAGGAAAAAAGCTGCTGTGATTTAAAGACAAAAGGACTTAAATGAAATTATGGGAGCATAATAGCGCGGATGTGACATAAATCCTAAAAATAGTTGATAACAGAGTGTATTTTCATCAATTAGAAACAATATAAGCCTGTCTTCAGGCTTATATTCATAGAATAGAGAAAGATAAGAAGCGTTAATTTAATTTACCAGGGAAATCACGTTTATTCATTTCTTCAACTTCTTTATCTAACTCTTCAATTTTCGCTTTCATTATTTGGCGACAATCTTCAGCTAATTCTCGTACTTGATCTTTAGTGTATTTTGAAACATCAATCGGAGGCAACATTTCAACAATCACGTAGCCGTTGTTCCAGCGATTAAGTTTTATTTTACCTTGGGTTGTCGAGACACAAACCGGGATAATAGGGACGCCAGCTTGAATGGCTGCATGAAAAGCCCCTGTCTTAAACGGTAATAATCCGCGACCACGGCTACGCGTTCCTTCAGGGAACATCCACACTGAAATTTTCTTCGCTTTAATTTGATCGGCAACTTGTGAAATTGTGCCATGAGCTTTAGAGCGATTTGCTCTATCAATCAAAATATTACCGGTGATCCAATACAACTGACCAAAGAAAGGAATAAAAATTAAGCTTTTTTTCCCCACTGTTACCGTATTAGGTTGTACCGCATTCGACATTGTCACCATATCAAAATTATTTTGATGGTTTCCAATATAAAATACTTGGGCCATAACTTTTTTGCTTCTTTTGGAAATCGTTCAACCAATTTAATGCCAAATACATGTGACAATTTGCCGAATAGGCGACCATATGTCATAACATGTTTAGGATTTCTTGGTGAAAACATGCAATAAATCATTCCAAAAGTCACCACTAGGATCGTGTAAAGAATGACAATGATGCCTCGAATAATGGCTAACATAAATTTTAGCGTCCTAAGTCCTAAATAGAAGTGGGTCAACCGACCCACTCAATATTATTAAGTATTAAATTTAATTCGACTCAATATCAATATGATCAATAACTTGAGCTCCACGAGGTAAAGAAGTACCTCGGCGCCCTCGTTTTGCTTTGAAGCCAGCAAGTTCAGCCATCGACATAGTCAGCTTACGTTTACCAAAGTGCAGTGTTACTGACGCATTTTCAGGTAATACACGTAACCAAGCGACATTATCCTCACCACTTGCAGCTTGTGAAGCTGGAATTGAAACCATCTGATTTCCTTTTCCTTTGACCATCGTCGGTAATTCTGAAGCCTCAAAAATCAGCATCCTACCGCCTTTAGTAATGATCATAATGAGATCACTAAGATCATCATTCAAGCGTTGTGGCGGTAATGGTAGTGCATTTTCAGGTAAAGTCAGTAGTGATTTTCCTGCTTTATTTTTAGAAGTTAAATCATCAATCTGACAAATAAAACCATAACCCGCATCCGATGCCATTAAGATCTTATCAGTACTTTCGCCCATTACAATATGACGTAGCTGTGCACCTTTCTGAACTTTTAATCGTTCAGTTAACGCATCACCTTTGCTACGACCAGAAGGCAAGGCATCAACATCAACAGTATAGCTTTGCCCTGAGGTATCAATTAAGTGTACAGGTTGATTACTCATGCCTTCTACAGCATCAAAAATAATCATCCACCAGCTTTAAAACCAGCAGATTTAGCATCAATATTATGGCCTTTTTGGCAACGAATAAGCCCTTTTTCAGACATAATGACTGTAACAGCTTCAGGATGTAGATGTTTTAACGGAATAGGTTCATCACCCGCATTACCGCTAAAATAGTTGATTTCTTCTGCTTTAAGCACTTCCTGTTGACCATCAACAGTAAAGATTAATGCTTCATCTTTAGGTACTAACAGTGTTTGCTCAACCACATCACCTTGCTCTTTGCCTAACGCAACTAAACGAGTCCCACGTCCTTTTTTGTTCATTTCATTCAGTTGTTCTGCTGAAATGGCTAAAATACGTGTTTTATCCGTGATGATAATAAGCCAATACCGGTTATTCTTTTTCTGTGGATCAACTAAGAATGGCTCAAGTAATTCTGTTTCTTGCGAAACGGTCAGCAACCCTTTACCTGTTTTATTTTTTGTTTCCATCTCATCATAAGAGAGAACAGAACCGTAGCCTTCTTTTGTTGCCAGTAAATATTCCTGCCCTGCACTGCCAGCTAACATGTATTTCACGCTAGCCTCTGGTGGGAAGGTTAATTTGCCTGTTAATGGCTCGCCTTGACTTCGCCCAGAAGGCATATCATTCGGACTTAACGTGTAGCTTCTTCCTGTAGAATCAAGGAATAGAACAGGTTGATTACTCATACCACGTACAGCACTATGATAACTATCCCCAGCACGATAACTCATACCTCTAGGATCAATATCATGACCTTTAGCGTTACGTACCCACCCCATTTCAGAAAGCACAATAGTCACTGGCTCTGATGGCAACATATCTTGTTCATTCACTACTTTCGCCTCTTCTTGAGGGCGAATTGGCGAACGACGATCATCACCAAATTCTTTTGCGTCTGCTTCAATCTCTTTTTTCAGTAACGTATTTAAACGACGTGGTGAACTTAGTAATTTCTCGATACTATCGCGTTCTTTTTCAAGTTCATCACTTTCGCCTTTTAATTTCATCTCTTCAAGTTTTGCTAAATGACGCAAACGTAACTCTAAAATAGCCTCTGCTTGAATATCAGATAGCTCGAAGCGACGCATCAATTCTACTTTTGGCTCATCTTCATGACGAATAATCTCAATGACTTCATCAATATTGAGATAAGCAATTAATAAGCCTTTAAGAATTTCTAAGCGACGTAACACTTTTTCTAAACGATGATTCAGACGATTTGTGACTGTTTGGCGACGATAAACTAACCATTCGTTTAAAATAGTCAGTAATCCTTTTACTGCCGGTCGGTTATCTAACCCAATCATATTCAGGTTAACGCGATAACTCTTTTCTAAATCAGTATTCACAAACAAGTAGTACATGACTTGTTCTAAATCAACACGATTACTACGAGGTACAATAACAAGTCTTGTCGGATTTTCGTGATCAGATTCATCACGTAAATCTTCAACTAAAGGTAATTTTTTTGCTCTCATCAGTGATGCGATTTGCTCAAGCACTTTGGCACCAGAGACTTGATGAGGTAACGCAGTGATAACCGCGCATCCTTCTTCTTTTTGCCAAATAGCTCGCATTCTGACAGAGCCACGCCCTGTTTTATAAATCTTTTTGATATCGTCTTGAGCCGTAATAATTTCCGCTTCAGTCGGATAGTCAGGGCCTTGAACATGTTGCATTACATCAGATAATCCTGCATCAGGATTATCTAAAAGCATCACTAAGGCTTGCCCAATTTCGCGCGCATTATGCGGCGGAATATCTGTTGCCATCCCAACAGCAATACCTGTCGTACCGTTAAGAACGATATTGGGTAAACGTGCTGGCAACATTTTCGGCTCTTGCATTGTGCCGTCAAAGTTAGGGATCCAATCTACCGTTCCGTGTCCTAATTCACTCAATAAAGTTTGTGAATATTTAGAAAGGCGTGATTCGGTATAACGCATGGCTGCGAAAGATTTTGGATCATCCGGTGCCCCCCAGTTACCTTGCCCGTCAATCAACGGATAACGATAAGAGAAAGGCTGAGCCATAAGTACCATTGCTTCATAACATGCGCTATCACCATGTGGGTGATATTTACCTAGCACGTCACCAACAGTACGAGCTGATTTTTTAAATTTGGCACTATTATTTAAACCGAGCTCAGACATCGCATAAACGATACGACGTTGCACGGGTTTTAGCCCATCTCCAATAAAAGGTAATGCACGATCCATAATGACGTACATGGAATAGTTGAGATAGGCATTCTCTGTAAATAAGTGGAGCGGTTGACGCTCTACACCATCATGAGTCAATTCACTCATTCAATATTTTCCTCAGACTCTTGTGGTATCCATTACACTTCGATGTCAACTTCATCGCCTTTTTCTTGTAACCAATTTCGGCGATCTTCAGAGCGTTTTTTCGCTAACAACATATCCATCATGCCTAAGGTTTCTTGATAATTTTCATCATCAATCACCAATTGCACTAAACGACGCGTATTAGGATCAAGCGTTGTCTCACGCAATTGAAGTGGGTTCATCTCCCCCAATCCTTTAAAGCGCTGTACGTTAGGTTTTCCTTTTTTACGACTTAATCGTTGTAAAATGGCATTTTTCTCTGATTCATCAAGGGGCATAATGAACTTCTTTACCTAAATCGATACGATAAAGTGGTGGCATTGCCATATAAACATGCCCTTCCTTAACAAGTGCAGGAAAATGACGCACAAATAACGCACATAATAGTGTTGCAATATGCAAACCATCGGAGTCCGCATCCGCAAGAATACACACTTTACCGTAACGTAATTGGCTTAAATCATCACTATCAGGATCCATGCCAATGGCTACAGAAATATCATGTACCTCTTGTGAAGCAAGCACTTCATCAGAAGAGACTTCCCATGTATTTAGAATTTTACCTCGCAGTGGCATAATCGCTTGGTACTCACGATCTCGCGCTTGCTTAGCAGAACCTCCGCAGAGTCCCTTCAACTAAAAGAGTTCGGTATACCGTAAATCTTGAGATGTACAATCTGCTAATTTTCCGGGTAGTGCAGGTCCAGAGGTGAGTTTTTTTCTCACCACTTTTTTGCCGCTCGCATACGACGCTGAGCACTACTAATGGCCATGTCAGCGAGTAATTCACCAACTTGAACATTCTGATTTAACCATAAGCTAAAAGCATTTTTTACAGCACTTGCAACAAATGCACTGGTTTGTCTTGAAGAGAGTCGCTCTTTGGTTTGCCCTGCAAATTGAGGATCTTGCATTTTGACTGATAATACATAAGCGCAACGCTCCCATGTATCGTCAGCAGTTAATTTAATGCCTCTTGGGAGTAAATTACGGAATTCACAGAATTCACGCATTGCATCTAACACACCTTGGCGTAAACCATTAACGTGTGTCCCCCCCTGAACAGTCGGGATTAAGTTAACATAACTTTCAGTGAGTAAATCGCCACCTTCTGGTAGCCATAACATAGACCATTCAACAGCCTCATTATCCCCTTCAAATTTTCCAGTAAAAGGCTCTTCAGGAAGGCGAATAAATTCAGCAACAGCTTCACTTAAATAATCGGTTAAACCATCAGCATAGCACCAATTTTCTTGTGTTTTATTCACTTTATCAACAAAAGAGACATTAACTCCGGGGCATAATACGGCTTTTGCTTTTAGTACATGAGATAAGCTTTTAGACGAAAAACGGGGAACATCAAAGTAAGAGCCATCAGGCCAAAAATGTACACTCGTTCCTGTATCTCGTTTTGCACAGGTGCCAATCTCGTGCAACTCTTCGACTTTATCGCCATTTTCAAAGGCTATTTGATAAATCTTACCATCCCGACGAACAGTCACTTCAATACGCTTAGAAAGTGCGTTAACAACCGAGATCCCTACACCATGTAACCCACCGGAAAATTGATAGTTTTTATTAGAGAATTTTCCTCCGGCGTGGAGGTGAGCAAGGATCAACTCGATAGCAGAGACGTTAAGTTCAGGATGGATATCGACAGGCATTCCTCGCCCATTATCGATAACTTCGATAGATTGATCTTCATATAAAATGACATCGACCTTCGACGCGTGTCCCGCAAGCGCCTCGTCCACGCTATTATCTATCACTTCCTGTGCCAAATGGTTCGGCCGAGTCGTATCCGTGTACATACCAGGACGGCGACGTACTGGTTCTAGACCATTAAGAACCTCAATATCCTTTGCGTTATAACTTGATTGAGTCATTGTTTTAATCTGCGGTTCGCTGTTAGAAAATGCTGTTTATAATAACAGGTGTTTGCGGCAATATGATATTAATTTTCGGGTAAATGCATCAACCTACGTTTTACAGGTTAATTGACCGAAAGGCTAAATTATCTTTAAAAATTGAATAATTTTCGGAAAAAAACGTTCAAAACCCACAAATGCGTGATTTCCATTCGATTCTACGGTTTGCCTACACGCGCCAAGATATGAGACAGCTTGACGATAATCAAGTATTTCATCTCCAGTTTGTTGAAGCAACCAAATAAGTTCGGGTGATGTAATTGCAGGAATACGCAAAGCAAGTAACTCATCCATATGATGAAGTTCTAATCTATACCTTTGATGTGTATAGGGATTTTCGTTTTCACCTAAGAAGTTTTGTAATAATTCAAAAGGACGAATAGCGGGATTAATAACAACCGCAGGTAAATTAAAACGCTGAGATAACCAAATAGATAAATAGCCACCTAATGATGAACCAATTAACCCAAGCTTATCATCTACACTCTCTTTGACTAGTGTTTCAATGAGTTGAGCCGCTTCTTTGGGATAAGGCGGCAATTGAGGTATTAATAGTTCAATTTCAGGATGTGCTACTTCTAACCATTGCCGAAAAGCTTGAGCTTTAGCCGATTTGGGTGAGCTATTAAAGCCATGTAAATAGAGAATACGAGGCATAACTTAATAGCCATCCGCATCAAGATCAGGGCAAAATTCAGTACCTGCTAACCGATAGACCTGCGTCTCAACTTTCCCTTTTTCATCCGATGAGAGCGACATTTCTAAATAGCGCCAACCTGGAGAAACAGTATCTAATGTAAAATTCGTACAATGAGGTCGAAACTGGATACAAGTGGACGGTGTTGCCAGCATACGAATACCATTCCACATTTCATCCATTTCTTGATGAATATGACCACAAAGCATCATTTTCACCTGAGTGTGACCTTTTAAACGTTCCGCCAATTCTTGAGAGTTTCTTAAACTGTGTTGATCTAGCCATGTACACCCAGAAGGCATAGGATGATGATGCAACAAAATAATTGTATCTCTGTGTTTTTGGCTTTCAAGACAGCGTGTTAGCCAATCTAGCTGACAATCCGATAACTCCCCATGAGGAACCCCTTGAATTTGGCTATCTAATAATAGCATTTGCCAACTATCACCAATCAACACTTGTTTTGCCGACAAAATACCTGCTTGATTTAATGCATCAATCATCGCAGGCTGATAGTCATGATTACCTGGCAACCAAACACAAGGCGGTGTTAGCGTCGCAATGCCATCAGCAAAATGCTGATAAGCATCAAAGGTTTGATCTTGGACTAAATCACCTGTCGCAACAATCAAGTCAACCTCAAGGCCCTGTTCTCTAATTGCATTTAATACAGCATGATAACTACGATAGGTATTAATGCCCAGCAGAGTATCTTCCACATTAGCGAAGAGGTGGGTGTCTGTGATTTGTAATATTTTTACGGTGTTTTTGTGTTTCACCGATAATTCAAACTGGCTTTCCAAAAGGTTTCCTTGTTTCACTCTCATTAGCCGTTATGTTAACGTATTTTCGTAGTAAAGATCTGCCAACTAATACACATTTCAAAAGATTAGTGAGAAATATTCTCGCTTTCAATCACGTTTTTTTCACTTCATTTTACAATTTAATTCATTTGATATCGTATACTTAGAGATAATTACTCTACTTGATAATATTATTAAAAACACCCCTTAATGATTGATTAATGCATTAAATGGCTAACCAACGCGTCCTTAACGCGACATGATGAAGTTGTAACCATTGAATCGCAATAACGGATGCAGCATTGTCAATAGTGCCTTCTTCAACCCAAAGATAAGCTTGTTCTCTGCTGACAACATGAACGCGAATATCTTCATTCTCACAAGCTAATCCATGAATGCCTTTTGCGGTAGTTGCATCAACTTCGCCTACATAAACATACATTCTTTCACTGGTGCCTCCAGGGCTAGAGAGGTAACTGATAATGGGCTCACACCGCCCCACTTCAACACCAGCTTCTTCTAGGGCTTCACGTCTAACAACATCTTCTGGGCTTTCGCCTTGTTCAACCATACCTGCAACCACTTCAAGTAACCAAGGTGTCTCGCTAGTTTCATACGCAGGAATACGAATTTGCTCAATTAATACGACTTCATCACGTTTAGGATCATAAGCTAACAAAACACCCGCATTGCCTCGCTCAAATACTTCACGTTTGACTTCTTCACTCCACCCTCCTTCAAACAAACGATGCTTAAAGCGATATTCAGTCATACGGAAAAAGCCTTTGTATAAATCTCGTTTACCTAACAATTTCACCGCATTCTGACCGTATAAAAATGGTATATTTTCCCTTTTCTTCATACAATGTTCCTTAAGTTATATTTAAGAGTCTTTTTTATCGCTTACGTTTAATACAGATTTAAAGAAATTTGCCAACAATTCATGTAAAGTTAATCTAAAATAAAAGGATATGGCACAAATGGCTACCCCTACTTAGGGAAACAATCTGCTAGAATTATCCCCAATCAAGATTAACAGAGGCAACTCAGCGAAACTGTTGCAACAAGGAATTAAAATGAAAAAACTGCTCTCTCTTTTGATCACGATGAGTTTGGCAGGATTCAGCTCTGCAAGCCAGGCTGAGGATCTGCTTCAAGTTTATCAAAAAGCAAAGGACAGTAACCCTGAGTTACGTAAGTCATTAGCGGAACGAAATCAAGCTTTTGAAAAAATTAATGAAGCTCGTGGCTCATTATTACCACAGTTAGGATTAGGTGCATCTGCTGATTATAAAAGTGGCTACCGTGATGCAAGAGATACCGAATCTAATTCTATCGGGGCAAGCTTAACGCTGACTCAAAGCGTGTTTAACATGTCGTTATGGCGCCAATTAAACCTGCAAGAAAAAACAGCGGGCATGAGCGATGTCACTTATCAAACTAGTCAGCAAAAACTGATTTTAGATACAGCTACTGCTTATTTTGATGTTTTGCGTGCTATCGATTCATTATCATTTATCGAAGCGCAAAAAGAACAAGTCTACCGCCAGTTAGATCAAACAACACAACGTTTTAACGTAGGGTTAGTGGCTATTACTGACGTACAAAATGCGCGTGCAAATTACGATAGCGTACTGGCACAAGAGGTCGCTGGCCGAAATCAATTAGATAATGCATTAGAAAAACTACGCCAAGTCAGTGGCATCTATTACATAAATCTTGCATCTCTAAACATCAGTCGTTTTTCAACAACATCACCAGACTCTATTGATAAACTACTAAAAGATGCGGAAGAACGTAACTTAAGTTTATTAAGTGCACGTTTGGGCCAAGATTTAGCACGCGAAAATATTCGATTAGCCCAAGCTGGCCACTTACCAACTGTCGATTTAAATGCATCAACAGGTGTATCAAATAGCCATAGTCACGGTAGCGCATTACCTCCAGCAACGGCAGGTAATAGTCGCAATAGTTACAGCGGTCAAAATAGTATTGGTTTGTCTGTTAGCATTCCGCTATATACCGGTGGCAGAACAAGCTCACAAGTTGAACAAGCACAATATGGATTTACCAGTGCAAGTGAACAATTAGAATCTGTTTACCGTTCTATCGTTCAAATTGCGCGTTCTTCTTATAACAATATTTCTGCATCAATCAGTAGCATCAAAGCGTATCAACAAGTCGTTGTTTCTGCGCAAAGTTCATTAGATGCAACCGAAGCTGGCTACCAAGTGGGAACTCGTACTATCGTTGATGTGTTAAATGCCACTACCACGCTTTACGATGCAAAACAGAAATTATCAAACGCACGTTATGACTATTTAATTAACCAATTAAATATTGAATATGCACGTGGCACATTAAACGAAAATGACTTAATTCAGCTCAATAATGCACTAGGGGAAGAAGTTTCAACTTCACCAGATAGCATTATTCGCCCGTTAACAAATCCTACGCTAAACGTGAGACCTTAAGCTTTAAATTAATCAATTAGTCATATTAAAAAACCGCTTTCAGCGATAAACTGATAAGCGGTTTTTTTTATGTTGTATTTTTACAATAAGATGTTGAGTTATGTATTAATTTGAATTGTCGACAATATTTATCTTCTTGTATTACCCAATACCTTAATCACAATTAAGTTAAAAAGAGAAGATTTACCTAATTCCATAACACTTAACCTTATAAAGATCACAAATTTCTGGTTATCCCTGATGATTAGGCGTTTCTTATTTATTTTCTAGACTATTTATCCTATCCTAGCTTTTATTTTGAACGTTTTACCTTTTATGGATCTTATCAATATGCCAATGAAACGTACCAAATCGATTAATCGTGATGCTTTCCGTAAAGCATTTCGTCCTTATCGTCTGGCGCCTGTTGCAATCGCCATCACTGCTGTATTCGCGCTTTCAGGATGTGAAGAGAGTGATGAAACAGTTTCACTGTATATGAATGCACAAGAATGTGCTCAAGCCAATCCTTCACAAGCAGCGCAGTGTGAAGACTCTTATCGTACAGCATTGCAAGAAGCACAGCGTACAGCACCTAAATACGCAACATTAGAAGACTGTGTCGCTGAGTTTGGTGATGCACAATGTACGCAGACAGCCTCAATTGATGGGCAACCTGTTAGTACTGAAAATGCAAATAATTTAAATCCAGATAGCTCGCAAATGGCACAAGCTAACTCAGGTGGTAGCTTCTTTATGCCATTAATGGCAGGCTATATGATGGGACGCCTTATGGGCGGTGGCGCACCAGCGCAACCTTTATTTAGTTCACGTAATCCAACAAGCCCTGCAAATGGTAAATTTGTGGATGCGACAGGCCGTAACTATGGTCCTGCTGTGGGTGGCCGTCAGATGAACGTCCCCAAAACAGCTATGACCCCAAAACCTTCAACAACTTCAACCATTACGCGTGGTGGCTTTGGTAATACCGTATCACGACAAGCAGCAGCTCAACGTACCAATGCAACAAATAATAACCGTAGCTCAACCGGCTCATCTTCTTACCGTTCAGGTGGTTAATTAACGCCATGAAACGTGAAAATATTATTGAACGCCCGGATTGGCGTGAAAAGGCGACTGAATTTGGTTTTAACTTTCATACCATGTATGGCGAACCTTATTGGTCTGAAGATGCTTATTATCAATTCTCAATGGAAGAGGTGGAAACGTTAGAAGAAACCACGGAAGAGCTTCATCAGATGTGCCTACAAGTCGCGGATAAAGTCGCCAATAGTGAAGAGTTATTAACACGTTTTCAAATCCCGCGTCACTGTTGGGATTTTGTGCGTGACTCTTGGAAATCATCTCAACCTTCACTCTATTCACGTCTTGATTTAGCCTATGACGGTAAAAGTCCAGCAAAACTGTTAGAAAATAATGCAGATACTCCAACCTCACTGTATGAATCTGCTTTTTTTCAATGGATCTGGCTTGAAGATCAAGTTAACGCAGGCCGTTTACCGCAGAATGCTGATCAATTTAATAGTATTCAAGAAAAGTTAATTGATCGCTTTGCTGAGCTACGTGATCAATATGGAATGCGTTATCTGCATATGTCTTGTTGCAAAGACACTGACGAAGATCGCGGTACCGTTCAATATTTACAAGATTGTGCTGAAGAAGCTCAAGTCACGACTGACTTTGTCTTTATTGAAGATCTGGGTTTAGGCGAACGTGGTGAGTTAACCGATCTACAAGATCAAATCATCAGCAATATGTTTAAACTTTACCCATGGGAATTTATGTTCCGCGAAGACTTCTCAACTAAATTAGCTGATGCAGGTATTCGTTGGTTAGAACCATCTTGGAAGAGTATTATTTCCAATAAAGCATTATTGCCAATGCTGTGGGAAATGTTCCCTAAACACCCTAATCTTCTACCTGCTTATTTTTATGATGGCAAAGCGCCTGAGTCATTATCACGCTATGTTATCAAGCCATTGTTTTCACGCGAAGGTGCAAATATTCGTATTGTTGAAAATGGTAAAGATATTGCTGTCGCAGATGGTCCCTACGGTGAAGAAGGCTTTATTGTCCAAGATTTCCACCCACTGCCGAAATTTGGCGATAGCTATACCTTAATTGGTAGCTGGCTGGTTAATGATCAATCTGCGGGTATTTGCATTAGAGAAGATAAAGAGCTTATCACGCAAGATCTCTCACGCTTCTATCCACATATTATTTTAGATTAATAGAAATCTTAAAATCATGTTGAGCACCTTATTGCTTATAAGCGGTAAGGTGTTTTTTATTCAAAATAGGTTTCGTTATCAGTAAAAAAGGCCAAATTCCATAAAAGGAATTTAGCCTTTTGCTTATATCAATAGGTTTTATTGGGTGATTTTATCCAATTTGAAACGTCATCATACTTAGTGATTTATTCACAATATCATTATTCAGCACTGTTACCTTTTCACCCGTTTGTTTTAAACCTAATAGATACAACGCAGGTAAAAAATGATCGGGAGTAGGATGTGCCAATCGCCCTTCTTCTGTTGATAAAATCGTAAATAGTACTTCTGGTACTTTATCGCTTCGTAAGCTGTTTTCGATTGCCTCATTAAAGGCTAATGCCCAAGGATAAGGCGTTGCATTGCTATTTTGCCAATCCATCATTCTTAAATTGTGAACGATATTACCGCTACCAATAACCAAAACGCCTTCTTTGCGTAATTCAACCAGCTTTTGCCCTAACTCATAGTGCCATTGCGCTGATTGGTGTGCATCAATACTTAATTGAACAACAGGAATATTCGCGTTGGGATACATTTTTTCGAGTATTCCCCAACTTCCATGATCTAATCCCCATTGGTCCATATCGAGTTTTAATTTAATCGGATCAATCAGATCTTCTATCAATGCAGCTAAACCTATCGAGCCTCGTGCCGGGTATTCTATTGCGTATAACTCAGCTGGAAACCCATAAAAATCATGAATTGTCTTTGGTTGCGACATTGCTGTTACGTAAGTTCCATCGGTATACCAATGGGCTGAAATGACTAAAATCGCTTTAGGTTGAGGAAGCGTTTCCCCTAATTTTGACCAGAGGCGAGTATATGTATTGTCTTCTAATACATTCATTGGGCTACCGTGCCCAATAAACAGCGCTGGCATCATTTTTGTGTCCATAATCACCTCTTATGGCTTGTGATCTTATGGCGTTAGCATAGCGCCTTCCTACTTGAAATATAGTCAAAGAAGTATGAAATAGTTATTCAAAAAATATGAAAAAGCCACTTAAGTTTTTTTAAGTGGCTTGAATAAGTGTGTGTGTGTTTTCAGTGTCAGTTATAACATGTTAATTTCAGCCAGCTTTTTTCTCCTCACGAAGACGATAAGCCACTAAATCTTCAATAGTTAGCACAGGCATATTGTGCTTTTTAGCAAAAGTAATCACTTCAGGTGCTCTTGCCATTGTGCCATCATCGTTCGTCAGCTCGCACAACACAGCAACAGGTTTAAAACCAGCTAATGTTGCTAAATCAATCGATGCTTCAGTGTGTCCACCCCGTGTTAACACACCACCCGGTTGCGCACGTAATGGAAATACATGACCAGGACGATTTAAATCACTTGGTTTTGCATTATCAGCAGCGGCTGCTCGTACCGTAGTTAAACGGTCTGATGCCGAAACCCCTGTTGTTACACCTTGCGCCGCTTCAATCGTTACTGTAAATGCCGTATGGAAATGGCTGGTGTTATTTTCCACCATCATAGGCAAATCAAGTTGTTGACGACGTTCTTCTGTAATACATAAGCATACAATGCCACTACCATGACGAATAGACATCGCCATTTGTTCTGTAGTCATTGTTTCTGCGACAAAAACCATATCGCCTTCATTTTCGCGGTTCTCGTCATCGAGCACCATCACGCCTTTACCAGCACGAAGGGCTTTAAGAGCAAGTTCAACACGCTCAAATGGATTACCGAATTCGGAAAGTAGCGTCTGATTCATGGTAAAAAAACCTCAATAATTAATGAAAGTTACCAGAACCAGGGCAGTCTTAGGAGTGGATCTCTGCTTAATAAAAATAATAAGCAGAAACAACAGGAATGGATACAATGATCCTACTGATGCTATTTTATTCTCTCCCATCCAGACTTTAACTGTCGGCTCCAGGATCACACTGGATCTGCTGACCTTTGTATTACAATGGCAATACAAAGCGCTCGCGGGCTTTACTTGAATATTCAAGTATCTACCGCCGGTGGGGACTTTCACCCCGCCCTGAGATTAACGAGGAAACTATACGCTTTAAAATTATAAGAGGCAATCATCAATCCACGACAATACTTGTTTAATCACATAATCACTTTATGACATACGATTATTTAACTATTTATACTAAAAAAGTAACAATAATCCTGATATCTGGTTTTATTCCCTCAGCCCTCATATTACACTTAGCCCTAGCTTTCTATTTTATTTGTGAGGATTTCCTATGTTGGACCCGAAAAAACTTGAACAAGTAGCGCGCCAAATCCAAAACGTTCTGCCACAAGGCATCAAAGATTTTGGTGATGATATTGATAAAAAAATCCGCACTGTTCTGCAATCTCAATTAAACAAGTTGGATTTAGTTAATCGCGAAGAGTTTGATGTACAGACTCAAGTTTTATTACGTACTCGTGAAAAACTTAATCGTTTAGAACAACGTTTAAATGAGCTAGAAGCGAGTCTGCTTACAAAACCTCAAACTGAAGTTCTCCAAGTTGAAGAAGTTGAAATTAAAGTAGAAAATCAAACAGAAAATAAAGCCTAACCTGTTCACTTTATTAGTTTTTTCTTTATTAATAAAGCCAAACCCTGTATCTTACTAAGACACAGGGTTATTTTTATGTACTCGTAATTAATTACTCGTTATTTTAACTCTGGCCAATAATCTTTATTCGCTTCAATTAAATCATCTAAAATCGCTTTTGCGACAGTCGCACTCGGTACTGTTTTAGACATCGTAATGGCCTGCCAAAGTTTCAAATAGGATTTTTCGATCCACGCTTCTACCACTAATTTTTCAACCGCAACTTGCTGGCTCATCATCCCTTTTTGGAATAATGGTATTTTTCCCATGACTAAAGGTTCTGGTCCATGACTTCCTACAATACAAGGGATCTCAACCATTGCTTCAGGATCAAAGTTAATAATCGATCCGTTATTAGGAACGATCAATAACATTCTTTCTTGAGTATTAAATGCGATCGCAGTTGCAAGATCGACAATGTAAGAAGCGTGTTCATCTATCTCAAGATGGCCTGCTGATGATTTACCTGCTGCTGTAATGGCTCGACAAGCATTGAAAACATTCTTTTCTCTGTGTTCCATCACTTCATTCGCACGCGTATGATGAGGATCAGAATGCGCAACGACATAATCAGGGAACAAATAATACTTCAAGTAAGTATTTGGCATCGTTGATGGATCTAGTGCCCACACATCTTTTGCTTTCCCGAATGTATCATTCCAACTCGCTTCAACTGGCTCACCTGCCACTTTGGGAATATACCCATGTTCCGCAACATGTTTACGAATAACTGGCAGTAAATCATTACCTTGTAAATCTTCAACCTGTGTCCACCAACCAAAGTGATTTAAACCGTAATAACGGACACGCATCTCTTTGCGTGATTTTAATCCTGCAATTTGTGCCATACGAGATTCAATACCAATTGGCATATCACAAATATTCAAGATTTTTGCATTCGGTTTTAAGCGGCGAGTCGCTTCCGCGACAATGGCTGCTGGATTAGAATAGTTTAACATCCATGCGTTTGGTGAATATTTTTCCATATACTCAACCAATTCTAATACGCCACCAATAGAACGCATACCATAAGCAATACCACCAGGCCCACAGGTTTCTTGCCCTAACACGCCATGACGTAAAGGTATTTTTTCATCTTTTTCGCGCATTGGGTATTTACCAACACGAATATGAGCCATAACAAAATCAACATCCGTAAAAGCTATTTTAGGATCTGTGGTATAGCAAAACTCAATTTCAGGTGCTTTTTCAGTAAGAATAATTTCACAAGCTTTAGCAATGGTTTCTTGCCGCTCGGCATCATTGTCATAAAATTTGATGGCTCTTAAAGGAAAACGTTTTAAATTTTCTAGTAGCATCAAAATAATACCGGGTGTAAATGTACTACCGCCACCTGCAATTACGACTGAGAACTTCTTCATTATATAGCCTCCGACAAGGTGATTTTTTGTGTATCTTCTTTCATCAGTTGTTCAATTTTGTCTCTCACTTGAGAAACATGTAGCCCGATAATGATTTGCAATGCATGACCTTTACGCACCACACCATGTACACCGAGCCCTTTAAAATAGGCATCTGTTTCAATTACTTCGTTATCAATCACTTCAATACGTAAACGTGTTGCACAGTTATTTAACGATTTGATATTTGCACCGCCCCCTAAGCCTTCAAGAATGCCTTTAGGTAGTGCCAGTTTGCGGTCTTCTTTTGCTGTTTTTGAACTATCTGAAACCTGTGACTTTTTATTTTTATAATCTTGTTTGCTATAGAGCTTGATCTCTTCATCATCCTCTTCACGACCTGGTGTTTTTAAATTAAGTTTGATAATTAATGTTCTAAACACCACAAACCAAATCATGGTAAAAATAAGACCTATGACTATCTGCGTTATAATCATTCCGTAATGGTTATGAAACATGGGGATCCAATTCATAGGAAGGAAATTATCGATGATCCCTCCGCCCATATTTCCGACAACCCCAAAATGATAAAGTGTTGTCGCAAGAGTGGCTGCAAGTACGGCATGAATGGCAAATAATAACGGTGAGATAAATAAGAACGTAAACTCTAAAGGTTCTGTTATTCCCACAAATACCGCCGTTAATGCTGAAGGAATAAGTAAACCGGCAATTTTCGCTCTATTTTTAGGAGCCGCAGTAAAGTAAAGAGCAAGCGCTATACCAATAGAACCAAATACTTTGCTATTACCATGCAGTGCAAAGCCACCTTCTGGGAAAAGTTCTTTTAAAGATTGAGTGCTTTGACTGAAATATTGCATGTTCTGAGCCCAATCAACTTGAATTCCATGTTCAGTGACTGCGGGACCAAAAATAAATGGACCATAAATAAAGTGATGTAAGCCAGTAGGAATTAAAATACGTTCAAGAAAGGTATATATCCAAACACCTAAAGAGCCGGATTCAACCATAAATACTTGCAAAGATTGAATACCAATTTGCACTTTTGGCCAGAAAAATAATGTTATCCACGCTAACGGTAACATAACAAAGAAACTAATTAATACAACATACGAAGTTCCTTGAAATATACCTAAAAAGACAGGAAGCTGTTTATCAAAATAACGATTATGAATACCTGTAACTATACCCGCAATAATAATCGCCCCAATAATACTGGTATCTAATGTTTTAATTCCAGCTATCATTGTTAAGCCACTATTTCCGCCGATTTCATTTGTAAAATCTACGCCGAAATAACTTCCCCAAACGATTCCCATTGCATTAATAAAATAATTCCAAGTGAGAAAACTCACCATTACAGCAAGGCAAGCTCTTGCTTGTGCAGTTTTAGCTAAACCGATTGGTAAGCCAATTGCAAAAATAAGAGGCATATTACGAAAAACCGTCCATCCCCCCTCTTCAATAATATGAACAATTTGGGCAAATAAACTATCGGGTCTTAATAAATCTTCACTAATAAATAATGGATTCTGTAATAAAATGGCAATGCCTACAACAATACCTGCAAATGGAAATAGCAGGACAGGGGTAAACATGGCTCCACCAAATCGTTGTATTTGACTGAGCATAAAAATATCCTCTTATTTACTGCTACTGAAACGACATGCTATTTAATTCATTTTTCTTCTGTAAACTCAGATTAGGTTCTTTTCTCTTTATTCTCTCACCTGAAATGAGTTATTCGTGATCTGATTCATACTAATCTTTCAAGCAAAGTGATCTCATTTTTAGTCAAAAAGCAGATCACTTTTTATTTTTTGATAGCGTTCACATTTTAGAGCTATAAATGATTATGCTATATATCAAAAGATTAGATTCAGGTAGATTAAATAGAGAGAGCCTATTTTAAGAATAAAAAGAAGTATAAAAGTGATCTATAAAGACATTGCAAAAAGCCTAAGAATTCAAATAAATTCGGCTGGATACCAAATTGGTGACCCTTTACCAGCAGAAAAATCATTAGCACAACAATATAACGTATCGAGAATGACAATACGTAAAGCGGTGGATTTATTAGTGACCGCAGGGTTATTAGAACGAAAACATGGTTCTGGCACTTATATTAAAGAAAAAGATGTTCATCATGAAAATGCTAGCCTAAAAGGCTTTGTCGAACTAATGGCAAATACTGGTCACAATGTAAAAAGTGAAGTCATAGAATTTCGTGTTATTCCCTGCCCTTTATCTATAGCCAGTAAATTACGCATCAACTCAAATGAACGTATTTTTTATTCAAGGCGAATACGTTACGTCGATAATAAGCCGCTTATTGTTGAAGACAGTTACATGCCTGTTAAATATTTTCGCAATTTAACCTTAACCCATTTAGAAGGTTCTAAATTTGATTTTATTGAAAATATTTGCCAAATAAAAATATCAGGAAGTTATGAAACTTTTCACCCTATTATGCCTGATAACAATATTTGTCAATTATTAAAAATAGAAACTAACATTCCAATATTAAGACTCAGCACATTATCATATAGCACTCAGGGCGATTATATTAATTATTCAATTATGTATAGAAACACTCAAGATTATATTGTTGAGTATCATTTAAAAAGAGAACAATAATCATTAATAAAAGTATCATTAAAAATTTATAATAATTGGAGCCTTTATTATAAAAAAAGCACTCTAAAGAGTGCTTTTCGTCGTTAATTTATGCCATTACTTCTTTTTAATCGCATTAATAATGTTCGTTGTAGAAATGCCGTCCTCAAAATTTAGCACTTTTACTTCACCGCCTGCAGCCCAAACTTCTTTACTACCCGCGATATCTTCTGGTTTATAATCCCCCACCCTTGACTAAAATATCTGGTAAAACAGAGGCAATTAAGCGCTGTGGTGTATCTTCCTCAAACGCAACAACCCAGTCTACTGCACCTAAGGCCCCGAGCACTGTCATACGCTGTTCTAATGGGTTAACAGGACGTGTTTCACCTTTTAATCGTTTAGTCGATGCATCACTATTTACAGCGACAATAAGGCGATCACCTAATTTACGTGCATTTGCTAAATAACTAACATGGCCTGCGTGAAGAATATCAAAACATCCATTAGTCATCACAATGCGCTCACCGCGCTGGCGTGCTAATTCAACCGCTTGTTTTAATTGCTCTTCTTCCATAATACCAAAACCGTTATCGGCACGACCACGAATGGCATTTTCCAGTTCAATAGGTGAGACCGTCGATGTTCCTAATTTGCCAACAACAACACCAGCGGCAACATTCGCTAGGAAACAAGCTTCACTTAAAGGTTTGCCTGCGGCCAAAGAGGTTGCTAATACACCAATAACTGTGTCACCCGCTCCAGTAACGTCATAAACTTCTTGAGCTTGTGTTGGTAAATGTAACGGCGCTTCATTAGCACGAATAAGACTCATTCCACGTTCAGAACGAGTGATCAGTAAAGCATCAAGTTCTAAATCTCGAACTAATTGCGTACCTTTTTCCACCAGCTCATCATCGTTTTTGCAAACGCCGACAACTTGTTCAAATTCTGACATATTCGGTGTTAATAACGTTGCACCACGATAACGCTCAAAATCACACCCTTTTAGGGTCGATTAATACCGGAACACCGGCTTTCTTTGCAAGTTGGATCATTTCTTGAACATGGGAAAGCGCACCTTTTGCGTAATCTGATAAAATCAGTGCGCCAATAGAAGGTAACGCTTGTTGAATACGTTCAAAGATAGGTTGAGGATCAACATTGCTAAACCCTTCTTCAAAATCAAGACGGATTAATTGTTGATTACGTGAAAGTACACGTAATTTTGTAATAGTTGGGTGGGTTGCAACAGAGACAAAATCACAGCGTACATTGACCTGATTTAATGTATTACTCAATGCTTTTGCGGCTTCATCAATTCCCGTTAACCCCACTAAACGTGAATTAGCACCGAGTGAAGCAATATTCATTGCCACGTTTGCTGCACCACCCGGGCGCTCTTCAGTGGTATCCACTTTGACCACTGGTACTGGGGCTTCTGGTGAAATACGGCTCGTAGGGCCATACCAATAGCGGTCTAACATGACGTCACCGACAACCAGTACATTGGCCTTATTAAAATCCGGCAGCGTTACTTTCATCCCATACTCCACATTTATTTTTAAAATAAGCCGAAATAATACCATAACTTGTTAAGCAAAAAGAGATACTCATAAGCGTTCCAGCTATCCCTCCCTTATTCTTGCTCACCAAGCCACTTTTGTTTACTTTTTAATACCTGTTCTCGCTCTACAATAAAACAATGATTATCCACAATCGCAGGTAACGCTTGTAGCGCAAGATGGTGTAATTCATTACGCAATGTGACATAAGCATGTGTTAAAGCTTGCGCTTCGTCCTCATCCATGACTTGGTATTTTGCCATTAACTCAAAAATACGCACATTATCAGACCACCGTGTTAATGCGGGATATTGATGAGAAAAACGCAATACCAAATATTGTGCGATAAATTCAATATCTGTAATACCGCCTGATGAGTTTTTTAAATCAAACTTGTCAGCTTGTGTTGGTGCAAGATGTTTCACCATTTTTTGGCGCATTTCGCGGACTTCATGTTGTAATACATTGGCATCACGTGAAAGACACAATGTTTCGTGGCGAATACGAGAAAACATCTGTTGTAATTGGTCATCCCCATAAATCATTCTTGCACGAATTAAGGCTTGATGTTCCCATGTCCATGCTTCATTTTTCTGATATTCATCGAAAGCTTGGATCGTACTTACTAGCATTCCTGATTCACCAGATGGACGTAAACGCGCATCGACTTCATACAATACGCCAGAGGAAGTTCGCGTACTAAATAAATGGATAATGCGTTGAGCTAGGCGCAGGTAAAACTGACGAGCATCAATCTTTTTTGCCCCCGTTGTCACGATATTCATTGGACAATCTAATAAAAACACCAAGTCCAAATCAGAGCTATACCCTAATTCCCATCCCCCTAATTTACCATACCCAATAACGGCAAATCCCAGCCCATCACGATTGGCTAAATGTTCAGGCTCACCATAGCGTTTCACCATATACGACCAAGCTTGATGAACAACAGCATGAATGATGGCTTCCGCTAGATACGTCAGGTGATCGCTGACTTTCATCACAGGTAATACCCCTGTAATATCTTCCGCTGCAATACGCAACAATTGCGCTTGTTTAAATTGGCGTAGTGCTTCTAGTCGTTGCTCTTCATCTTCTTCTGGCACACGTAATAAATATTGACGTAACTCATCACGATACGCATCTAAAGGTAGTGGCTGGTAGAGGGAGTTAGGATCAAGCAATTCATCTAACAGTAAAGGATGAAGTGCCAACTGTTCCGCAATCATTGGAGATGCTGCACATAATCGTATGACATGAGTGAGAACTTCATCAGACTCTTGCATCAACTCTAAATAGGTTGTGCGACTGACAATGCTCAATAGTAACGGGGTGACTCGTTGTAACATGACTAACGCTGGAGATTGCTGGCAAATCTTAGCCAATAATTTTGGCATTAATGTATCAAGAACATCTCGCCCTCTTGGTCCTATCGTTCGCTTACCAATATCTTGGCGAAATATCTGTAATGTCTGATTAATCGCATTCAGTGACTCAACGGTGAGTGATTGATGAAATAATGTCGAAGTTTCAGGCAAACGTCCAAGTAACCAAAGACGTTTAAACTCAGAAGTATCTTCTTCTTCTTCATTTTCATCTTCTTCACCAATTAATTGCGTGAAAATAACAGAAACGGCTTGCATTTTGTGGTTAATTTCTTGATAAAGCATTTCCCAGTTATCATATCCCATGGCAAAAGTGAGTCGTGCTTTATCCTCTTCACTATCTGGTAAGGTTTGCGTTTGCTGATCGTCAATGGATTGTAATAAGTTTTCTAATCGACGAAGAAAGAGATAGCTTTCAGCTAATTGCGCGGTTTCTTTTTCTGTTAATAATTCAAGCGTTGTGATCGCCTTTAATACTGTTAATAGTGAGTTACTCTGTAAATCAGGCTCTCTGCCACCGCGAATTAACTGAAAAACTTGTGTAATAAATTCGATTTCACGAATTCCACCTGCACCGAGTTTGATGTTATCAATCATGCCACGGCGACGTACTTCACGACTTATCATGGATTTCATATTTCGTAGCGATTGAATAACACTGAAATCAATATAGCGACGATAAACAAAAGGACGTAGCATTTGACGTAAAACTTGGCAATACGCTTTCTTTTCTGCCCCTAATACGCGCGCTTTGATCATTGCATAGCGCTCCCAGTCTCGCCCTTGCTCTTGGTAATAATCTTCAAGCGCTGCAAAACTCATTACCAAAGGCCCACTTTCTCCAAATGGACGCAATCGCATATCAACACGATAGACGAAGCCATCAATAGTGTGTTGATCCAGTACTTTAATCAACTTTTGGCCTAATCGTGTAAAAAACTGGGCATTATCAAGTTCTCGACGTCCACCTTGTGTAAATCCATTTTCAGGATAAGCAAAAATTAAGTCGATATCGGAAGAAAAGTTAAGTTCAAATCCGCCTAATTTCCCCATGCCTAAAATCAGCAATGGTTGAGGTTTACCTTCACTATCACAAGGCGTTCCCCATTGTTGGCAACATTGCTGATAAAGCGTATCTCTTGCAACACAAATGAGTGTTTCAGCCAGTACGCTTAAGTGTTTTAGCGCACAAGGTATATCGACTAATTGGAAAAATTGTAACCATGCTATTCGTATTAATTGTTGATGACGAAATTGACGCAATATCCGCATAACAGCATCTTCATTATCAATATTGGCTAACATAGCTGTTAATTGAGTTTCATAATTCTGCCATTCAACACCCGAGGGGGGATTTTTCCTGATATCAGTCAACCATTGAGGATTAACGCGTAAATGCTCTGTTGCAAACGGGCTAAAAGCAAAAAACTGTTGCTCTGATTCACTAAAAGGCGCTAACGCATTTAATTGAGCAGAAAACCCACACTGTGCTTTATCCCACAATGATTGAAATACACTGATAACAGACATAAATAGACTCTCACGTTGTCAGGAAATTAAGCAATAGACAATAACCATGCCGTAGAAGATAACTTAAAGTTCAACCATAAAACATGATAATAGTCGGTTGCAGTTGTAAATGTTAACGGCGAAATGGCATTGAGTGAATGTTGCATAGAAGCAGGCAAATCAGCCTGTTTTTTACACCAGTCAGAAAATAACGCTAACATTGCTGGCATAGTAATTGTTGGTGGAATTGGATTAGCAAAAATGGCCTCTTCCAATGCCTGTATTGCACTTAGCCATTTAGTGAGTTGTTGAGCTGTTGTATCACTGGGAGAAAGGTTTACTACACTCAACGATAACGATGGTTTATCTTTTGCTAGATAATAGCCTCTCGCAGCTTTACTGCGGGAGGCAAGGCGTAATCCGCCTTTTTCACCTAAATACGTCGCTAATGCAATAACATCTGACACATTGCCTTTTTTAAGTTCTAGCTCAAACTCTTCAATAGGTAATTCATATTGTTCGGTACGGATCGTGCCTTTATCTAAAACCACCTCAATTTGGCTATTTTGGTACTCGACAAGCCAGATTTCACGATAAAAATCCGTATGAAATAGCACATTAAGTCGAGATTCCAATAAAGCAATATCAGTCTTTTCTGGCCAAATTTCAGTAGGGAAACGCGCTAATTCTAATTTAGGTTGTGCTAATTCAACGTTATATTCTGGACGTTGATGTAACCCAGCAACGACGTTGCCTGCTGTTTTAATCGTCATCTCATAACTTTCATCAACACCACGAATACGTAATCCCATATCCCAACGACGAATTTGATTATCAGCAGTCTCAAAGTAAAGATTAGTCAGCTTTTTAGGAGCAGAATGCTGATGTGGTAAAGTCAGAATGCGCTGAATAATATGAGGAATAGCGGCAGGTATGGCACTCATTTTGAGTTCAGTTTCTAATTGGCTCATTCTATTTCCCTTAAGTAAATCAATTGATTAGTAAAATATTTGACGCATTTTCATTTAGCAAGTGATAGCCTAATAACAATAATGAATAAAAGGCAGATTATCCCTATATTCTACCAGTTAAGACTGTTCTCATTCTGGTTTACTATTTGCTTACGCAAACTTTACTCTTTAGTATCAGTAAAAATATTCTCTTGTATAGATAAAAAAGTTGAAAACATAATGCGAAAATTACCCTTACTTTTTATTTCCTTACTTGGCTTAGGTATCTCTCTGAGCTCACACGCAGAAACTCGCTATGTTTCCGATGAATTATCCACTTATGTGCATAGTGGACCAGGAAATCAGTATCGAATTGTTGGCTCTTTAAATTCAGGTTCAACAGTGACTGTACTTTCTCGTAATGCGGCAACGGGTTATGTACAAATTAAAGACGATAAAGATCGTACTGTTTGGTTGCCAGAAAACCAACTGAGTACCCAACCAAGCATGCGTACTCGTATTCCTGCTATGGAAAAAGAGATCCAAACACTGCGCGATAAACTGGCGAATATCGATCAAAGCTGGAATCAACGTACTATAGATATGCAAAATAAAGTTTCAAACAGCGATGACATTATCAACGGATTGAAAAAAGAAAATGAGCAGATGAGAACAAAACTTGCTGTTGCTGAGAAAAAACTTGATTTTGCTAATCAACAGTTAGATGACAGACAACGCGACATCATCTTACAGTGGTTTATGTATGGTGGAGGTGTTGCCGGTGCAGGTCTTATTTTTGGTCTGATCCTTCCGCATATCATTCCTCGTCGCCGTAAACGCAACGATCGTTGGATGAACTAACATTCAGCCAAAAGGAATCATGATCCCGTGAAAATATATCTGGTTGGTGGCGCTGTACGTGACCAATTATTACAGATGCCAGTAAAAGACAGAGATTGGGTCGTTGTCGGCGCAACACCTGAAGAGCTGTTACAACAAGGCTATCAACAAGTTGGGAAAGATTTTCCCGTTTTTCTTCATCCTGATACACACGAAGAATATGCCCTTGCGCGCACGGAGAGAAAATCAGGCTCTGGCTACACGGGATTTACCTGCTACGCGGCACCAGATGTTACCTTAGAAGATGATTTAGCCCGTCGAGATCTCACCATTAACGCTATTGCTTATTCTGCCGATAGCGAATATGTCGACCCTTATCACGGCATAGATGACATCAATGCAAGATTACTTCGCCATGTCTCTGACGCATTTTCAGAAGATCCCTTAAGAGTTCTACGTGTTGCACGATTTGCGGCTCGATTTGCGCCTTTAGATTTTAGCGTAGCACCAGAAACGCTGCAGTTAATGAAAGTAATGGCGCAAAGTGGCGAACTAAATGCATTAACGGCAGAACGCGTTTGGAAAGAGACTGAAAAGGCCCTTGAGAGTCCTGCACCTCAGGTTTACTTCGAAGTTTTACGCCAATGTGGTGCTTTAAAAATTCTTTTCCCTGAAATTGATGCCCTGTTTGGTATTCCTGCCCCTGAAAAATGGCATCCTGAAATTGATACCGGCCTTCACGCTATGATGGTACTTAATATCGCTAGCCAATTAACAAATGATATTGCTGTACGCTTTAGTGCTTTATGTCATGATTTGGGAAAAGGATTAACACCACCTGAAAAATGGCCTCATCATCATGGACATGGTCCAGCAGGTGTACCTTTAGTTGAAGCATTATGCCAACGCTATCGTATTCCAAACCATATTCGTGATCTGGCTCGCTTAACAGCAAAATTTCACGATCATATCCATCGTATTGATAGAATGCGCCCTTCTAAAATAATCCGCTTATTTGATGCCATTGATGCATGGCGAAAACCTGAACGGGTTGAGCAATTAGCGATGGTGAGTGAAGCTGATGCAAGAGGACGCAAAGGATTAGAAAATATCGTTTATCCTCAGCGCACGTTTCTTTGCCAAGCTTTTGCAATAGCCAATAGCGTAGATATAAAACCAATAATTGAAAGTGGATTAAAAGGCAGTGCAATACGAGAGGCGTTAACAAAACAACGAGAAGTCGCGATTATAGAATGGAAATCGCGACTTAATCAGGATAACGAATAATTAAGCCTTACGCTCAATAATTACCCCCACACTTGTCGCTTGAGCTACTGCACCTGGTTTAGCTAATTTAATTTTTACTCTAGGCACAGAAAATTGAGTTATCAAGAGCTGCGCCACTTCTTCTGCAACACGTTCAACCAGCTCAAAACATCGTGTCTCAACATAATTAATGATTGCATTACTTACACTGGCATAGTCTAAACAATGAGCAACATCATCGGTTTGGGATGCGCGTTTGTTATCCCATTCCATTTCGATATCGAACACTAATTTTTGTTTTATGTTTTTTTCCCAATCATAAACACCGATTGTAGTTATTACTGATAATTGCTCAATAAATACGATATCCATCACGTCATCTCTTATTTTTTCTGCTCATCGGATACCACTTCCGATGAAATATGCGTATTATCCATACATGCCTAACGAACTTACATAAACATTGGAGAATACAAATGAGTGCTAACGCACTTGGAATGATCATCTTCGCCTACTTGTGCGGCTCAATCTCCAGCGCGATATTGATTTGCCGACTGGCAAGATTACCTGATCCAAGAAAATTTGGCTCTGGCAATCCCGGAGCGACCAACGTCCTACGTATTGGTGGAAAAGCAGCCGCTGCGGCAGTTCTTATCTGTGACGTCCTAAAAGGGATGATCCCTGTTTGGCTCGCCTATTATTTAAATGTGCCTCCTTTTTACCTCGGCATTGTTGCCATCGCTGCTTGTCTTGGTCATATCTACCCCGTTTTCTTCCACTTTAAAGGCGGAAAAGGGGTTGCTACGGCCTTTGGGGCTATTGCCGCCATTGGTTGGGATTTAAGTGGCCTTATTGCTGGAACTTGGTTACTCACCGTATTACTCAGTGGCTATTCATCGCTTGGCGCTATTATCAGCGCATTGCTTGCCCCTTTTTATGTTTGGTGGTTTAAGCCAGAATTCACTTATCCCGTTGCTTTACTATCATGTCTGGTACTTTACCGTCATCACGACAATATTCAACGTTTATGGCGTGGCCAAGAAAGCCGGATCTGGCATAAGTTAAAAAAGAAAACAGAAAAAACAGAAAAAGAGATTATTCAAGAAGCTAAAGAGCAAGAAAAAGAAGATTAATCTCACTCAGACCTAAAGATAAATTGCACAAAAAAGCCACTTAATAGTGGCTTTTCTTTATACTGATACGCTATTTATTTTCCAGTGCAGGCAATTGCGCTAATGGCCAACGAGGCCTAACCGTCACACTTAGAGGGCCTTCAGTACCGCCTTTAAAACGGATCATGCCTGCTAATGCGATCATGGCGCCATTATCAGTACACAATTCAGGACGAGCATAGAAAACTTCCCCACCTAATTGCTTCATCACCGCTTCCATTTTAGCTCGCAATGTACGATTTGCACTCACGCCACCTGCCATCACTAAACGCTTAAAGCCGGTTTGCTCTAAAGCTCTACGACATTTTATCGCCAAAGTATCAACGACAGCATCTTCAAAAGCACGAGCAATATCAGCACGAGTTTGGTCTGAGTCATCATTTTGGCGAATGGTATTAGCAGCAAACGTTTTTAAGCCTGAAAAGCTAAAATCAAGACCAGGTCGGTCTGTCATTGGGCGAGGGAAAACAAATCGCCCTTCGGTGCCTTGTTGTGCCATTTTCGATAATACAGGGCCTCCGGGATAATCGAGTCCCAGTAATTTAGCTGTTTTATCAAAAGCTTCTCCAGCGGCATCATCAATAGACTCACCTAATAAAGCGTATTCACCTATTCCTGTCACACTAATTAATTGTGTGTGACCACCTGACACTAACAACGCGACAAAAGGAAATTCAGGCGTTTTTTCTTCAAGCATTGGCGCTAATAAATGGCCTTCCATATGATGAACCGGAATAGCGGGAACATCCCATGCAAAAGCTAATGAACGCCCGATAGTTGCCCCCACAAGTAATGCGCCAACAAGACCTGGGCCTGCTGTGTAAGCAACCGCATCAATATCTTTTGCCGTTAAATTTGCTTCTTTTAGTGCAGCTTGGATAAGAGGCACTGTTTTACGGATATGATCCCGCGAAGCAAGCTCAGGCACCACACCACCATAATCAGCGTGCAGTTTAATTTGACTATAAAGTTGATTCGCTAATAAACCGGCCTTATCATCATAAATTGCAATACCGGTTTCATCACAAGATGTTTCAATACCTAAAACTCGCATAACGCTTCCAAATTCTTCTTCGCAGACACGCGTAATAAATCAATTGTACCATTATTTCGGTGATTTTATACGCCTTCGCAACATCTTTTACATACCAGCATGTGACAAATTCCTTTTTCTGGTCTATAATTATTCACCTATTTTAAGTGATTTAAATGTGTGGTTAGCGACTTTCGCTTTTTGTGTACTCACTAAAAAGACACAAAAGTGAGAGTTTGCGTTTCAATTTTGTGCATCTCTTTACAAAGTGCCCTGCTTTGAAGTAAAATTCCGCACCATTTTAAATGTCGGCTGGCTTAAATAATGCCAGCGCAAACCGATTTCTATTGAGGTGAGAGGCACATGCCGGTAATCAAAGTACGTGAAAACGAGCCATTTGACGTTGCTCTTCGTCGTTTCAAACGCTCTTGTGAAAAAGCAGGCGTATTAGCAGAAGTTCGTCGTCGTGAGTTTTATGAAAAACCAACGACTGAGCGTAAACGCGCTAAAGCATCAGCAGTAAAACGTCACGCTAAAAAATTAGCTCGCGAAAACGCACGTCGTACTCGTCTGTACTAATATTTTGCGGCTTATACCGCAACATATGCAGACACTGTAGTCGCAGTTAAAGGCCGTGCTTTCTTATGAGAGCGCGGCTTATTCTCGTTCAACAACAGGCGTAAAAGGGCTTATGGCTGGACGAATTCCACGTTCATTTATTAATGATTTGCTGGCTCGAACCGATATCATCGATCTTATCGACGCTCGTGTGCCGTTAAAAAAACAAGGCAAAAATCATTCAGCGTGTTGTCCGTTTCATAACGAAAAAACGCCCTCATTCACAGTAAATAGCGACAAACAATTTTATCACTGTTTTGGTTGCGGTGCGCATGGCAATGCTATTGATTTTTTAATGAACTACGACAGGCTCGATTTTGTCGAAACCATTGAAGAGTTAGCAGCAATGCATGGGTTAGAAGTTCCTTATGAATCAGGGACTGGCAGTAGCCCAATTGAACGACATATAAGACAAAATCTCTATCAAGTGATGGAGAAATTGAATCAGTATTATAGTAGCGCACTCAATAAGCCCGATGCTCAGGAAGCTAGAAATTACCTCACGCACCGTGGTCTTAGTGAAGATATTATTAGTCGTTTTTCTATTGGATATGTACCAAGTGGCTGGGATAATGTCCTAAAGCGATTTGGTCAAAATGCCGATAATAAAGCCCTACTTCTTGAAGCAGGCATGGTAATAACTAACGATAATGGTCGTACTTATGACCGTTTTCGCCAGCGAGTCATGTTTCCCATTAGAGATAGACGTGGTCGTGTTATTGCCTTTGGTGGCCGTGTTTTAGGCGATGATTTACCTAAATATTTGAACTCACCAGAAACAGAGATATTCCATAAAGGCCGTCAACTTTACGGCCTTTACGAAGCACAACAATCTAATAATAACGTTACAAAGCTATTAGTTGTTGAAGGCTATATGGATGTTGTGGCATTAGCGCAGTTTGGTATTGATTATGCCGTTGCCTCATTAGGAACCTCTACAACAGCAGAACATATTCAGTTGCTCTTTAGGACAACGGATAACATTATTTGTTGCTATGATGGAGATAGAGCAGGACGTGATGCCGCATGGCGTGCATTAGAAACTGCACTTCCTTTTTTAAATGATGGCCGTTCTTTACGTTTTATGTTTTTACCTGAAGGAGATGATCCAGATTCATTGGTACGTCGTGAAGGTAAAGACGCCTTTGAAAAACGTATGGAGCAAGCGCATTCATTATCAGAATTCCTGTTTGATTCACTCGTTCCGCAAGTGGATCTAAGTACTCAAGAAGGCAATGGTAAGTTATACAGTTTAGCTCGACCATTAATAGATAAGATCCCAAGTGAAACTTTACGTCTATATTTATTAAGAGAGCTTGGAAGCTTAACGGGAAATCCCGACATTGAGCAAATGGATCGTTTATTTGGTAGAACATCGGTAAATCACGAACTATCGTATCAACCGACAATATTACGCCCAACACCCATGCGTATATTAATTGCCCTATTGATACAAAACCCAGAATTCTCTAAATTAGTACCCCCTCTTGAGGGATTGAATACAGAAAAAATTGCAGGTTTGTCACTCTTTATTGAACTTGTTTCAGTTTGCCAAGCACAACCTGGCCTTAATACAGGGCAGATTATTGAACTCTACAGAGAGAATAAATTCGGTAAACAGCTTGAAAAGTTGGCAATGTGGAACGATATAGATATAGATGAGATTGCAGAAAAAACCTTTACAGACACGTTAGATCATCTTTTTCTAACCGCAATGGACGAACGTTTAAACGCTCTTATTGCAAAAGAGAGAACAGAAGGCCTAACGCAAGATGAACGCGAAGAAGTCCAATTGATAATACAGGCACGCGTTAAAAAGTAAATACAGAATACAGAATTAAGATTAAAAACACGGCTTAATTGCCGCTATCGGTAGGTACTAAAAACCTACATTTGCTACGCTGAGGGGACCGTAGCAATCGACAATGAAAATGCCCCTCCGTAGTTATTGTTGGCTGAACAGTTATCGCCGACCGACACCAACCCAAATTACTTTGAAGTGTGGATACCGTCTTATGGAGCAAAACCCGCAGTCACAGCTGAAGCTACTTGTTACTAAAGGTAAGGAGCAAGGCTACCTGACCTATGCTGAGGTCAATGACCATCTGCCGGAAGATATCGTCGATTCAGATCAAATCGAAGACATCATCCAGATGATTAACGACATGGGCATTCAGGTTATGGAAGAAGCACCTGACGCCGATGATCTGATGCTGGCAGAAAATTCAAATGACACTGATGATGATGCGGCAGAAGCCGCGGCTCAGGTACTTTCTAGTGTAGAATCTGAGATTGGCCGTACAACTGATCCTGTGCGTATGTATATGCGCGAAATGGGTACGGTTGAATTGCTTACCCGGGAAGGTGAAATTGATATCGCAAAACGTATTGAAGATGGTATTAACCAAGTTCAATGCTCTGTTGCTGAATATCCAGAAGCAATTACTTATCTTCTTGAACAATACGATCGTGTTGAAGCTGGTGAAGCACGTCTTTCTGACTTAATTACTGCGTTTATCGACCCAAATGCCGAAGAAGTGGCAGAAAATGAAGTGGTCAATTTAGGCAAAAGTGACGATGACGTTGACGATGCTAAAGACGAAGATGAAGACGAAGATGAAGATGGTGATAATGACAGCGATAGCGATGATGATAACAGCATCGATCCTGAGTTAGCTCGCCAGAAATTTACTGAGCTTCGTGAACAATATGAAAAAACTCGCCAGACTATCAAGGCTAAAGGTCGTAACCACAAAGACACCGAACTTGAAATCTTATTGTTATCTGAAATTTTCAAACAGTTCCGTTTAGTACCGAAACAGTTTGACTATCTGGTTAACAACATGCGTGACATGATGGACCGAGTACGAACTCAAGAACGTCACATCATGCGTCTTTGTGTTGATCAAGTTAAGATGCCTAAGAAAAACTTCATTACGCTGTTTACCGGTAACGAAACCAATGACACGTGGTTCACTGCCGCTCGTGCAATGAATAAACCTTGGTCTGAAAAACTGGCAGGTATTGAAGAAGAAGTACAACGTAGCTTACAAAAGCTACAACAAATTGAAGTTGAAACTGGTCTGACAATCGAACAAGTTAAAGATATTAACCGTCGTATGTCTATCGGTGAAGCAAAAGCACGTCGTGCGAAAAAAGAGATGGTTGAAGCGAACTTACGTTTAGTTATCTCTATCGCGAAAAAATATACCAACCGTGGCTTACAGTTCCTTGACCTGATCCAAGAAGGGAATATCGGTCTGATGAAAGCGGTTGATAAATTTGAATATCGTCGTGGTTATAAATTCTCAACTTACGCAACATGGTGGATCCGCCAAGCAATTACTCGTTCAATCGCTGATCAGGCACGCACAATCCGTATTCCTGTTCACATGATCGAAACGATTAATAAACTGAACCGTATCTCTCGTCAAATGTTGCAAGAGATGGGACGTGAACCTTCACCAGAAGAGCTTGCTGAACGCATGCTGATGCCTGAAGATAAAATCCGTAAGGTACTGAAAATCGCTAAAGAACCAATCTCCATGGAAACCCCAATCGGTGACGATGAAGATTCACATTTAGGTGATTTTATTGAGGATACGACTCTCGAATTACCACTGGATTCTGCAACATCAGAAAGCTTACGTTCGGCAACGCACGAAGTATTAGCTGGTTTAACATTACGTGAAGCGAAAGTCCTGCGTATGCGTTTTGGTATCGATATGAATACTGACCATACTTTGGAAGAAGTAGGTAAACAGTTTGATGTTACCCGTGAACGTATTCGTCAGATTGAAGCAAAGGCACTGCGTAAATTACGCCACCCAAGCCGTTCTGAAGTATTACGTAGCTTCCTTGACGAGTAATTAACTTACTCTCAATCAACGTTATAACAAACGCCAGTGATATCACTGGCGTTTGTTTATCACTAATCACTAAAGTTATCTCTATTTTAGCGACTATTATTGAGTGCTTTGCAACAACCTCTTTCTGCAACGCACATTTATAAAAAATAGCCTTTTTATTTATAATATTACACATCGGCCTAAGCTTATCTCTCCATTCCAACACTAGGTTATTGATATCACAGTTATTCTCTATTTTATTTTTTTATTGTTTAGATTGAACATAAATTGCGCATACAGTCATTCAAAGGCTAGACCTCGTGTCAAATGGCACGTATAATCACACTCCATTAAGGCCCCTTAGCTCAGTTGGTTAGAGCAGTCGACTCATAATCGATTGGTCACTGGTTCAAGTCCAGTAGGGGCCACCAAATTTTAGCTGTTAAATCAGCACATTAAGCCACTTTGGGAAAAGTGGCTTTTTTGTTTTTATAGATCAGTGGCGACAAAATAGCAACAGAGCTTAATTGATGAATCTATTCTCCATAAATTAAAATAAGAAATATTTAATTTATAAAAGACAAGAAGTTTTAGTTTCAAAATTCTATAACGCTTTGAAAAATAAATACTCTCGCGTAAAATGTGGATCATCAATTCCACGTAATGTAACTACTTCTATTATTAATATATAATTCTTTTTTCTACTCTTTAAACTTTGTTCTTTTATTAATAGAAAACTAAAATCTGTTAAACGCCAAATATTCCCCCAGAAAAAACACAACATATTATTTTTTATTTATTTAAGCCAGATAAATCTTCAAGTAATACTTTCATTCTATAAGTATTATTTTTCCATTAATAATATGTTAAAAAAAAACATTTTTTTAAAAAAACCACCTATGTATATTTAGATCGTTTCCATTATTTTGATATAAAGATTAAACCTAACAGTAAATATCAACTATTTAATTAATGGAATAAACAACAATCAAATAAAAATATGGTAAATAATATATAGAGGTTATAAATGAAAAAATTACTTATTATTAGTCTTCTTTCCTTTTCATCATTTTCACATGCCGGTATTGATTTTGACGGCTATTGCAAAAAATTAAATGGAAGTGTAAAAAATGGCAAAATTTCCAGTCTCATGGTTGTAACTAATAGTTATAACGATGGGGAAAAACCAGTATTAACAGCCAATATAAAATTTGCACCTAAAACTGGTGACGCCTATCATTATGGTATTATGTACAATGCCTCTACACTTTACGATATCGCTAAAGTTTCATTTCTGACACAAGCAGATATAGTCATATGCGTTGGGAGTGAAAAAAAAATTCCTGGTAAGGATAGCTTATATATGATTGGGTTATCAAAACATTAATTATCCTAAAATAAAAGAAATTATAACTAAATAAAAAAGGAAAATAATATAGCACGATAAAATTTTTATAAAACAACAAGAGGTTATAATGAAAAAAATAATTTTAATTATATTATTTATTTTATTTAATATACAACTATCATATGCTAGACCTGTCAGTAAAGTATATCGAGCGGATTCAAGACCACCAGAAGAGGTTTTTGAAAAAGGATTTGTCGCTTGGGGAAATAATATCAATTTTCATGCTCATGTAAATGGTGTTTCAGGGAGAAGAGGAAGTAAAGATTCTGCATTTATTCCGACAACATCAAGTTTTAAATCAAGTGAAAAATTTGCAAAAGATTTGCTCAATGTCTCAAGCGAAAATAAATCTTATATTTATAAGATAAGACCAACAAATAATTTTTATTCTGCACTTGAAACCGTCTATTATTATCATGATCAAATTAAAGAACGTGTCAGTGACATACTCAGAACCGTATTAACTGAAGAACAAGAATATTCTGCATATATAAATATTCCAAATCAATTAATAGAGCTTGTTACTATCTACACAAAAATAGGTAGTGATATTATTGAAGAAACAATTCCAAACCCTCATTATTCACCAGAAGAAACCCATTCATCTGATGAACCATATAAAGGTTATAACCCATTAAAGATAGATAATTTACCTCACCTTGTAATGGGGTTATCCATGACTAATATAAACAATGAATTAGCAGAGGCATCCGCAGTACTACCGTCATCTTCATTTACTTGGGGGTCAGTACTAAGTACCGTTATGGAAGTAGCAGAATTGTAATTAATAACATCGAGTAACTTGAACCATAAATGCCTCATATTTGCACATTCTATATTGACTAACATAGCTTCATCTTTCGGGTTCTCACCTATAGGTAAGAACCCGTTTTCATCCTAATTCAAATTTAAAATGAGTTAATTAAATTATTATTTATTTTATTGTAATTAAAAATTAATCAGATAAAAAACTTTCTTTTATATAAGTAAGATTAGTAATACGTGCAGTTTTATTTCTCTACTATGTTTTTTATTAATGAGATAACAATAGAAAAAGAATAAAAAAGTATGCTAAATAATCACTCAATAATAAAGCTCACTCTTGTTTTTCACTTAGAGTGAGCCTGATTTAGATATGATATTTAATGACTAGTTAAATTTATTAGTATTGTTCTTTAATTTGAAAGACGGACACTTTATCAGTTAAATTTTGTGCTTTCTCATCTAAAATCATTGTCGAAGTCGCCCCCTGTTCAACCAAAGCTGCATTTTGCTGCACAACAGAATCCATTTGGTTAATGGCTACGGCTATCTGCTCAATGCCCACTTTTTGTTCTTCTGATGCAATACTAATACCCTGCATAATATCGCTGACTTTAGTAATAGAAGAAACGATGTCTTGCATATGTTCACCTGTTCTATTGACTAATTCACGACCATGCGCCACATCAGCTACGGACTCTCTGATGATTTGGTTAATTTCACGCGCAGCATCAGCACTTCTTGCCGCTAAATTTCTCACTTCTGTTGCAACAACAGTAAATCCACGGCCTTGCTCACCCGCACGAGCTGCTTCAACCGCAGCATTTAATGCAAGAATATTAGTTTGGCTTGCAATGTTATTAACCACATCATTGATTTCAGCAACTTTTAATGTTCCTACTTCGATCTTTTTCATCGAGCTAATTGCATCATTCATGATATTAGAACCATCAATCGCTAAATCACGCGTTTCCGCTGTAATAGAGTTTGCTAAAATCGCATTATCGGTATTATTAACAACAGCAATTTTTATCTCTTCCATACTGGCTGCTGTTTGTTGTAGGGCACTTGCTTGCTCCTCAGTGCGAGAAGAGAGATCTTGGTTGCCAGAAGCAATCTCTGCTGAGCTCTTTTTGATCTCTAATGCTTCTTCTTTAACAAGTTGAATAGTAGATGTTAGCGAAGTTTGCATATTGCCTACATTAGAAAACAAAGTTCCAAATTCATCATTTCGTTTCTTCGGTAAGGTAAAACTTAAATCCCCCTCTCCCACTTTCTGCAAAATGGCAGATAATGTATTCAGATTAAAGATAAACGTTTTATTTACCCATCGAATGACAATATAAAGAAGAACAAGGATCACGCCAAGCGCAATGATAGTTGTGTAAATCGATAGCTGCACCATCCAAGCTTGTTGTGCTTTAATATCATCATTTACACCTTTAGTGATCACTAGATATTCATCAAAAAGATCTGAAAGTCTAGAAAAGTCATTTGATAGATTGGTTTCTGTATAAGCTAATGTATCAATAGGTGCAATAAGCTCATCAAGAAGGTAATAGAATAAGACTGAAAGTTGTTCTGAGTTACGTTGCGCATCAGGGCTTATTTTCTTTTCTTCTACCCAATGCGTGATAGTTGCTTTTGATTTTGTTGCCAACTCTTTTGCTTCAACAACAAGTGATTTAATCGTTTCTTGCTTATCTTCATTCGTCATTGTTTTCAATAACATCAGGTAATTGACGTGAGAACGAATAGTGGCTAATTCATATCTCGCTTCTTGAACATTATTCAATCTAGTATTCAAGGAATCCAATGATGCAAAGTTTCCTTGCATTCGATAAATAAAAAATGACGACAATACTGATGATAATAAGAAAATGACTAACAGTATAATGGAACCTACTTTAGCTGATCTTTCAATACTCATGAAATAATCCACCCCGGCAATTAAATAATACAAATGTACTCATTTATCGGCACGAAATAGATTTTATTTACTTATTAATCAGAATTATCGACACAATGCTTTATCTACATTCTCAATCAATGATGTTAATTAGTTTTTTCTGCTTATTTTTACATCTTAATCTAGATGATATACCAATATGAAATAATATTTTGGTGTTATTAATTAATTACTCTGGCTGGAAAACGCTTCTGATTGAAATGACATGCAGATAACTCTTTTGTATTTCGCACAAAATGACAAACATCACGAATAGATTAATATTTTTTAAGTATTTTACGAATTAGCTCATAAAGGTGTAGGGAGCCAACTTGCATTTGGTGATGTAGGCGAGGGTTTTGTTAAATTTAATATGTCAACTACCTTTGTACAACCGGTTACTGAAAAAGCAGGAACGGTCAGTATCCCAATGTGAGCACGTTATATTCGTGTTGATAACCGCTTATCCGCAGAGGTTCTGCCAATGGTGCGACGACCTTTATGATTGAATATTATTAATCCCTTATTCCGTTTACCAGAATAGAATAAAAAACCACTCTGATAGTTAATTCAGAGTGGTTTTTTATCATTATAATGCTTGCTCTTCTATTTGAAACACTGCCACATTATCCATCAATACCTGCGCTTTTTCGTCTAACATCATCGTTGAAGATGCACCTTGATCCACTAAAGAAGCGTTTTGCTGTACAACGGTATCCATCTGATTAATTGCCACTGCAATTTGTTCAATACCAACACGTTGCTCTTCTGAAGCAAGACTTATCCCTTTCATAATATTGTTTACTTTTGCAATTGAAGCGACAATTTCTTGCATGTGTTCCCCTGTTTTATTAACAAGCGAAGTTCCTTCAGCCACATCTTCTATAGATGCTTTTAATATCTGACTTATTTCTTTTGCCGCATCTGCACTTTTAGAGGCTAAATTTCGCACCTCTGCAGCAACTACGGTAAAACCGCGTCCTTGTTCTCCTGCTCTTGCAGCCTCTACTGCAGCATTTAACGCTAAAATATTTGTTTGACTCGCGAGATTATTGATGACGTCATTAATCTCACCCACTTTTAACGCACCTTGCTCAATCTTTTTCATCGACGAGATAGCTTCTTTCATCACACTAGCACCATCTCTAACGATGTCATTGGATTGATTAATAATCACATTCGCTTCTTGGGTGTTTTCGGTGTTATTAGCTACTGCCGTTTTAATTTCTTCCATACTAGCAGTTGTTTGCTGCAGTGCGCTCGCTTGTTCTTCAGTACGAGAAGAAAGTTCTTGATTACCTGATGCAATTTCCGAAGCACCTCGTTTTATCTCTAAAGTTTCTCTTTTTACCGTAAGAATGGTAGAGATTAATGCTTTTTGCATATTACCAACATGAAAAAATAGCTCACCAAACTCATCTTTTCTCATTTTAGGTAAAGTAAAAACTAATTCACCTTTACCCACTTTATTTAAAATATCAGACAGCGAATGAAGATTAGAAATAAATATTTTATTTACCCAAATAATAACAAAACATAAAATAAACACTAAAATTAGTAATGAAATAATGGTTGAGTAAAGAGAAAATTCAACCATATTTTTTTGGTTATTAATAAGAGAAGCACTATTCTTAGCTTTAATAGCAACGTAATTATCAAATAAAGTATTTAATTTTTCAAAATCCTGGTCAAATTCTTTATCCTTTACTTTTATTGCCCCAGGATCGTTTGATATAACAATTAATCTATCAACTAAATTATAAAATAATTTTGCGATAGCATCGACGCTTTGCTGTGCTTCTATACTGACTTTTTTCTCTTTTACCCACTCGCCCATTGTTTTTTTGGCTCTTATGGCTATATTTTTATTTTTCTCAATAATTTCAATATATTTTTCATTTGCCAATGCGGTATCTTGCGCCAAGAAATTTACATTAGAACGCATAATTGCTAATTCATAGCGCGCCATCATTACGTCCGTATAACGTGTTAGCAGTGTTTCCACTTGAGTAAAATTATTTTTCATTTTATAAATAAAGAATGAAGATAATGCAGAAGATATAATAAAAACCAAGAACAATACAGACGCACCTATCTTAGCAGTTCGTTTAATACTCATAATAAAAACACCTATATGTATATATCGATAATATTTATTTTCTTATCGACTAAGATGTTTTTTTATTTAATTAAGACAAGCATTTATAAGTTAATGTTTTTTATTTTCAAAAAATGAATCTATCAATAATCAATCACTCTACTTTAAATAAATAATCATTTATTTTTACTTTATAAAATATTCCAACCAATATTATTAATAATAAAAAGCCTGCTTTTTATCAAAAGCATGGGTATTCCTATTGGACGGTAAAATTTATTTTTTATTCACCATATAAATAATGCCTTACTCATTCACAATCAAAAAAAAGAAAAAATACTTTATTTTCAACAAGTCACAGACACACTATCTCATTTTGAGAACAATGATATAATAAGTGAAATATTTTTTTGAACTCTGATGATTTACGGAGCCTTACCCTCTATGCAACCCCAATTTGAAAACGCGAAAAATACCGTAAAAACGTTATCAGTGTTTGACTTTGATGGCACGTTAACCTATCGCGACAGTTTTATTCCTTTTCTAAAATTCGCCTTTGGAAGACGTAAATTCTCACGTCGTTTAATTAAAATGGTGTTGCCTACATTACGTTGCTTTAGACGCAAACTGACTCGTGATGAATTAAAAGAAGTGCTTATTAAAACCTTCTTAACCAATATCGATGAGCAATGGCTAAAAGAGAAAGCAGAAGAGTTTTGTCAACTTTACTGGACCAAGTTAATGCGCCCTACTGGCTTATTAGCAGTCGCAGAAGAAATCAAAAGTAATGCTCAAGTCACTATCTGCTCTGCATCACCTGCAATGGTGCTACAGCCTTTTGCTGATAGACTAGGGATTAAATTGATAGGCACCACACTTGAAGTTGTTGATGGAAAATTGACGGGCAAAATTATCGGGAATAACTGTCGCTGTGGTGAAAAAGTTAAACGATTAGAAGGTGTCTACGGGGATTTAACGCAATATCATATGAAAGCTTGGGGGGACTCTCGTGGTGATTATGAATTGCTACTCGCGTCTCAAACACCTCATTGGCGCCAGTTTCATACCGGTCGTCGCAAATCTAAAAACTCACCAATTAAAGTGTCCGTAAAAAAAGAATCTTAGTCGCTGACTGTTCTCTTATCAATACAAACAACAAGCCCCCGCTAATGCGAGGGCTAAATAAAGTCTTAGATATTTACGCCGTGCTGTGCCGCTAATGCACCTAATCCACCGGCAAAACCTTGGCCAACAGCTTTGAATTTCCACTCTGAACCATGACGATATAACTCACCAAAGATCATTGCCGTTTCTGTAGAAGCATCTTCAGAAAGATCAAAGCGTGCAATCTCAGTATTATTGTCGTTGTTATAAACGCGCATAAAACTGTTGCTTACCATACCAAAGTTTTGTTTACGATTTTCAGCATCATAAATAGTGACTGCAAAGACCAGTTTTTTCACTTCAGCAGGGACTTTTGATAAAGTGATTTTGACTTGTTCATCATCACCATCGCCTTCCCCAGTACGGTTATCTCCTTGGTGTTCAACGCTTCCACATTGACTCACTTTGTTATTAAAGAAGATAAAACTGGCGTCTGAAAGTACTTTTCCATCTTCACCAACCATGAATACTGACGCATCTAAATCAAATTCTGCGCCATCTGTCACGCGGGCATCCCATCCTAGACCAACCATAGCAACCGACATTGTTGGTGCTTCTTTAGTCAGAGAAACATTACCACCTTTAACGAGGGAAACTGCCATATCAAAGCTCCTACTTTATTGAATAAACTAGCAATCACTTCTTATGATTGCCAGTGGTTAGTATCTTACAAATCAGCTATCAAGAGGCATTAATACCGTATTGAGCACAAACTGAGCCTAAACCACCCGCGTAACCTTGGCCTACTGCACGGAATTTCCACTCTGTACCATGACGATATAACTCGCCAAATAGCATTGCAGTTTCCGTTGATGCATCTTCCGTTAAGTCATAACGAGCAACTTCAATTTGGTTGTCATCATTAACTAAACGAATAAATGCACCTGAGACTTGGCCAAAGCTCTGACGACGAGCTTGAGCATCATGGATAGTGACAACGAAGATAACCTTATCGACATCGTTCGGGATCATGTCTAATTTGATTTTCAACGCTTCATCATCACCATCGCCTTCACCTGTGCGGTTATCACCAGTATGCACAACTGAGCCATCAGCAGATCTTAAATTGTTATAAAAAATGAAATCGGCATCGCTACGCACTTTTCCATTTGCAGCTAACAGAAATACAGACGCATCTAAGTCAAAATCTTGACCATCTGTAGAACGGGCATCCCAACCTAGTCCGACAAGGACGTTTTTCATCGTTGGGGCTGCTTTGCTCAGAGAGACATTACCACCTTTAGAAAGAGAAACGCTCATTTTATAACCTCTTTAGTTTTGTTTTTAATATTCTGATTTCTCAAGAATATTTATTAATTTGTCTTACCTTCATCATCTTTTTTCTCTGGAAATACAAAGCTTGCAATAATACCCAGAGCAAGAACCCCCAGCACAACAAATAGGCTAGTTGTCGCGGAAATGCTATATCCATGTTGCCAGATATGATCTGTTGCATTTAAACCCAATTTTGCAGCAATAAAGAACAACAGCACAATAACCGCTTTTTCAAGGTAAACGAGATACTGTTTTAACGCTTCTAACACAAAGTAAAGCGTACGTAAGCCTAAAATTGCGAACATCATTGCACTATAGACAATTAAGGGTTCACGGCTTACTGCGATAATAGCGGGAACCGAGTCGAAAGCAAACATCACATCAGAAAGCTCCACGACTGCTACACACAGCATAAGCGGTGTTGCATATAACGCAGCTTTTGTACCACGGCCGATAGTGATATCTTTGTTTTCAGGTTTCGCTAATTCAACATCCACTTCTTTTTGTGTTAATAAGAACGCGTGTCCAGTGATTTTTGGCCATATAGGAAAAAATCGTTTTACTAAGCGATAAGCAAGATGTTGTGAATAGTCTTCAATTTCTTCACTATCATCACCACTTTTCAGCATCATAACTGCCGTCCAAGCAACGATTAAGGCAAATACTATCTCAACATATGGTCCTAAACTTAACAGTCCTGTACCAATGGCAACAAAGATCCCACGGAATACAATCGCACCGATAATACCCCAATAAAGAACGCGGTGACGAAAGCGGTCTGGTACGGCAAACCAAGAAAAAATCGCCATCATGACAAACAAGTTATCAACAGAAAGCACTTTTTCTAACGCATAACCTGTTACGAATAAGCTCGCAACTTCTGCACCATGGTGAATATAAAGGAATCCTGCGAATGCCATAGCAATAGCAACCCAGAATATAGACCAAAATATGGCATTCTTTAACGTTATCGGCTTATCAGCACGATGCATGAATAAGTCGACAAAAATAGCGCCAATCGCAAGTACTACAAAGACAATGACAGTTTCTGTCGGAAAACCAATATGTGTGGATACCATAATAATTCCTGAACGGTTCCCTATATTAAATTAATTACAAACCAAATTCTGCGGGCTCAAAGCCTAATGCAATGGCAATAGCACGCACCGCTTCTTTTTCATCATTGTCAAAATCACCATCACTTTTCGCAACAGCAATACCGACACGAATAGCTAATTGTGCAGCTTCTGGTTGATCTTTCATTGCCAGAATATACTTCATCGTTTCGCCTTTACCGACTTCGGTATCGAATTCGAAACTAGTAATTAGCTTATTAAAGAATTCGATCACCTCAGAGGTATCAAACACTTTAAGTTCATCCGATGCTTTTAAAAAACCGAGCATCTTCTGTTTTTCTTCAGAACTCACACCGTCGCTGGCGATGGCGATACGCGCACAAACAGCCACCGTACCTTGCATAAATTTTTTGTTTTTAAAGCGACCAACTTGCTTTGCTAACTCAGAACGGCCCGTATTAAAACCTTCTTTTAATTTGTTAAAAAAACTCATGTTATTTTTCCTTATATCAACTTGATCACTTAGAACCCGCTGTCCAGCGAAATCCCCACCCATAGGCATTATCCATATCACGGTGGCCTTTAAAAAACTCATTGAGACGTTCAACTTTTATCGAACCGTTCTCATTAACTAGCCGTGCTATCGCACACATACCACGGCCATTATTACCATCAGTTAAACGGGTTTCGATAGGGGGTTGATCTGGCATATGAATGGTGACCACGCCATCAGTCTTACTCCAATTTGGCACACCTTCATAAATAAACGCGAAAATCAGCACTTGCTTAATATTTTTCCATTCACGCCCATTGACAAAAATCCATTCACCACCAGCGACATCTCCCGTACGATCATCACCTTGCAACTCAACATAAGGAATATGATTGAAATCACCAAATCCGTTTCCTAATGCCTGAATAACGGATTTATGGCCTTGCTGAAGTTCAACAAAGGCACCGATATCTAAGTCGATACCTTTATTTCCTCCAAACAGCCCACCTAATAAACCAGAACCACCGCTCTTGTTTTCACGATGCCAATCAAGGTTGATCCGAATTTTACCGAAGTCATCTTTCTTCGTTAGGCTGATTGCCGGTTTCTCTTTGGTTAAAGAGACCTTATTTAAGTTCACCGAACTTGACGCTGGCGTTGGTGCCGGTTTCGGTGCGGGTGCGGGTTCGGGTTCGGGTTCAGAGTCAGCAATATCAACACCAAAATGTTCAGCTAATGGTTTTAAACCACCGTTAAATCCTTGAGCGATAAAACGGAACTTCCAACTACCATTACGACGATACAATTCACCTAAAATTAATGCTGCTTCCGAACGACCATTAATATCAACATTACCGTTCGCGACAACCTCATTATTAGCATCAACTTGAATTGATAATCGTTGCAAGTTTGCAATAGTTTGTTGACCTTCACAGGTCGCTGTAAACGCAATTTTTTCAACATCTGGGCGTAAACGCGTTAAATCTACGGTAAAAGAAGTGCTATTTCCTGCTGTTGCATAAATAACCGTGCGATCATCGCTTGCTGTTTGCCCATAAAACACCATATCGGCATCACCATTGACTTTGCCTGAGGCATACAGTCTAAAGGCGGAAACATCTACAGGCGCCCCAGATTGAATTCGAACGATTAGAGTTTGATTAGGAACGGGTAAATTCCCACCTGGTGTCATATTCATTATCGCACCACCGTTGCTACAATATCAGGCATCATGTCGTTAATAACACGACCTTTACAAGGCGCACCAAATGCAGTGAAATCCCATTGGCCATGGTTGCGTTGCATAGAAGCAATCACGATACCAGTATGAGAACCTTGTTCTGTTAAGGTATAACGCACTAACTCTTTGTTTGTTTTTTTATCAACAACACGACAAAATGCATTTTCAACTTCATTAAATGTTTGTCCACGGAAGCTATTTACAGTAAAGACTAAGTATTCAACATTGGTTGGTAAACGGTCTAAATCAACAAAAATGGTTTCATCATCACCGTCACCGTCTCCGGTTAAGTTATCACCAGAATGAACCACTGACTGACAACTTGATTTTAATTTTCTAAACCAAATGGTATCGATTTGATTACCACTTGCGTCAAGTAACACGCAACTTGCATCTAAATCAATAGAACCACCACCAAAAAGACCACCTAATAATCCTTTTTTCTTAATCGGATCCCAGCCCAAACCAAACATTAAATGGCTCAGTGTAGGTGCTTGTTTACTGAGAGAAACTGTTTGATTCTTGCTTAATGAAACCATAATTAAATTCCTTCAGAGGTAGAGTGAAGCAATAATGCCATTTGTGATTAAATCCATATCGTGAAAATCATCATATCATGATGAAGTACATGAGCAAGACTATTTTTATCAATCAAATTTAAAGATTTGTCAATCAATTGATATAATTGATATTTATATAAAAATAAAATGCAAAAAATACAAATCAGCCATCATAATAACATGATTAACTAGTCTCATTTAAACATAAATCAAATAAATCATATTATGATTGACACCGTTCTTCGAAATCTTCATGATTATAGGTCTTGAACCCTACACTTTTATTTCACGGTATATAGCGTAATGAACAATACAATTTGGTTTATGGAAGGCTTATCATCACAACGCGATATAATTCAAAGTGTTAAAGACTTTGCAAAACAGCAGCACCAAGAGATCTGTGTGCTCGCATCTCATCGTCATACTCGAAATGAGATTTTATCGCTTGCTGATGGCGCTTTTTATGAGCCTCTTGAAGAGACATTGCGCTTAAAATTTATCGCTGATGTTGTAAAACAGCATCAAGTCAATGTCATTCATACTGGGCGTAATAGCGCATGGTTTGAATCACACCGCAAAGAAATTGAGTCATTAGGGGTAAAATTAACCACGGGTGCGACACAGCTTGAACAACTTCAATTAGCTGATAATAAAGTCGCTTTTGCACAAACCATGGAACAGTGTGGTCTTCCTGTTGTACCGTCTATTTACATTGATTCAATCGATGAATTAGAAAAACAAATAAAAAATCCACCTTTTGGTGAGATCTCTTTATGCATTAAGCCTGTAAAAGGCATTTACGGAATGGGTTTTTGGCGTTTCGATAGTGACGTTTCTCCTATGGCACTCTTCAATCACCCAGAAAACCGCCAGGTTAACCCACAACAATATATTGATGCATTAAAAGCGGTTGAACACTTTGAACCATTAGTACTCATGCCTTATTTACCCGGCCCTGAATACTCTGTTGATCTGGTTGTCGAGCAAGGTAATGTCATTGCCGCCGTCGCTCGTCGTAAAGACGGTGCAATACAACATCTCGAAATTTCAGGTGAAGCTTATGAATTAGGCAAAGCGTGTGCCACTGCCATGAAAGCAGATGGTCTTGTGAATGTGCAAACACGAAATAATCATCAAGGTCGCCCCTTATTGCTTGAAATTAATATGCGCCCTTCGGGAGGCATTGGTTACACCCAGCATTGTGGTATTAACCTCGCGGGTATTTTTGCTTTACGCCAATTGAGATTGATGAGTATCGAAGAAGCTCAAGCGCAAAATAACCATTTTGTACCAACAAAAATACGTTCAATCACCGATTCTATTGTTTTCAATTCAACGTTAACAAACATCATAAATACGGATAATAATTAATAATGAAGAATAGTATGAGTGACTCATCCGTTTATCGTCGCCCTCTTTCTTGTGGCACATTAAGTGTGACGCCAAATTGCCCTATTGAGTTACTTGACGAATTATTTGATATTGCAGAAAGACGCAATCCTAAGCGTGCATTTTTATTTGTCAGTAAAGTATTAGGGCGACATATCCCTGTTTCACCAAAGAAAATGCGTGAAACCTATCAAAAACTTGCCCGCCAATTTCCTGACTCGCTTGAAGGCCCTATTTTGTTTATTGGTATGGCAGAAACCGCCGTGGGTTTAGGTGCTGGCGTTTTTGATGAAGTAAAAAATCATTATCAACAAGCAATTTATTTAACCTCAACACGTCACCCTATTGATAACGGTGAATTACTGTGTGAATTTAAAGAAAATCACAGCCATGCAACTGATCACTTACTCTATTTACCAAAAACAGCAGAACAGCGCCAATGGGTAAAATACGCTAAAACAGTGGTATTAATTGACGATGAAGCCACAACAGGTAATACCTTTATTAATCTACTTTCGGCTTTACGTGAAGAAGGTGGATTAGCACATATTGAGCAGGTTATTACCGTCACATTGACAGATTGGAGTAGGAACGCTATTGCTGAGCGCGCCCCATTACCAATTAAAACACTCTCTTTAGTGCAAGGAAAATGGCAATGGGATGCTGATCCTAATGCGCCTCTACCTGTTATGCCAAATGTCAATATTACAGCTTCAGGCCAAGTTGCCATTACAGGCAAACAAAGTTGGGGCCGATTAGGTATGACAGCGCCCGCAAACGATCTGGGTTTAGCCATCAAAGCATCCGTAGATGAAAAAATTCTGGTTTTAGGATCGGGGGAATTTGTCTGGGAACCGTTCTTGTTGGCTGAACGTCTTGAAAAACAAGGTGCTATTGTAAAATATAGCGCTACAACCCGTTCACCTATTTCAACCAATTTTGCCATTCAATCAGCCATTACTTTTACTGATAATTATGGTTTAGGTATTCCTAATTTTGTCTATAACGTAGCACATCAACAATTTGATCGTATTTTACTATGTTGTGAAACGCCAACCGAAAGTATTGATAGCCAATTAATTGAAGCTCTCAATAAAGTTGCGCCTATTGTTGAGGTAATTAGTTATGACTAAGCCTGTGATTTTAACCGATCTGGACGACACCTTATTTCAAACACGTCGAAAAATGGTGGATGAGTTAGCACTTGAACCGTATCGAACGGGTGCGCTTGATAGAAGCTTAAAGCCTCGTAGTTTTATGACACAAGAGCAAGCCATGCTTGTTGATTGGATGTTAGAACATGCCGATGTCATTCCCGTCACAGCACGAGGCACTGAAGAAATCAGCCGAGTCACTATTCCATTTCATTCATGGGCAATCACCACACATGGTGCGGTGATATTAACACCTGAAGGTACGGCTGATACACAATGGCAAAACTATATTACTCAAAGCTTAGCGCCATATACACAGCGTTTGTTGACTCTACAACAGTCAATTACGCAATTAATGGCCGAACGACATATTGATGGTTGGGCGCGAATTAACTATGAATATGATGATTTGCCTATTTATTTAGTGATGAAGCATAACGATAGCACCCGACTAGAAGAGCTATACGCCATAGGTGATGAGATAGAAAAAACATTCTCAACCGAAGGTTTTTATATTCATCGCAACAGTAACAATATTGCTTGGTTACCTGAACCTATTGAAAAAGGTAAAGCCGTCACCTATTTGCTTAATAAATTAAAAGTAGAACGTGGCGTTTTTCCTGTCATTGGTTTAGGCGATAGCCTGAGTGATCATCGTTTTATGAAATTATGCAGTTGGTATGGGCTTCCTCGCCAAAGCCAATTCGCTGATGCGATCAACACAAAAATTTTTGGAGAATAAACATGATGGATCATAAACCGTTTTCAGGATCTTATGTATCAGGTGATGTCGATTTTCTACTTCAACCCGTCAATATTGAAATGACACCCGTTGAGTTAAAAGAAGAGCTGATACAGTCAGGTAAACGCCACTATTCTGACATGCTAAGCCAAGAGCCAGAACCCACAACATGGCATCTAGATCTGTTTGAAAAAGCGCTAGAAGCCGGTGCGACACGCTTAGCAACTGAAGTGATTATGTTGGCAAAATCCCTTATTGAACGCTTTGGTGACACCCCAATAATTCTGACAAGCCTTGTCCGTGCAGGTGTTCCTTTAGGTGTAATGTTGCAACAAACCTTGCGTAAAATGGGAAAAACCTCTTATCACTATGGAATAAGCATTATTCGAGATAGAGGCATTGATAGCGAAGCACTTTCATGGATTGAACAACATCATGGTACAGAAGGTGTTGTTTTTGTTGATGGTTGGACGGGAAAAGGCGCGATTACAGGGGAGTTAATTCGCTCATTAGCAGGACGCGAAGGTTATCCTTCACAACCACGTCTTGTTGTCCTTGCTGATCCTTGTGGTTGTGCATGGCTAAGTGCTAGTGATGAAGATTGGCTTATCCCTTTTGGGATCATGGGGGCGCCCGTTTCAGGGTTAATTTCACGTTCAATTTGGACGGAAAAAGGCTTCCATGGTTTTGTCGATTGCCAACATTTAAAGCACTATGAATGCAGTCGTTACCTTGTTGATACAGTAGGAAAAGTCGTTGACTCCTTGCTTGATAACGACATTCCACATGCCACATTTAAAGAACAACAATCAGACTTAAAAAAGCTGAGCGAAAACGTCGTTAGTTCACTTGCAAAAAAATATGATATTTCAAATATCAATCGTATAAAACCCGGTATTGCCGAAGCCACACGTGCTGTTTTACGCCGTGTACCCGAGCATGTTCTTGTGAGAGAAATAACCGATCCTGATGTGGCGTTACTGGTTTATCTTGCACAAGAAAAAAATATTGCTGTTATTGAAGCAGGGCAAGCGCTTGGTCAATATCGTGCAGTGACTATCATTAAAAAGGTGAAATAATGATTGAACGATTATCCCCGTGGAATTTAGGTGCAACACTTTATATGCCTGCAACTCGAACCGATATTGCAACAACGATTATCGATCAAAAAATTGAAGGGCTACGCTCTTTAATTATCTGTTTAGAAGATGCGGTTAGTGATGCTGATATTCCCGTCGCATTAGAAAATTTGGCTACATTATTAAATACATTAGCAAAGCATAAAAAGAACCACGATTGTAGCCATTGGCCACTGCTATTTATTCGTCCTCGCCATCCAGAAATGGGTCAATGGATCACCGAACATCTTGATGTCAGTGCTATTGACGGTCTTGTGTTACCTAAATTTACACAAGCTTCTCTGCCTGTTTGGTGGGATATTATTGAAAATACACATTTATGTATGATGCCAACACTTGAAACAGAAGAAGTGTTTGATGTTATTCAAATGACAGCACTTGCAAACCACCTCCTGTCTCACCCTTGCCATAACAGAATTATCGCGTTACGTATTGGTGGTAATGACTTAATGAATGTGATTTCACTAAGACGTAATCGCCAGTTAACACTTTATGATGGTCCAATGGGTTACGTCATAAAAATGCTGGTTGCCGTATTTGGTGCTCGTCAATTTGCACTCACTGCCCCTGTTTGCGAGCATATCGATGATCACCATATTATGGATAAAGAGCTTGCACTTGATATCGCCAATGGTCTTGTGGGTAAAACAGCAATACATCCAAAACAAATTCACAAGATTGAACAAGCTCTTATGGTATCTCAATCCGATCACTCAGATGCCCTGCGTATTTTAAATTCAACTCAAGCGGTATTTAAATCACAAGGTGCGATGTGCGAGCCAGCAACGCATCGCCGATGGGCATTAAGTATTTTAACGAGAGCTAAAATTTATGGCATTATTCCTAACCAACAAAATAATGCTCAACGTTTTAATGCAACATAAAATACTCTATAGCAGGTGATGAGCTCAATAAGATAAAATAATGCCCTATCTTGATTTTGATTTATAAGTTTCTAGTTAAAATATGTTATCTTTGACTAGAACTTATAAAAAACAAAACCAATTTTTTATTTAAAAAAGTAATTTTTTTATTTCAATTATTATTTGATACTACATTTAATAGGACGCTTATTTTATTTATACTTGTATTACTTTTGATACTTGTAAATAAAAAGTAAGAACAAGAATAATAAAAGTTAAAGCTAAATATTTTAACACACGAATGACAGAATAAGTGGTAACTAAGCATGCAATTAAGCACTCGTCAGGTCAGAGTCTTTACACTGGCAACCCTTTTAAGCTCGGGAAAAAAGGTTCCAACCATTAAGATTATTTCTGCTCTTGAATGCTCAGAGCCAACGTTAACTCGCGTTTTAAAAGAGATAAGAGATTCTTATGGCGCTGAAATAAAGTACAGTAAAGCATCCCGTGCTTATCAAATGACCGAACGTGGTCAGCTTGATAATAAAGCATTGCGCCGTATGCGTGAGGCATTATCAGCCAGTGAAGATCTCCGCCATAATGGAATGGCAAGCCGAGTTTACCTCGATAAAGATAAGAAAAAATCGGTTTCACTTTCATTAAAAATGTCTGCATTACGCAAAATTGATAGATTATCTTATCTGAATAATTCTACACGCAGTGAGGCTGTTGAATTATTGGTTGATCATTATGTCGAAAATTTAATTCAATCAACACTAGCTGAGAAAGAAAAAAATAAAAAACAAGATTAAGAGAGTTAATCATATATAATAAAAAACAACTTGATACTACTGTATCAAGTTGTTTTTATAATAAAGAAAAATAAATATAAAAATCATTCAACATAATATAATTTATATATTTATTGAATTAAATACTTATTTGACCATATATTTCTCCTACCATTAATTAAAAATGTAATTAATTGAATTTATTTATATTTTTATTTGGTTTTAGATTTATAAAAATAGAGTATTTATACTTAATCCTTATCTACCACTCTTTTTGCACTATTCCGTTCAGAATTAGTCGATAAAAAAACACGCTTAATAAGAAATGTTGGATAATCACTCAAAATAAGAGTAACTACGACTTAATTCCTCTTTTATTTTACTTTTTATGCGATCTTCGTTCAGATTAATAATATCGGACAATCATCACTGCGTTTTTTTCCTAATTTAATTAAACTAAGCATAATCTCAATTGAACACGTTCATCAGTCAGTTAGTATATTAATCGCTTATTCCTATCTCACTAACAGGATAAATGCATGAGAAGATTGCCAGTTTACCTTTTACTTGATACATCGGGTTCTATGTATGGAGAACCTATTGAAGCAGTAAAAAATGGTGTTGAAATGCTCTTATCAACATTACGTCAAGATCCTTACGCATTAGAAACCGCCTATATTTCTATCATTACCTTTAACTCAACAGCACAACAAATTGTTCCACTCACGGATTTAATCAATTTTAGCGTACCCGATTTCGTGGCAAGTGGAACAACTGCATTAGGTGAAGCGCTGACATTAGTTTCTGATCGTATTGAAAACGAAGTACGAAAAACAACAGCCGAAACCAAAGGTGATTGGCGTCCGCTAGTTTTTGTAATGACTGATGGCACACCAACTGATGATTGGAAGAAAGGCGTTGAGAAATTTAGAGCAGCACGCACAGGTGTTGTTATTGCGTGTGCAGCAGGACAATCCGCACAAACGGATATACTAAAAAATATCACTGAAATTGTATTACGACTGGATACAACAGATTCTAATACGATAAAGTCATTTTTTAAATGGGTTTCAGCCAGTGTTTCTGTTGGTAGTCAAAAAGTCGATTTAACCAAGAAAGATATTAGTGATCTCGATGAATTACCTCCACCACCTCCTGAGGTTAACGTTGTACTTTAAATAAAAAAGGAATGAATATGTCAGTAAGTTTAAAAAAAGGACAAGGTGTTAGTTTAAAGAAAAATGAATATGATCTTTCCTCTGTCACTATCGGTTTAGGTTGGGATATCAACGAAGAGAAACGAGGTTTTTTGGGCGGGCTTTTTGGTAAAAAAAGTGAAGAATATGATTTAGACGTTATCGCTTTCTTATGTGGTGAAAACGGTAAAGTCAACGATCTGGGTAACATTGAAGGGGGGCAACCTTCTCTTGTTAATGGTGACATCATTTTCTTTAATAGCCTAAAACATAAATCTGGGCAAATTTGGTTAACAGGAGATAATCGTACAGGTGCAGGAGATGGAGATGATGAGCAGATCATCGTAAAATTAAATACCCTCGACCCTAAATTTACCAAAATTGTCTTTATTGTTCAGATTTACAATGGTCGAGAGCTACAACAACACTTCGGTAAAGTACAAAACGCCTTTATTCGCGCTGTTGATGCAAAAAATATAGAAATGGCTCGTTTTGATTTATCTGGAGGCGAAGCCTTCAACAACCAACGTTCAATGCTGTTTGCTGAATTAGTCAGAGAAGAGAATGGCTGGAAACTTAACGCCATTGGTGAGCCTTCAAGTTCAGATAGCTTTATTTCTTACTTAAAGGACTTTACCTAATGAGAAGACTTCCTGTTTACCTACTAATTGATACTTCAGGATCAATGAGAGGTGAATCTATTCACGCCGTTAATGTGGGAATACAAACAATGCTAAATGCATTGAGACAAGATCCCTACGCATTAGAAAGCGTACATATCTCAATTATCACTTATGATAATGAAGCGCGTGAATTTATTCCATTAACGGCATTAGAAGATTTTCAGCTCACGGATATCACTGTCCCTAGCTCTGGTGGCACCTTTACAGGTGCGGCTCTCGAATGCTTAATCAAGTGCGTTGATCGTGATATTAAACGCTCTGATGGTGACCAAAAAGGTGACTGGCGCCCTCTCGTTTTTTTAATGACCGATGGCACACCTTCTGATGCTTACGCCTATGGTGAAGCAATTAAAGAAGTGAAAAAACGTTCATTTGGTTCGATCATCGCTTGTGCTGTTGGCCCGAAAGCCAAACACGATCACCTTAAAGAACTCACCTCGCAAGTGGTTGCCTTAGAAACTCTCGATTCCAATGCCTTCTCTGGCTTCTTTAAATGGGTCTCTGCCAGTGTTGCCTCTGGCAGTTCAAGCGCTGGGGTTAATACCGATAAAGACACATTACCGCCACCACCTCCTGAAATTCAGTTGGTACTGTGATCCACAAAAGCAAAGCGCTTCAAAAGGCTTTGCTTTTATTTTATTCAGGCTTTGGTTTATTCATCACAATACATAACAGCCACAATAAAGTGATAAGGTACAACAATGAGAAGGCTACCCATTTTCTTTGTTTTAGATTGTTCAGAATCGATGATTGGTGAAAACCTAAAAAAGATGAATGACGGTCTGACAACTATTATTAGCGATCTAAGGCGTGATCCACACGCCCTTGAAACTGCTTATATTTCTATTATCGCCTTTGCTGGCGTTGCAAAAACGATTGTTCCACTCACTGAAGTCGTCTCTTTTTACCCACCTCAACTTCCATTAGGAGGAGGCACTTCATTAGGCAGTGCATTACGAGAACTTTCTCACCAAATCGACACTCAAGTAAGAAAAACCACGCTTGAGCAAAAAGGCGATTGGAAGCCTGTCGTTTACCTTTTAACAGATGGCAGGCCTACCGATGATTACGCACAAGAGATCAAGCGCTGGAAAGATCACTACGCCAACAAAGTTAACTTAATTGCGATTGGATTAGGCTTAAGTGCAGACTTACATGTGCTGTCGCAATTAACTGAAAATGTACTGTTATTTACCGAAACACAAGAAGGCGATTTTACTCGTTTTATTAAATGGATAACGATGTCAGTGGTTTCTCATAGCCGAAGTGTTGGCGAAGAGCCACCACCACTTTTAAGTCAAACAGAGCATATTGTTCGTCTTGCCAAAGACGATGTGGCTCGTGCCTATGATGAATCTTGTGTCACTTTTGTCGGCCGTTGTAGCCACACACGCTCACCTTATTTAATGAAATATGAACGTCCTCCCATGAAAGCTTCAGGGTTGGATTTTAATCTTAACCTTAATGGCTTTAACTTAACGGGTTGCTACACCTTAAATGAAGATTACTTTGCATGGAGTGATCTCAGCGCCACCGCATATCAAGTTAATACCAGTGAACTTCATGGCACTCCAGGTTGCCCTTATTGTGGCAATGCGACTGCTTTTGCCGTTTGCCAATGTGGCAAATTGCTCTGTGTAAATGGCCCTGAAACCGTTATTTGCCCTTGGTGTGATAACAACATCACCTTTGGAGATAACAGCAATCAATCTGACTTTGATGTCACACGAGGTAAAGGCTAATGGATAAAAAAGCCCTACTCACAAAACTGATTATTGATGACACACTGACACAACAGCGTATTCCGGTACATGAAGAGTTGGTTATTGCGCTGTATGAAGATGCGGAAATCGCTCAACATATTGATTTTATTATTGATAGAATCAAAGCAAAAACAGCAGAAAAAATAACAACGCAAGACAAAGCACAACCTATTCTTCTGTTATTGCCACCAGCCCACAATTTAGCCTCTGACGAAGCATCATTACCAAAAGAAAGCTCATTAAAACCAGGGCAAATTCCAACACACTCATCGCCAATGCCAATAGAAAAACCGATTATTCACCGCCCTACGGCCAAAATTACTCTTTCTAATGCTAAAGTAGGTAGCGAATTTAATTCTTCGATTAATATTGAATTAGATACGCTTGATACTGCACAAATTAAGTCAGTGAATTTTCCTGAAGATCTCGGCATAACCTTTGATGCCAAAAGTTGTTGCTTAGTTGGCACACCAATAAAAAGTGGTAATTTCACGCTAACAATAAACTGGTCTGTAAATTCAGCGCATTACCACAATGATGTATTATTAATCATTAATCCAGATCCTCGTAGCTTATGGCAAATTAACGAACCTCCCGCAGATAGCCCTTATCCTAAAGCACATATTGATAGCAAACTTATTCTTGAAGAAGATATTCGTATTGCAGGTGCCAGCCGTCGCGGTCGCTCTCATGAACATGCAGGTACATTCCGTGATGACGATTTTTACATTCACCACGATAACCAAAGCCAATGGAATATTTTAATTGTTGCTGACGGTGCCGGCAGTGCTCGCTACTCTCGTGAAGGTTCACGCATTGTCACAAAAGTTGTCAGTGAATACCTTGAAGAACAATTGAACATTGAGAAAAATCCCATATTAGCACCTTATCTCAACACCATTCACCAATGGGATGATGAGAGTGAGAAAAGGCAAGTAGGCAACTTTTTTTCTAAGCTATTTCATAATGCGTCACAGCTTGCGATTAATCACCTAAAGAATGAAGCCATTCGCATTAATGAGCCCATAAAATCGTTTTCCACTACACTGTTGGCAACGGTGGCTTTACGTATCGATGATGAGCTATTTGCAGCGGCATTTTGGATGGGTGATGGTGCAATTGCAGCTTATGGACCCGCCGGAAAGGTCCGTGTTTTAGGTATTCCTGATAGCGGTGAATATGCAGGACAAACCCGTTTTCTTGATGAGAGTGCGGTGAATGATATTGAATTTAATCGACGCATTATTATTGGTAAATGGAGCGAAATTTCACATCTGATATTAATGACAGATGGTGTGTCTGATCCGAAGTTTGAAACAGATAACGGCTTACAAGATCCCAATAAATGGGCAACGCTTATTGATGAAATATCGCCTTGTTTAGCTTCACCGGAAACCGCTGATAAAACACTGGCCGAATGGCTAAATTTCTTTTCAGCAGGCAATCACGATGACCGCACGCTGGTTGTGGCTTGGTGATCATCAAAGAGAAAATAGGTGAGTTTCATGGCAGATATCATTACCTGTACAACACAAAGTGGGAAAACCGTCCAGTACGTCAATGAAATTATTGGCTCTGGCTCAATGAAAGATGTCTATTTTTCCCCTGACAGAACCTATGTTGTTGCCTTTTATAAGACAAAACAAAACGCACAAGCCAAAGATAGAATCGATATGATAACAGGCTCTTATCGTCATAATATCTTTGAGCAAAGTGGCGGTGAATACTGGAAAAACCTTTTTTGCTGGCCAACTGATGTTGTTGAACATCAAGGCAAAATTGGTATTGTAGTGCCGACATATCAACCCCACTTTTTCTTTAAATATGGCTCTAAAAACAATGACTTTCTTGCCATAAAAGGTCGTGAAAAAGAAGGTAAATGGTTTGCAAGCGCCAACAACCAAAATAAATTTCTCGATCCTAGAGAAAGAGGTAATTTATTAAATTACTTGAAAGTTTGTTTATTGCTTTCTCGTGCAGTCCGCCGAATGCATGCCGCGGGCTTATGCCATAGCGATTTAAGCTATAAAAACGTCCTTATCGATCCTGAGCAAGGTCATGCTTGTGTGATTGATATTGACGGTTTAGTGGTTCCTGGAAAATACCCACCTGATGTTGTTGGAACACCTGATTTTATTGCACCTGAAGTGGTAAAAACCAGCCATTTACCGAAAGAAGATCCTAACCGAATTTTGCCAAGTATCACCACTGATAGACATGCCCTTGCAGTATTAATCTATATGTATCTGTTTTATCGCCACCCTTTACGGGGCGGTAAAATTCATGATCTTGACGATGAAATGCGTGATGAAACACTCTCTATGGGTGAAAAAGCGCTGTTTATTGAACACCCAACAGATCGTAGCAATGCGGTAAAATTGAATCAGGTAAAACCGTCATCTCTACCTTGGGCTGATCCTGAAAAAATCCCATACACTATTATGGGGCCTTACCTAACACCTCTTTTTGAAAGAGCTTTTATTACAGGGTTACACGATCCTTCGCAACGCCCTACCGCAGATGAATGGGAAACCGCTTTAGTCAAAACGGTAGATTTAGTTCAGCCTTGTCAAAATAAAGACTGTGAACAGCAATGGTATGTTTTTTCAGGAAAAACACAGCCAGTTTGTCCTTATTGTCATACCCCATATAAAGGGCAATTGCCGATTTTAAATCTCTACTCTTCCCGTAAAGCCGGTAGCTTTAGACCCGACGATCACCGCTTAATGGTTTGGAGTAATCAATCACTGTTTCCTTGGCATGTTAATCGCCTTATTGCGCCTAATGAACGCACCACAGATGAACAGAAAAAGCGCGTAGGCTATTTTGTTTATCACAACTCAACATGGTGGCTTGTTAATGAGCGTATTGATGGATTAATGGTATTGCCAGAGAAAAAGCAAATAGCGATTGGCGATAAAATTGCATTAACCGATGGATTGCAATTTGTGTTATCGACAGAAGAAGGTGGGCGACTTGTTGTGGTGCAATTAGTGTCTAATTAATAAAGTAAGAGAATAATCCGTTTAATTTATCGCGGTTATTCTCTTTTTTCATTATGTTAAATTTAATATTGAGATCAAAGCTTAAATTCCATAACCAAATTTAAATCTTTTGCTGGTTTTCCTGTTTCATAGCGCCATTGTTCCATTGCGTGAATAAGTGACAAACCAAAAACATCCACTAAAGGTGAGTCTAAAATCCTAATATTTTGTACATGCCCATTTTCATCAACATCAAATTTCGCCTTTAATTCACCTTCAATGCCTTGAGAACAAGCTTTTACAGGATAACTAGGTAATGGACGTAATAAATTCTTAGGGTAATTTTTAACCGTAAGATTTGACTCTTTTATTTCACTTTGAGTCATTTTCTCTGGTTCATCGGCTAATTTTGGTTTCAATAACAAATTAGATTGAGCATCCGGCTGTATTGATTGAGTCGCACATCCATTTAGTAAAATAGTGCTACAAAGTAAACTTAAAATAGCTAATTTTATTTTCATTTTTCTTTTCTAAAATAAGATTAAATATAAAAATAAAATAACACATCTCATAATTATTTTTATTCTCAATTTAGTTATTTAGTTAAGAAAAACTGTGCAATTAATCCTATTTTAGTCATTTTATTTAAATCCAAGTCAGATCACAGTTTCACATCTCACCCTTTCCATTCAGCGCTAACATTCAATATTGGATATCAAGATCTCAGTTTATTAAGCCTCATTATTTACAATACCCCACTGTGATAATTGGAGGCATGAATGAAAACTAAAAATAAAATCAATGTGCTAGAGCTTATTTCGCCAGAGATGAAACAAGTTATGCAATTTTATGCAGATAATCCGCAACCTGCGCCAGAAAATGATGGCTATCCATCGATGCGTCTTGCTTATAATCAAGATAGGCGTTATTGGAATGCTGATGCACCAGAGATGTTTAACATACAAGATATTTCGGTGAGTACTTCTTATGGGAATGTATTAACACGTCTTTATCAACCCAAAGAAAAAACACCTGCAACACTTTATTATCTTCATGGTGGCGGTTTTATTTTAGGGAATTTAGATACTCACGATCGCATTATGCGACTGCTTGCCAGTTATACTGGTTGTACTGTTATTGGTATTGACTATTCACTGTCACCAGAAGCGCATTATCCTCAAGCCATTGATGAATCCGCACAGGTTTGTCTGTATTATCATCAAAATGCAAAACACTACGATATTAATACACAACAGATTGGTTTTGCGGGTGACTCCGCAGGTGCGATGTTATCGCTTGCCACAGTATTATGGTTACGTGACAAACACATTAACTGCGGTAAAGTGAGTGCCACTTTGCTTTGGTATGGATTATATGGCTTACGCGATTCTACCAGCCGTCGACTTTATGGTGGTGAATGGGATGGGTTGCGCCAACAAGATTTAGAAGAGTATGACAATGCGTATTTAACCGCACTTGGCAGTCGTGACGCACCTTATTATTGCTTATTTAATAACGATTTAACGCAAGATATTCCACCTTGCTTTATCGCTAGCGCACAATACGACCCACTTATTGATGATAGTGTGACGCTATTTAAAACCTTAGAAGCGCATCAATTACCTTGTGAATATAAAATGTATTCCGGCACATTACATGCTTTTTTACACTATTCACGTATGATGAAAGTGGCAGATGACGCCATTCGAGATGGCGCTCACTATTTTGTAAAACAACTGGCTTTGTAAAACAATTGGCTTTTCTAGAACTCAAGATTTCGAATAAACCGATAATCCGCGGACGCCTCTTTAAGTCGATACAGACTTGCAGGGCGTCCTCTTTCTGCCCGTTTTTCTCCTGTATCAATCAATAAATCTGCTTGTTCGATGCGTCGTCTAAAGGATTTTTTCTGGATTTCTTTCCCAATCAGAATTTCATGAACATGCTGTAACTCAGGCAAGGTAAACACTTCGGGTAATGCAAATCCGGGAACAATTGAATAGAGTGATTTTTGCTTTAAACGCTCTCTCGCTTGTGTAATTAACTCTCGATGATCAAACGCTAAGCTTTGTTGTGTAACCTCATCAATAGGGCACCACATTACCGAATCCACAGTATCAATATGAGCTTCGCACGCTTGATGTGCCATTAACGCGGTATAACAGACTGTTACCGACCAGCCTCTTGCATCACGCTGATCGTTCCCCACTGAACAGAGTTGCTCAATATAAGGAGGGATGACCCCCGTTTTCTCTTTTAATTTTCTTAGCACCGTATCTTCAAGACATTTATCTTGCACTTCATCGACAAATCCACCGGGTAAACCCCATTTTCCTTTTTCAGGATGCTCCCCTCTTTTCACTAACAACACTTTTAACTGCTCTTCATGATAAGTAAACAGCACGGCATCAACGGTGATGAGTGGGGATAGGAAATCACGACGATTATAACTGGCTAAAAAATCTTGTTCATTCATGGCGGAAACTTAATTAGAAAACGATAAGGCTATTTTAAGGTTAAACAGCAAAAAATCAAATTTTGTCATAAAGACACTAAATCAGTTGACAAGAATAGTGTCTATAAGACACAATACACTTATTGTCATAAGGACACTTAAAAAAGGAAATACTATGTTTAACTTAAATTATTTTAAAGCTGACTCATCAACATTCATCATTAAATCCGTTAATGGTAAAATCCGCCAACAAGGTAAAGGCTTAAGTTTTTGGTATAACTCAGCCACAACCTCCATTGCGGCATTACCTTTAAACGCACAAGAAGCGCCATTTATTTTTAACTTCCAAACCGCAGACTTTCAGAGTTTACGCATCCAAGGACAAATTTCATTTCAGGTCAAAACCCCTGAAAAAGCGGCAGAAGTGCTCAACTTTAACTTAAGTAAAAACGGTAAGTCATATGCCTCTGAAGATCCACTCAAACTCAGTGATCGTGTTGTGCGTATTGCACAAACCTTAATTCAAGCAAAGATCCAAAGTACTCCCCTCAGAGAAGCATTATTACTCAGCCAATCATTAGTGACTTTGGTGATGGAACAATTAATTGAACACTCATCATTAGAAGCATTAGGCATTGCAATTTTAGATGTTTCTATTGCAGCAATTACCCCATCACCAGAAACCTTAAAAGCGCTAGAAGCCGAGGCAAGAGAATCCTTACTGAAAGAAGCCGATGATGCAATTTATGCGCGTCGTAAATTCTCAGTTGAACAAGAGCGCACCATTAAAGAAGCAGAATTAGAAACTGACTTATCCGTTCAACGCAAACGACAAGAAATTGAAGAAGCACGTTTAGAAAATGAACGTACATTATTACGAGAACAAGCAGAAATTGAAAAAGAACGCCTTGAAGCCAAAGTGAATGCTGAAGCAAAACGCAAAGAACTTGTCGCATTAAGTGCCGAAAATCAGCGAACACAATCAGAAGCTGATGCCTACGCCATTGAAGCGACCATGCGAGCTTACCGTGAATTGCCCGTTGAAAACTTAAAAGCCATGGCGCTAGCAAAAATGGACTCACAACAATTAATGGCAATGGCATTTGAAACCTTAGCGCTTAATTCAGGGAAAATCGGCGAACTGAATATTACCCCTGATTTATTTAGCCAATTTATGAAAAAAGGCGGTAAATAATGCAACGTAACAACGATTTTCGCTTTGTGTTAGTGATGAGAAAAAGCCGTTTACAAGAATTAATCGAGCGCTTTAATACCTGGTCACAAGCCAAGTTTTATTTAGAACACAACAATGTTGAGGTAAAGGATTACCTCAACGAACACAATCTATATCAAAAACAATTAACAGAAGCCGAGTTGATTTTAAAATCCCTAGGACGCTTTCAGCTATTAGAACGAAATTTATTACCTAGCTATCAATTTTCACCCCACGATATTGTGGTGGTGATTGGTCAAGATGGGCTTGTAGCTAATACACTGAAATATCTCAATGGGCAGCCTATCATTGCAATAAACCCTGATCCATCAAGATGGGATGGTAAATTATTACCCTTTGAAATAGGGCAATTAAAAGAGACGGTGATTAATACCATTAATCAAAAAATGCCATTTAAAACGGTCACTTTCGCGCAAGCGACAACCAATGATGGTCAATCATTATTAGCAGTTAATGACCTATTTATTGGCCCTAAAAGTCACACTTCCGCGCAGTATATTTTACAATGGGATGGTGCTCAAGAAGCACAATCCTCATCAGGCATCATTGTGTCAACGGGATTAGGATCAACTGGGTGGTTTCAATCTATTCTTGCGGGCGCAATGGCAATAACAGGAAAAGCTTCGCACCCTCTGTTACAAGGGTTTAACTGGGGTGATCGAAAGCTACAATTTAGTGTCAGAGAGCCATTTCCTAGCAGAACAACAGGTGTCACACTGACTTTTGGCACTATTGAGCCTGACTCACCGTTACAATTAGAGTCTTTGATGCCAGAAAATGGAGTTATTTTTTCGGATGGCATCGAAGATGACTATTTACCGTTTAATGCAGGCTGTATAGCGCATATTGGTATCGCTGATATACAAGGGCAATTAATTAGCCAAAAAGGACGTCAGCGGATTTAGATTTATTGAGTGTTACGTAACACCGTTTCAAGTCCTGAAATCATTACATCAAGGACAAACAAAAATGCAGCATCACCATTATCACTATCCATAATGGCAACGGCTTGAGTTAATAATGGCGGATAGTGAACAGTATTGGGCTCTGTTTTCTCACGCTCTTTTTGGCTTTCTTGATGCTCTTGAGTTTCAAGAACTGATCCTAATGTAAAATGCGCAATAGCACTCAACGCATATACGGCTTGAGACAAACTAAATCCGGCATCACATAAAAATTGTAGTTGCTGTTCTGATGTCTCAAATTGGCTTTCAGACGGGCGAGTTCCTGCATGAATTTTGCCACCATCACGATACATTAATAATGCTTGGCGAAAGCTTTTCGCGTTATTTCTCAAAAAATCCTGCCATGTTTCATTAGGCAATGGCAAAACATGATGATGATGTTTTTGCAAAATCGTTTCTGCTAATGCATCTAACAACGCACGTTTATTCTTCACATGCCAATACAAGGTGGGTTGCTCTACCCCTATTTTTTGCGCTAATTTGCGCGTCGTTAGGCCGTCAATCCCCACTTCATGAAGTAAAACTAACGCATTATCAATCACTTGTTCTTTATCTAACTTTGCCATTATCTACCTCAAAATAAAACATCCTTGACAATCTATCACTGATAGAGATATTTTACGCCCACTCTATCACCGATAGATTTTTAGGATCTAGATGAATAAATCAATTATTATTATACTGCTGATCACCGTATTAGATGCCATTGGCATTGGGCTTATCATGCCAGTACTCCCTACGCTATTAAATGAATTTATCAGTGAGAATTCACTTGCAACTCATTACGGTGTGCTATTAGCGCTCTATGCTACTATGCAGGTTATTTTTGCACCTATTTTAGGCAGACTGTCTGACAAATATGGCAGAAAACCTATTTTGCTGTTTTCTCTTTTAGGTGCAGCCCTCGATTACCTTTTAATGGCATTCTCAACCACTCTTTGGATGCTCTACATTGGGCGTATTATTGCAGGCATCACAGGTGCAACAGGTGCTGTATGTGCATCAGCCATGAGTGATATTACTCCTGCTAAAAATCGAACTCGCTATTTTGGCTTTTTAGGTGGTGCTTTTGGTGTTGGTCTTATTATTGGTCCAATACTCGGAGGGTTATTAGGTGAAATAAGTGCCCACACTCCATTTATATGCGTCGCCATTTTACACTCGGTATTATTGCTCCTCTCATTGCTATTTTTTTATGAAACACAAAAAAGAGAAACACGCGTTACAAATACATGCACTCAAATAGCATCAAATTCAACCGCAGGCTGTATTAAGAAAAGCCTCTATTTTTGGCTGATAGCCTATTTTATCATTCAATTAATCGGTCAAATTCCTGCCACAATTTGGGTGTTATTTACACAATACCGTTTTGATTGGAATACGACATCGGTCGGTATGTCTTTGGCAGCCCTGGGTGTATTACATATTTTCTTTCAAGCGGTTGTTGCTGGAACATTAGCCCAAAAATGGGGCGAAAAAACCACCATTATACTCAGCATATCTATTGATATGATGGGCTGTTTATTATTAGCGTGGGTAAGTCAAGTTTGGGTGATATTACCTGCATTAATCTGCTTGGCGGCTGGCGGTATGGGACAACCTGCTTTACAAGGTTATTTATCAAAATCTATTGATGGCAATGCGCAAGGGAAATTACAAGGTACATTGGTAAGCTTAACCAACATCTCCGGAATTATTGGCCCACTCTGCTTTGCCTTTATTTATCATTACAGCATCGTTTATTGGGATGGCTTGCTATGGATGATAGGCGCAACATTTTATGCCATCCTGCTTATTACTGCTTATTTTCACCAAAAATCAGAAATAACTAAAAAAGTTGTATTCTAAAAATACGCGCTTTTCTTAGTAAGAGCTCTATCTTAATTATAAACACTCTCATGTGTAGAGCGTTTATAATAGGTCACTTTGATTAGATAGTTATTTTATAATCCTTCTTTACACTCATACTCACTTAAATAAAAACACAAATTATTAATCATTATTTAACTTTTATTTTACATTATTTGATTGTGACATTTGATAAAAAATAGTATTTTCATTAAATCTAGTTTTATTAAAATAGGAATTATTCATAGGCGTTATTATATATATTATTCTAGATCAATATTGGCTAGTCTTTTTTAGATACTTAACAGGAATAAATTTAATTTTCCTATTTCCATCATGCAATACCTCATACAAACTACCAAAACAAATCACAAAAAGACCTATTTTATTGAATTATATTTTTAAATTGAAATTTCTCGGAATAAAAAAATAAAAAAATAAAAAAATAAAAAAAAGATAAAAACATTTTTTCTTATAATGTTAATTAGTTATCAACACATAAAGCTTTTTATTTAATAACTCAATAATAACTCGCATTCAGAGTAAAAATACACAGATTTAGTTAAAAAACTCTTATGAGTTGTTTTTTAAGCATAAAACCCTATGAGATTAATCCTATCCTCATTAATATTTTTATTAGTAAAATTGACCTCAAATCAATTTTGCAAATAAAACAATTAATCAAAAAAGGAATAAATATTCTGATTTTAGATTTATAGTTTTTTTTGCATATTAATTAAAAGACGCAAAGAAAATAGAAATTTAAAAAATTAAATAACACCTCCCATTAGGAAAATATATTTAATTTAAAATGAGTATATTTAAAATTTATTTTAAATAAATATTTTACTAACAAATAAATAACTGAATATAGTTGAAAAACGCACTGTTATTTAAAAACACTATGCTGTGAAAAATAATCAACAAAGGATATTTCAATATGAAAAAACTGACATTGGCAGTTCTTGCTGTAGCTATTATGGGTGCAACTACTCTTGCTCAAGCTGATACTCGTAAAGCACAAGCTGTTGCTTCATGGGATGCTAAAGCATACAAAGACACTAAAAGTATGTTAGTAGTTACACCATTAAAATCATTAACCTTCAACTACGCTGAAGGTGTTAAAGCCTTTAATACTCAAGATGGCGCTTTCGATATCACTATCCAAGGTCAACAAGGGGCAACTGACTTTAAACTGACGTCTAAAATCATCTCTGACAAATTAACTCGTGCAGCTGACGATAGTGAATTGACTGTAGGTGTTAAATGGAATGGTACTGCATTAACTGATACTACTGAAACCCCTATGGTTGACGTTGCTACAGGCACAACAGCAGGTCTTGATTTCTTAGCTCAAGAGGGTGCTTTCAACGGTAAAGATCGTGTCAGCGGTCAAGGTCAATTCGCATTCAATATCGCTTCTGCAAAACTTGCGGGTGCTGATGCTAAATTCTCTGATTTAGCAGATGGTTACTGGGATGGCGACGTTAAAGTCCAGTTCACTGCAACTTGGGAAGGCGACTTCACTGCAACACCATAAGCTGTGATCCATAAAATAGTCTTTTAATAATAAGGGACGAGCGAATTCTCGCTCATCCCTCAAGGATCCATGATGAAAAAAATAATATTAGCCTGTTTGAGTCCTTTGATTTTTTATAGCCAATTCGCAGCAGCCATTCATGTCGGTGCCATTACCGAAACCCTGCTATCCGACCAAACTATTCTTGCCAAAGAAATTGAAAATAATGTCGATCAGGCTCGTTTAGTCGGATTATCTATTGAGCGCATTTCATCCCCATTGGATGATGGAAAAGTGCTCCCTTTAGTCAATAACGAGATTTTGATTTCACCTGCAAACTTAATTTTACCCGGCAAAACCAAAGAAAGTTTCAAAATTTTCTATAAAGGCCCTAGTGATAATCAAGAACGTTACTACCGCTTAGTCTGGCGTGACGATCCTGTGACAGAAACAGGATCAACCCAGAGTGCAAAAGCCGCCACGGCAACCACTTCTGCCATGATAAGCACTATTTTAGTAGTTGCACCTCGTCAAGAAAGATTCGATTACCAATTTGATAAAGAAGCGCGTGTGGTGTTTAACACGGGAAATACATCCTTTCGCACTGTCGCCACTGGCGATTGTATGCCTGATGCCGTCACAAAAAACGAAAATAACCGCTGTAGTGAACGCTACTACGTTATGCCAGGTCTTGGTGTCAAGCTAAAACAAGTCGATGTTCAAAGTAAAAAAGCTACCGTCGGCATTTGGCATAACGATGATTTTATTATTGTAAATTAATTTTTAATTTCATAAGGATCTATTGTGCGTAAATCAGGGGTCGCTCTGGGTATTGCCTTATGCCTTTTATCTGAAAGTGCATTTAGTCAACCCGCCAATTTAAAGATAGGTAACTATATTATTCCTAGTGTCTTCGCTACCGCATTAGAAGAAGGCATGACGATCCCTGTCTATTTACGTTACGATCTATCTGAACAATCGGTTTTAGAAGAGCAAAGTCGTAATAAAATTGCGGATGCGCTGGTGGTGTTAAAAGACAATAAAATTACCATTAACTCCGTTACGCCTACATTGGATGAAAGTGAAACACAAACAGCATCCATCAATGAACAGCTTGTTCAGTCATTAAATGATCTGAAAGATAGACCTTTTGATCAAAATAACACCATCATTCTCTCTCCTGATGCCAAGCTTAATTTTGATTTAAGCACTTTTATTATGTCGTTAGATGTCAATGAAGCGGGTCTGGCCACACAAATCAAAGCACGCTCAGAGATGTTAGATAAATCAACGGTCAATAATATTTCCTCTGTCACAACCTATAATTTAGGGGTCTATAACAATAAGGTGAAACAGCAGAAAGATAACACTAACAGTTATTTTTCTGTTGATAGCATTTGGAGTTTTGCAGAAAACCACTTAAACCTGAGTGCAACGGCGTATGGATTAGGTACCGCCGAGCAATCGTTTGATTTCTATCGCGCCATGTTTGAACGGGATTTTAATGGGCGCCGGTTTGCTTTTGGTCTATTAAATACCTGGAATTTACAATCTATTGCAACCATGTCGGCACTCAATAGCAGTAAAGTTTACGGTATCACCTATGGCAATAACTCCTCATCCAAAGTCAGTAATACACAGCTTTCATTAACACCAATCACTGTTTTCTTACCCAGTGCAGGGGAAGTCCGTCTGTATCGTGACGGTAAATTATTAAGTATTCAAAATTTCCCAATGGGAAGTTTTGAAGTTGATACGGCACCACTTCCTTTTGGTATTTATGAAGTGGATGTCGAAGTGGTCATTGATGGTAAAGTTCGCTCTAAACAACGTCAAACCGTCAATAAATCTTTCAATATGAAAGGGGCAACCTTAAACCAACTGCGCTGGGAATTGTATTCGGGTTATGTGGATTACAAAAAACGCATTAAAAACAACAACAATGAATACCGCACTACTCGCGGAGATAATACGGTCTTAGTCGGAGGCGCGGGCGCCATTACCTTAGGTGTTTTCTCAGGTCTTAACCTACAAGGCTCTGCGTATATTTTTGATAACGTTGCCGTCTTAGAAACCAACAGCCATTTGCAATTAACCGACACACTCTCCACCAGTTGGCAAGCATTAATTGCTAAAGAGGGTAGCAACCGTAATATTTTCACCGCTAATTACGCGTTGCCTAAAGGCCTTGGATCACTATGGGTCAATCGTGAAAAAGGCAACATCAAAGACGATTTCCCGATGTATGACTCTGATAACTACTCGTTTGGCACCACACTCAATTTTACCCAATTTTGGGAATATGCGGGATCATTTACCTATTCCTACACCAAAGATTTACGCGATAAAAATAACGCCAATAACTTTGAATACGCGACAACTCTCTACACGGGTCGCTATGGCAGTATGAGTTTACGTACGGGTATTCAACGTTATCATTACGACAATCAAGACAGCACAAATGAAAAATACATTACCTTAGACTTCTCATTACCACTGGCAACCTGGCTCAGTGCTGGGATGTCTTCCAGTAACGGGAACTTACGTGGTGAGCTGTCAGCCTCGAAAAACTTTGAAAATGCCCCAATTACCAGTGCTGGGTTATCCGTTTCGACCCTTCTTCATGATAAAGACGGAACTGACAGTGATTTCTCTGTGAGTGGTTACAGTATGTTCGACACGAAATACAGTACGGGGACATTAACCATGAATCGTCCTAACGATGACCGATTAAATACTACGTTAACCGCTCGAGGCTCCTTTGCTTATAGTGATATGAACTTCTCTGCCAGTGGTAAACAAGAAACCTCGGGGGTGATTGTCAAAACTGGAATCGATGGTGAAGGTCAAATAGCGGCTAACGTCAATGGCCAACGTTTTGTCTTATCGGGTAGCAATAACTTTATTCCACTTTCACCTTATGCGGAATATAAAGTCGAATTACTGAACGATAAAAACAGTGAAGATAGCTTTGATATCGCCTCGGGTCGTGTGAAAAATGTGGTGCTTTATCCAGGTAACGTTGCCGTACATCAACCTGAGTTAAAACAGATGGTCACTGTATTTGGTCGAATGAAATCGCCTGATGGCACACTGTTAGCCAGTGCGCAAGTACGTAACCATATCGGTCGCACGCAAACCGATCACCAAGGCCAATTTGCAATGGATGTTGATAAACGCTATCCCGTCATTTCGTTACAACAAGATGATAAACAGATTTGTGAGGCTGAATTAGATCTTTCATCTGCACGAGGTGTGTTATGGGTGGGTGATGTGATTTGTGATCCGCAAACGACGTTGGTAAATCGGAATTAAAGGAAAGCATATAATGTTTAAACATTATCTATTATTAATACTCACCCTTTTTGCTACATTCATTTGTAATGCAGCAACCTATACCAATAATATTGTTTTTATTGAAAATAATATTGATAACGAATATTTTATTACACCACAAAAAACCGATCCTCGCTTTAGTGGTGCTAACGTTTTTACTAAATACAGTAATAATCAACTTAGCTTAGGCTACATGGGATATACAGGTGCTGTTCCTCTCTACAATTATTTTGATATTTGGCTAGAAAACTCACCTATAAAAATGCCATTTATTGGTAACCGTTGCTGGCGAACATATAGAGATTGCCCATCCGATGGAATACAAAGACCTGAACAAGTCTTAAGCGATGGGATGTATCGTGCATATATGAACACGCATGGTGGTGAAGCAGGTATTCCTAGAGCTATATTTTCTGATTCTTTTTATCAATATATGCAACACTTACCTATTGGCAGTACAGAAAATTTTAGTTATTTTTTCTGCTATACCAAGAATGATTACAACCCTGCATTAGGCCAAACATGTCGCTCTGTAAACGGCAGAGTGACTGAACAAAGTTTTGCGATCACCAAAAATGGACATGTAAAACTGAAATCAACCAATGCGTTACAAGAGATTTTTGTCGATAGTGAAGGTAATGCTGTATTAGGCTTAGGCTCTAAATTTTGTGAAATTGTAGGCAATAATGTTGTCTGTAAGATGGTTGATTATGAGCTAAATGGCGAAAGCTTAAATGTCATGAGACTAGCGATGAAAGTAGATACAGCGACATTATCATTTACACCAACAGCGAGTGATATTCTTCTTTCAGCCACACCGACATCAAGAACCTTTTATTACTCTTCACCAACAATTGCCTCTTATTTAATCACCCCTGGTAATGGGGGCGTTTATGTCCATTTCACAAAAAGTTTTTTCAAAAAATTAATTAAAAACAACGTAGATCTTTCTAAGAGCCAAGATTTATTTACCTTTAGTTTTACCAATACGGCAGTGCCTCAATCGGGGTTTTATGAATTTACCCCTTCTAACACAATAATTATCAAGCCTCGTGATTATGGAATTAGTATTATTTCTAAAGAATTAGTCAATAATCCCCATAGAGAGGGAAAAGTCGGTGATAAAGAGCCACCATTAACTTTTGACTATATCGTTACCACCAGTGCATTTCGCCAAGCTGATAGAATTACCGCAGCGGTTGAAGGACCTAGAACCACAATCCGAGGCCAATCTTATTGTTTATTTAGCTCTAAAGATAAAAAAATGAATGTGCCCTTTTCAGCTTACTTAACTTATACTGATGCCAGTGGCAAAAAGGTCAAAAATCGAGCGGCTTGTGATAATGTGCCTATCTCCATTAAAGAAGCCTTATGGACAGAGACGACATGGCCTTACCCTTATCAGTTAGAAGGTAATTTCTATCGTACTGATTTACAACTTACCTTCCCAATGAATGAAAGTACCTCTCTTTTTTCAATGGAAGGTGAAGACTGGCTTGGGGTAGTAGAAGCCCGTGGTTATGTTAATGTCTTTGCCGAATGGTCAGGAACGGATATTCACTAAATGAAATAAAAATTTCCTCTTTTATATTAGAAAGATGTTTCCTCTAATACATAAGAAAAAAGTTGAAGATCAAGACAAGCATCCATGCTTGCTTGATCTTCGATTTCCGTTATTAACATCCGTTGTTCTAACGTTATATTATCTCGATGCCATCCTTGAGCAATCCAACCCAAACTAAACGCCATTAGTGCAATCCATGCATATACCGCTAGAGTGTTGGACATAACTTAACTCCTTCGTCATTCGAAACAAAATTGAGATAACCTGAATTTCTTTTATTTGGTATATATGCAATACCCATTTGCGATAAACAATAAGCGATTCGGTTATATTACTGCTAACTTCCTTGTTAATTTGTAATAGACATCCTTGTCTATTGTTTTCTACTTACATTAAAATAAACAAACAATAAACAATAAACAATAAATTCAATAAGTTGATTATCTCCATATGATTTAATGTGAAGCTATTATCTATAAAGTTTGTATTTTAGGCTAGTAAGTTTGTTCGGTTATCATCGGTTAAACCTTAATAACCGATGATAACCGAACTTTACACACCCAGAAAAACAAGAAAAGTTGTTTAACAGCTCTTTTAATCACGTTTAAACAAAGATTTATATAAAAAACAATAAATAGGCTGGTTATAATACAAATTTCAGCTAATATAGAAGGCATCAGATAGTCTATAGCAAAGAGAAAATGATATGCGTGTCTTAACTATTTTTTGTCCTGAATGTGGTGAAAAAGCGCTTATAAAGAAAAGTAATCGCAAACACAAAGAGTTATCCGATCTCTATTGTGCCTGCCGTGATCCTGAGTGTGGGCATACCTTTGTTTTAAACTTAACCTTTAGTCATACATTAATGCCAAGTGCAAAAAACAAAGATACGTTGTTATTCGATGTTATCAAAAACCTCTCTCCAGAACAGAGAGAGAAAGCACTCACTCTTTTGCAAGGCATGTAGCCATCACGATCAGATACTTTCTTTTTCATCTATTTTTATGATCTTGCTCCCATTCTGACAGGTTATTTGACGCACCTATTTTTATAGAAAGATAAATGATGTAGATTCATTTTTGAGCTAAATAAAAATAATTCTTATGTTTAAATAAAACAAACACCGCCTATTTATACTGTGTTTGCCAATCCTTTAATAAATAACTTGTCAGCCCCAAAAACAGAAACCTCATTTCTGATTTGAAGACTAAACACAAATTTCAAAATGGAGCATTTTAGATGAAAAAGCTGATTAATCGAGTTGATGATGTGTTATCTGAACAATTACAAGGTTTCGCAAAAGCCCATCCTGAAATCAAACTTCATCCCTCTTCTTTTTATGTCACAAGAAAAGATGCTCCAATAAAAGGTAAAGTTGCTCTGTTATCTGGCGGTGGAAGCGGGCATGAACCCATGCATGCAGGTTTTGTAGGTAAAGGGATGCTTGATGGTGCATGCCCCGGTGAAATATTTACATCACCCACACCTGATAAAATGTATGACTGCGCCAAAGCCATTGATAGCGGTGAAGGTGTTTTAATGATCGTAAAAAACTACACGGGTGATGTGCTGAACTTTGAAACAGCAACAGAATTACTTCATGACGATGGTGTAAAAATCGCAACCGTATTAGTGGATGATGATGTAGCAGTTAAAGACAGTTTATATACCGCAGGACGCCGTGGTGTTGCCAATACTGTTTTAATGGAAAAATTGTTGGGTGCAGCTGCTGAAAGAGGTGACTCTCTTGATGAACTGGTTAAATTAGGTCACCACATTAACAACAATGGTTTTTCTATTGGTATTGCCTTAGGCGCCTGTACTGTGCCAGCCGCAGGAAAACCGTCTTTTACTTTGCCTGAAAATGAAATGGAGTTTGGTGTCGGTATTCACGGTGAACCGGGTATTGATCGCCGTAAATTTACTTCCCTCAATGATACCGTTGATGCCATGTTTAACACCTTAATTGAAAATGGTCACTATCAACGCGTGATCCGCAATTGGGATCGTGAAAATGGCACTTGGTTAGATGAAAATCAAGAAAAGCAGCCGTTAAAATCCGGTGATCACGTTATTGCTTTAGTTAATAACCTTGGTGCAACACCACTATCTGAATTGTATGGTGTTTATCACCATTTGACCCAATGCTGTGAAAATTTTGGCTTAACCATCGAGCGTTCTTTAATTGGTTCTTATTGCACTTCACTCGATATGTCAGGCGTCTCAATTACGTTATTAAAAGCCGATAACGAATTACTTACCTTATGGGATGCGCCTGTTAACACACCGGCGATGGTGAAATAAGTTTTTAATTTTAAGAAAAAGGAACTCGAAATGGCTTTAACTCATGCTCAAATTATTCTTTGGCTAGAACAATGTGCATCACTTTTTGAACAAAATAGTGATTATCTGACAGACTTAGATCGCGAAATAGGTGATGCCGACCACGGTTTAAATATGAACCGTGGCTTTAGAAAAGTGCTGGAAAAACTACCTGAATTTGAAAGCCAAGATATTAGCTCTATTCTTAAAACCACAGGCATGACATTGCTTTCTAACATTGGTGGCGCAAGTGGTCCTCTATTTGGCACTTTCTTTATTCGCGCAGCAAAACCGACGGCTTCATTACAAAACTTAGAACTCAATCAACTTGTTGAAATGGTAACTGAAGGTGTAGAAGGTATTGTGAGTCGAGGAAAAGCAGAGCCCAATGACAAAACCATGTGTGATGTTTGGTGGCCTGTGGTTGAGTCATTAAAACAATCTAATACACAAAATCTTTCTATCGAAGAAGCCCTCGCCCAAGCACAAATTGTGGCCGAAAAAGCCGCTGACAATACCATTCCTATGCAAGCCAGAAAAGGACGAGCAAGCTACTTAGGCGAACGTAGCATCGGACATAAAGATCCTGGCAGTGCTTCAGTGGTACTAATGATAAAAGCGCTTGCTAATAGCATTAATGCATAGCTGACAAATAAATAAAAGGTCTACCATGATAAATATTGTTATTGTTTCTCATAGTAAACATCTCGCTGATGGTGTGGCAGAACTTGCCAGTCAGATGATTAATCCTACTCACTGTCAACTTGCTGTTGCCGCCGGTATTAATGATGAAGAACATGCGATTGGTACGGATGCCGTTAAAATTATGACGGCGATTGAATCTCTTTCGCAGGCACAGTCTATTGTTGTGATGATGGATTTAGGCAGTGCCATATTGAGTGCAGAAACCGCAATTGAACTACTTGAACCAGAACTCGCTGAAAAAGTCACGCTCTGCTCTGCACCATTAGTTGAAGGCACTCTTGCTGCCGTCGTTGCCGCCTCTTCTGGCGCATCTTTAGAAAAAGTCATTGAAGAGGCCACAAACTCGTTATACCCCAAAAAAATTCAGCTTGGTGAAAACTTTGTTCAGCCTAAAAATGACATTAATGCGCCTGTCAAACTTCAGGGTAAAGAGGCAAGTTGGGTAGTACGTAATCCTCATGGTTTACATGTAAGACCAGCGGCCACCTTAGTGGAAATCCTTTCTACCTTTCAAGCTGATTATCAATTAGTTAAAGGGAATAGACGTATTAATCCTCTCAGTTTAAATCAGCTTTCATTAATACAAATTCGCCAAGGCGATGAAATCACTTTAATTGCCTCGGGTGAGCAAGAAGATGAAGCAATCACCGCCTTTCTTGAACTCGCTCAAAATGGCTTCGGTGAAGCGTTTTCTTCTGATCCTGATACCACGACACTAAAAGGTATTTTAGCCCCTATCGCCCAAATTAAAGCCCCTGCTTTTATTTGGCATGAAACTGAATTGTCACCCGTAGAAAATCTATCTGAACCAATTGATATTGACGATCAAATCATAAAATTTAATCATGCCATTAAAAACACGTTAAACGATCTAAAGCAACATGCTAATAAAGCGAACCAAATTTTAGGTGAGCATATAGGGGCTATTTTTAATGGCTATATCATGATGCTAGATGATGATGAGTTAATCGCGAGTGTGATTGATCGCATTAAAGAAGAGAAGATCAGCGCTCAGCAAAGTTGGTCTGATGAAATACAAGAAAGGATACAGTTGTATTGCGCACTCACAGATCCTTATTTACGAGCACGTGAACTCGATCTTCGTGATCTACGTAATCAAGTACTTTATCAGTTACAGGATAAAACTCGCCCAAGCTTTACCCCTTCACAACCCGCTATTTTAGTAGCAAAAGAGCTTTTTCCTTCTACTTTAATTCAATTAATTGATAGTCAATTAGTCGGTATTGCTTTAGCGAAAGGTGATGCTCTCTCTCACAGTGCTATTATTGCAGCTGAAATGCACTTACCAATGTTAGTCAATTTAGGGCCTTCTCTATTAAAAATCACTGAATCACAAAAGTTAAAATTCGATATCAATAAGGGTGAATTAGTTATTGAACCTATAACGTCGTTATAAATCTCTTTTTAAATTAACCGCATAAAAAAACCCGCACAATCATGTGCGGGCAAGTCAACAAAATACACGATGACTATTAATAAAATAAAGAAAATATATTGATTAAATATTTAAAAGAAAATGAATTTTAATATTTAATAAAATAATAACACTTGATTAATTTATTAAAAGAGCCATAAAAATCCATTTATAAAATATATAATTAAATTATTTTCATACTCAAAAAAGACTCATCCTTAAAAGAATGTGTATTCTTGATAATCAAAAAACAATGTTAAATAATGACTTTCCATGCTTCATACAATACAAGCCATAATTAGATTGTAATTAATTTTATTTAATAAAAAATACGCCTCTGCTGTAGATAAAAAACACCATCATTCTCTCTCCTGATGCCAAGATTAATTTTGATTTAAGTACTTTTATTATGTCGTTAAATGTCAATGAAGCGGGTCTGGCCACACAAATTAAAGCACGCTCATAGATATTAGGAAAATCAACGGTCAATAATATTTCCTCTGTCACAACCTATAATTTAGGGGGCTATAACAATAAGATGAAACAGCAAAAAGATAACACTAACAGTTATTTTTCTGTTGATAGCATTTGGAGTTTTGCAGAAAACCACTTAAACCTGAGTGCAACGGCGTATGGGCAACCATGTCTGCACTCAATAGCAGTAAAGTTTACGGGATCCCCTATGATAATAATTCCTCATCCAAAGTCAGTAATACACAGCTTTCGTTAATGCCGATCACTGTTTCCTTACCCAGTGCCGGGAAAGTACAATAAATACCGTACTACTCGCGGAGATAAATTGAGTGTTTATACCCGTTTTGCATTTAATCCTACATTATGCAATCGAGATTAACGGTATTATAGTGTTGTTTATTACTGATTATTAAAAACAACGAATTAAAGAGATAGAATGAAAAAAATATTAACATTTATTAGCACATTAACACTCTCAACACTGGTATTTTCAGCCCATGCGCTTTATGTTGGCTCTGAAGTTTTTACTCTTGAATCTGATAAATCTTTTTTCTCTCGTACTTATCTTAATAATACTGATAGAACAAACCTTTATAAAATTCATGTCTATAAAATAGAAAAGCCGGGAGGTAAAGAAAAAGATGAAAAACAACTTCCTATAGAAGATGGTGAAATACTTTACACTCCTCTGCAAAAAGTATTATTACCTAATGAACATGAGTTTTTTAAATTATTTTATAAAGGTGCTAAAGATGATAAAGAGCGTTATTACCGTATTATTATTGAAGAAACACCGGTTAACTTAGTACCTTATCAGGAAAACAGTAAGCAGCCTTTAGTCGTTCCTACTGTTGGGTTAAATACCGTGATGGTTATTCGTCCTCGTGAAATGAAATTCACTTATGATCATAATAATGTTGCTGGCACTATCAAAAACACAGGCAATACTTATTTTCGCTTACTGTTAAATGATAAGTGCGATTCTGATGAAGAAAATGCCAAGATATTACAGCTATTACCCGGCGAAAGTTACCAACACCCTTGGTTAAAGAAAGAGCATAAGCAGTTTATTATTGCTTTTGACCGTTATATTGGATTAGAAAATAACTGTGCTTCAAACTAACAAAACTATAATGGCAAAACTCAAGGTAGCCTATCAGGCTACCTTTTTACGATTAATGTAAGTATTTTTACCCATTCAATAATCTTCTCTACCCTATTCAGCCTATTCTCCCATTTGAAAGAAAATGTAACTTGGTTAAATATATAATTTTTATAAATACATAATTAATTAAATTATTTTATATTCTGTCATATTTGTCATTTTTAATTTTCAATTAATTATCACAAAAAGACAGCAATACAAACATAACCACATGATAATAAATAACTTTACATTATTAACGATAAAGCTATTTTTATTACATTTTATTCCTATTTTTTTATGATGTTTTAAATAAACTATTTTTTCAATTCATTCTATAATTTATCTAATGAATCATCTTTTTTAGATAATCTAAATTTTATGTATAAACTCATGAAAAAGACTTTTTAGCCGATATTGCTATTAACGTCGATTTACTCTGTAGGAATAAACCATGAAAAAATACCACGTATTACTTAGCTTATTACTGACGGCTTTCACGACAACAACAACCTTTGCCAATACTTCATCAGTACAGACAATTGCAAATTGGCATGCCACAGCAATAAAGAAACCCCAGAGTGAATTAGGTGTAACCCCTTTAAATGCCCTGCATTTTGAAGTCACAGAAAATAACCGTTTTAATGCACAAGATGGCGCTTTTGATATCACCGTTAAAGATGCTGAAGGGGCAACAGATTTTAAATTAACATCGAAAATTATTAGTAATGAACTTAAAAATGCGACAGATAATTCAGTATTAATAGTAAAAACAGACTGGAACGGTAAAACATTATCAAATAATCAAGAAACCGTTATTCTTGATAACCAAAAAGGTATTCATCATGGGCTGATGCCAGCAAATAAAGCGTCAGAGAAAAGTGAGCTAAAAAGTCTTCAAAGTGCTTTTTTATTTAATGTCATCAATGGTTCTCAATCTGTAGCATCATTACCTGAAGGTTTATGGGAAGGCGCTTTGCGCATTGAATTTACCAGCAAGTGGGCAGGCGATTTTGTGACACTAGCGACAAGATAATTCAAGTAATGTATCTTAAAAAAATGTGAAAGAGCGCCAGTATGGCGCCTCTTTGTTATGCAATAAAACGTAAATTAAACCTTTGGTTTATAGCTATCCTTATCAAGGTCGTGCTTTTTTCATCCGTAAATACAATTTTTTACGTGGAATACCTAAATAATCAGCAACATCACTGACGCGACCCGCAAATAAATATAACGCATCTTCAATTAATCGACGCTCATATTCATCTACAAGATTATCTAAAGGGCCTTCAGGTGGAATAATCGCTCGGTGTTGTTCACTATCTACCATTTTCACAATACCTACCGCATAAAGCTCAGCGACATTTCGTAATTCGCGAATGTTACCTGGCCAATCATAACGTTTTAAAATATCAAGATAGTTACGATCAATTTTTGGGGATGGCAATACCGAGTCGCTGTGCACTTTGTCGTAAGAAGGCTCTAAATAATGGAATAATATCAGGACGTCTTGCGCTTAAGGGAGGCAATGAAAAGGTAATTTGTGAAAAATAGTAATAGAATTCAGGTATTAATCGCCCTTCCGTCACCAGTTGTTGTGTATTATTTTCTAAAATCGCAATGGTTCTAAAGTGACGCTTTCCTTGACGTTCCATATCCAGCAGATAAGAACTTAACCAACGCTGTGCTTCTGATGATAAATCATATGGAGAACGTAAAATTAACGTACCCACTCCATCAGTTTCAATTTGAACAATAACCTGTTTGATATCGGATAAATTTTGACAGTCTACCGTTTGGATAGCTTTATCACTATGTGGACTTAACTCATGTAGCAATTGAGCAAGAAGGTGACGCCCTGTTCCCATCGCACCTTCTATCATTAAATCTTTATCAATATCCGCAATTTGTTGTACTTGTTCTCGAATCGCCGTAATTTGCGCACTGTCTCCCACTAAGCGCTCTTGTGTGGTGCTTATTACGGTGTTTCTAAGGGCGAGAATAGATTGACGCTCTTTATGTGCTTTTGCGACTAATTCTAAAAAAACAGGGGGATTAATGGGTTTTTCAATAAAATCATAAGCCCTTTTTTTACCGCTTCCACAGCCAATGGTATATCGCCATGTCCGGTGATCATGATGACGGGAATACGAGAATCGATTTGCTTAATGCGCTCAAGTACCTCCATACCATTCATTGCGGGCATATAAATATCGAGCACAACAGCCCCTTGCCACTCTGGTGTTAAAAGGCTTAATGCTTTTTCAGGCGAATTAGTCACTCTGGCAACCATACCTGCAAGGTTAAGTAAATGACGATAAGATTCAAGAATATCTTCATCGTCATCAATTAATAAAACATCAATATCAGGCATGAGTGATTGTGTCATCAGTAAACTCCAAAACGACCATAGCGCCGCCGTTTAACGCTGAGGCCAAGTAAATTTCATAACCAAACCGTTGCATAATAGAACGACAAATGGATAACCCTAACCCTAACCCCACATCTTTTGTTGTGGTAAACGGGGTAAATAATTTTGGTAAAACAGCGGAATTGAACCCTTCTCCACTGTCAGAGATCCCCACTAATTTTCTTTTAGGATCAACAGATAAAAGGTCAATGGTGATCTGACTTTCACCAACACCGGCAATTGCATCCATTGCATTAACAAACAAATTAACCAAGACTTGCTCTATTTGCGTCGGATCGGCACAAATAGTTAATTCATTAGGGATATTATTCGTAATGATACACTGCTCTCGTTTAGAACGAGACTCAACCAGCACCATGGCGCTGTCCACAAGCTCTTTTAATGGTGCTGAAACAAAGCTAATTTCAGATGACGATTTACGTGAAAAATTACGTAATGCAGTGATAATTCGATTCATTCGTGCACAAAGCTTCTCGATACGCTCTATAGAATCAGGCAATTGATCATATTTTTCCATCTGTATGGTGAGTTTTGCACTGTACAGATAGGTATTGATTGCTGAAAGGGGCTGATTAAGCTCATGAGCAAGGATTGTCATCGCTTGCCCAACAACCGCCATTTTGGCAGCTTGAACCAACTCTTCTTGGGTCTGAATTAAATGTTTTTGTGCTTGCTCACGACGCACAATCTCTTCATTTAATTGCTGGTTTTTATCCTGCAAATCTTGTGTTTTTAGGGCCACCAGCCGTTGAAGCTCTAATCGACTTAACTCTTGGCGCGTAATATCGGTGATAGTCACAATATATTTATGTTCGTCTTTATGAGGGTATTCACGAATATTAAATTGTAAGAAATGAGGCTCACTCGCTTTTACCATTCGAATGATGCATTCACTTTGTCCTAAACGATAAAGCGGACTTGTTGAACTAAATTGCGCTTTCAACATAGTACTGGCTTCACCATTAAATAATAACCAAAGTGGTTTATTACTTTGCTCTTTACCTGTACCTAATAACGTTGCAGCACTCGGATTAACGGTTTCCATTCTGCCATCGTGGTGACAGGTAATTAAACTCGCATCGGTGTTATTGATAAGATTTAACGCATTAGTCGCTTCAACTTCTTTCATTTGACGCCAAAAACGACGAAGTCGCCGGCTTAATAAACCAATTTCATCTTGCCCCTCAATGAGCATTGGTTCTGTTAAATTGCCTTTAGCCACATGCGCTAGGTCATCACTGAGTTTATTCAACCTCGCAATTAATCGTCTATCAATCAAGATTTTCATCACAATAATACTGAGTAATAAAGAGACGACAATAATCACCACAATAACGATTTTTCCCGTCGCCATCAGTTTACGCGTATTACCATTGAGCTCATTTAACACTTCACTGGTCGCAAAAACATTACCACTTACCGCATTATCAAATTGTGATAATTTTTCATTTAATTCAGGTGCTAATGCTTTGAGTTTTTTCTCATTTTCGACATCATCAATCAATGTGTTATAGATATCGCCGTCATAACGAGTAATAGCGATGATCTCTTGTAATACCTGACGATGAGCAATCGTCGACGGATAGCTTTTTAACTTCTGATTTAACGAAATAATTTCATCGATTTTGACACTAATATAGTGAAAGGCGACATCAATATCACGGCTATAACGTTGATGAGCAATTTCCTCAACTAAGCTAATTAACTCATTTTCCGTGGTAAATAACTCTTGTAATAACGTTGATTCTAATAACAGTTGTAAACTATTTTCCTGTACATTTTTCTCATTGATCATTTGGCTGACATGCCACTCGATTTCATTAAGTAGTGGCTTAATATCTTCGCCGACAGCATCATGCATCCACGCTAGTTGCCCTAATAATTGTGCAAGACGATTTTCTAATTCACGTCGTTTATCTAGTAATACATCCTGTTGATAAATTAACGATGATAATTCATCAACAAGTTGAGTATAAAAATCACGTTGAGGCTTTTGCTCAATAGGGAATTCGCGCAAATTGTCTAATAACTGATGAATTTCCTGTTGTTGTTGCTCTGAAATCGATTTTCGTTGTGTTTGTTCACGCTCTTTTAATAACATTTGTAAATTGGTGCTATAACGCTCCATGTTATAGCTGATGGTTAACATGGGTAGAGATTCTCCCACTGACGCATTAATTTGTGTCGCCAGTTTTCCCCACATAAAAAAGATAATCACCCCAATCAGTAAGGTGAGTAAAAAACTAAAAGTAAACGCCATATAAAGGCGCCTACCTAGCTTGCCAAATTGTTTAGGCACTAATAATTTCATCCGTAATACCCTTCATAAAAACAGCGCTTCCTGCTATATATCTGAACCACAAGGCGGTTAGGGTGATTTTGTCTCTTTCAATAAAGCCAGTGCTTGTTCAAGTCTTTCGGCCTCTAAAGTACGCCATTGATAAAGCACGGCTAAAGCTTGATCGGTATATTCTCGTTGGTCTGCTGCTTTTGTAAAAAGTGCCTGTAAAGTTGGCGAATTAGCCTCATTTTCACTAATAAGCACTGAACTTGCTATATTGCGTGCTTGACTAATCGCATCAAGCCGTTCTGGCGTTTGATCTTTTTGTCTTTCTGCTTCATGAATATCACTCCAAACTTGACGCATTAAAGGGAAATTATGGGTGATCATTTGATCAAATAAAGCGTTGACTACTTCACGGCGATGATAAGCTTTATTACTATCTAAAATAAAATCTGTTGAATCAGCTAATTGAGAATTAGTACTTAATACATTTTCACTTAGCGGGATCTTTGCCATATCACTGTTATAAACAATTTCCTGCCCCCTCTTCGGAAAGAAGGAAAGAAATAAAAACACCTGCTTCAGCGTGCTTATCACTTTCAGCTAAAATAGCAACATAAGCGGGTAAAATTATTGATTTATCAAAATAGTCGAAATCAATAAAATCAAACCGTTTTTGATGGTTGAAAGCATAATTATCAATTACAGGCCCTGCACCAACAATCCCCCTAGCAACAGCATCACTGACTCTGGCACTTCTCGCTGATATTGATGCTAAATTACCATTCAATTCTAATAGGATTTTCCAACCTTCTTCCCAACCATTTTCCTGTAAAATATTTTCGACCATTAGTTGTGTCGTGCCAGAATTAGCGGGTGTTGTCATCGTTAAATGACCTTGATAAATAGGAGCAGTGAGATCTTTCCAACTTTTAGGTGATGGTAACTGATGTTTTTGTAAAATACTGTGTATTACTAATAATCCCAATCCCTGAATAACCAAACGCCGTTACCTTATCGTTTATAATACTACTGTGCTTTAATAACCAATCAGGGGTTTCATATTTAATAGGCAAACGAGAAAGCAAACCTTCTCTATCAAGATGATGATAAAAATTTGCAGAAGAAGACATTACAATATCAATAGACTGATAAGGATAATTTTTTATTAATCTTTCTGCAATCTCAACACGTCGATAAACAACTTGTGTTTTAATATTTGGATATTTATCAGCAAAAGCTAGCATTAATGGGCGCATTACTGTATCTGAATGTGTAGTCAAGATAACAAGCCGATCATCTTTTGCATTTGCGCCGAAAATAAAAAACAAACAAAAGAATGACAAAATAAGTTTCCCTTTCATTTTCCCCACCATAAGAAGTTTTCTTAGAATTGTGCTCAGGATCATAAATTTAAAATTTCATGATAATTATTTTATTTCGATTGTGAGTCAACTATGACCCAATCTTTTTTGAGATACGCTTATATTCTCTTCTTTTGATACTAATATAAATTACCTAGATTACAGTTTTAACCCATCGAATTAAGGTAATGTGTCAATCATGACTCATTGTTAACGTTTTGCTGTTATTCCTTCCTACTCGCTAGTATTCACTCCGACTAAAAACTTTCAGCTTTATCTATTTTTTTTCGGAGCTATCTATATGTTTAATTTCTTTAAAACAAGAAAAGATCTCCCTCTATTAGAAGAATCTAATGAAAAGATCAGATCAATTTATAAAAAATACCAATGGCAGGTTTTTATAGGGCTTGTTTTTGGCTACGCCATGTTCTATGTAGTTCGAATGGCACTCGGTGTGGTAAAAAAACCGATGCTAGATGCAGGTATTGTAACAACAACTGAACTCGGTTTAATGGGTTCTGCGTTCTTCTTTACTTATGCATTTGGTAAGTTCTCTAACGGCTTCTTATCCGATTATGCGAATATTGGACGCTTTATGTCCATCTCGTTAATTGCTTCCTCAATTACCTGTATTTTTATGGGGATGTCAACGGCCGGCCTATTTTTCGTCCTATTATGGGGTATTAACGGTTGGTTCCAATCTGTCGGTTCAGCACCTTCTTGTGTCTCTATCTTCCAATGGTTCTCACCAAAACAACGCGGTAGTGTTTATTCTATCTGGGGTGGCTCACGTAATATCGGTGAAGCTATTACATGGATCTTGACTGCAACCATAGTGAGCTTCTTTGGTTGGCGCGCAGGCTTTATCGGTGCAGGTATTGCTAGTTTAGCTGCTGGTATTATCTTACTAATGTTATTAAAAGATCGTCCTCGCACTTATGGTCTGCCAGATCCAGCAACTGCATTCGGTGAAGAAGCTGAGTTTGCTAAAAGTAGCGATCCAAAAGAAACACGCCGTGCACAATTATTCATATTAAAACAACCTACTGTATGGATCATTGCCACAGCCTGTGCAGCAATGTACGTCTCTCGCTACGCAATCAGTTCATGGGCTGTTCTTTATTTACAAGGTTCAAAAGGCTATTCACTGATTGACGCTGGTTTTGCCATGTCAACTTACCCAATCGCTGGTTTCTTCGGTGCAATCTTAGCAGGTATCACATCAGACAAACTGTTTAACGCTAACCGCCATATTCCAACACTGATTTACGGTATTGCCAACATTGCAGGTTTTGCACTGATGTTCTGGGGTCCACAAAGCCGTGTTATGGATGCAGTTGCATTAAGTATGATTGGTTTTGCAATTGGTGGTTTAGTTGTGTTTTTAGCAGGTTTAACCGCTTGTGACCTGATGCCGAAAAACGCAGTAGGCGCAGTAAAAGGCTTTATCGGACTATTCGCCTACATTGCAGCCTCAGCACAAGAATTAATTTCTGCATCATTAATTAAAGTCACTGAAATTGATGGTGTAACTCACTATGACTTCAGCACAGTACAGTATTTCTGGATAGGTTCTGCCATCGTATCCATGATCCTCGCAATGATGGTCTGGAATGCGAAAAAAGTTACCATGGATTAATGAATTAATTAAGTTGTCATCAAGGGATACCGTTGGATATCCCTCTTTAAAAAGAGAATGTCATTATGCGTAAGACAAAAATTGTTGCGACTCTTGGCCCAGCTAGCTGTTCAGAACAGATGATTGAAAAGCTGATTATGGCAGGTGCTAACGTATTTCGTTTAAACTTTTCACATGGTACTCGCGAACAGCATCAGGCCACTGCCGCAACTATCCGTCAGGTCGCAGAAAAACATCGTGTATTTATCGGGATCTTAGCAGACCTGCAAGGTCCTAAAATTCGTATCGCTAACTTTAAAAATGATTCAATTCAATTAAAACAAGGCGATAGTTTTATTTTAAATGCAGATTTAGACAGCACATTAGGCGACGAGCAACAAGTGGGTTTGGATTACCCACAACTTGTTCAAGAAGTCACACCAGGGAATATTTTGTTACTTGATGATGGCAATATTCAATTACAAGTCAGCGCCGTCAATAATAATAAAATAGAGACTGTCGTTACTGTTGGTGGAAAATTATCTAACCGTAAAGGGATTAACTTACTCGGTGGTGGTTTATCTGCACCTGCATTAACAGAGAAAGACAAACAAGACATACACACAGCAGCCACTATTCAAGCAGATTACATTGCCGTTTCATTCCCACGTAATGGTGCGGATATTGAATATGCCCGTGATTTAGTGATCGCAGCAGGAAGTCACGCCAAAATCGTTGCTAAAGTTGAACGTGCAGAAGTGGTTTCTTGTGAAGAAAATATGGATGACATTATTAAAGCATCTGATGTCATTATGGTGGCTCGAGGTGATTTAGCGGTTGAAATCGGTGATGCCAGTTTACCGGGTGCACAGAAGCAACTTATTGCACGCTGTCGCGCATTAGGTTGCCCTGTTATTACCGCGACTCAAATGATGGAATCAATGATTGAAAGCCCGATGCCAACCCGTGCAGAAGTTATGGATATTGCAAATGCGGTTGGTGATGGAACAGATGCCGTCATGTTGTCAGCTGAAACGGCAGCAGGGAAATATCCAGTGGAAGCCGTTAGTGCAATGGCACGCGTAGCTGAAGGCGCAGAGCGCTCTTTTGCAGCTAATGCTGAAAACCCTTGGCAATCACCGTCTTACTATTCGCAAACCGGTCGATGGATTGCACTGGCTGCAGCCACAACCGCTTTTCATGACGACAAACATTTAAGTGTCGCCGTATTAACAGAAAATGGCAAATCAGTGACCTTGTTGTCACGTTTTATGCCGAATAACAATGTATATGCATTAACAGATAATCCTGCACTTGCAGGTCAATTGACCGTATTGCGTGGTGTCACACCTGTTGCTTATCAACGTCATAACAATAGTGATTGTGATGAAAACATCATGCAAAAGCTGCAAGCAGAAGGATTATTAACAGACATGAATTCACTCTTGATCACCCGTTTATCAACCTTTGAGAAAACCGGTGAAAGTGATTGTTGTCACCTTGTTCCCGTAAAACAAGTTGAAGTTGCAATCGCTTGAGTGTTTTCCATCAAGGGGCTTATGAGAGAGGCAACCTGAAGTAAATAACAAAAAAAGAGCACACCAAATCATTTTAGCCACAAGGATTGTGGCTATTTTTCGTTTAGAGACTTCCATCAGCATGGCAAGGATAGGCATCTTGTAATGCCAAAATATAAATTAACTCCAACGGCGTTTCTTTTTGTTTTTTCTTCACTTCAGGATTTTTATCTAAATAAGCATCGATGTGCTTAACCATAAAATCGCCATTTTGTTCTACTTTCGGAGGCGGGCAATAAAGAGGTCGAAAATTATCGTTATTTTGATTCTCAATTTTTACGGCAACAGCATAAAAATTAAATCCATTCGCGATACCATTTAAATACGCTTGTGTCACTGATTCTAGTTGTTTATTAGAAGGATGATCTAAAGCTAATAATCGTTTTACCTCAAGATAACCGCTTAATGTTACTGCCTGCGAATACAGTGGGAATAGCAATAGCATTCCTATTAACCCGTTTAATAACATTACTTTTTTCATGCTAATTTTCTCTTTAGTTCAATAGATATTGATTTCATTCTAGTCATTTTATTGCCCTAAGAATATGTGCAACGAATATATACATTGAAGATCTTTTGGGCGATCTCATTATACAAATCAGACTCATCAAATTGTGATCACAAACTCATTTAGGATGGTTTCTAAACTAATTAGTCTTTTTATACTTTACAAAGTAAATAAAACGGTGCATAACTATCAAACACAGACGATTTTATATAAAAAAAACATCTTTTAGTTTTGTTTCTAAACAAATGGAGTAGTAACGTGACACCGAACGTACCCAATACATTACGGCAAATGAATGCCTCGCTTGTATTAAATGTCATTCGTCATCAAGGTCCTTTGTCGCGGGCTCAGATAGCCAAGATCAGTGGAATTACAAAAGCGACGGTGTCTGAAATTATTAACGATCTCCTTGAAGAAAAAATCGTTTATGAAAGCGGTGTCAGTTCGCCTGCAGGACAAGGCAGAAAAGGTATTTTAGTTAACTTCGATCCTCAACACAGTTTAGGTGTCAGCATTGACTTAGGTGGAACCAAAATCGCTTATGCGGTTTTTAACTTAGATGCCGAATTATTGTATGAATATCAAGAGCCTACCTTTGATACTGACGATCGTGAACACTTCATTACGCAATTTGCGCAAAGTATTGAAAATGTGATCGAAAAAAGCGGCGTAGATCGCCAAAAGATCAATGTTATCGGTGTCGCCACACCAGGGATCATCGATATCAAAAATGGGGTTGTACTAGAAGGCTCCCCTAACTTACCTCATTGGGATAATTTGCCTCTAGCACAACAACTTACAGAAAAACTCAATGTACCCATTGTACTCGAAAATGATATTCGTGCAGCACTTGTCGGTGAAATGTGGAAAGGCCGTTGCCGTCATACACACAGTTGTGCGCTGATTGGGATCGGCACAGGATTAGGCTCCGCCTTACTAATGGATGGAAAAGTTATCCGTGGCGCAAACAATGCAGCTGGTGAAATCGGCTATATGATGTTTGCTCGTGACCATCTCTTTCGCAATTGGCGCAATAAAGGATGCTTTGAGAGTTTCTGCTCTGGCTCAGGTTTAAGTGAGCGAATGGCAAACTTACGAGAGGAAAATCTTAGTGCAATTGAGATTATTCAAGCCTCACAACAAGGCGATCCGCTTGCTCAATCCTTAGTTGAAGAAATGGCTGATTATCTTGCCATCGGCATTATGAATTTAGTCGCCATTGCAAATTTGGAAAAAGTGGTATTAACAGGCGGGATCACCCGCTCTGCTGATACCTTTTTACCGCGTGTTCAGGCAAATCTAGATAGACATTTATTTGCTAACACCAAAGTGAATATCGAGCTTTCTGAATTATGGGAAAAAGGCCCGCTTTATGGCATTGCTATTCTCGCCTTAGCCACGGTTTATCCATCAATTCAATTTATGCCCGAGATCCAATTGAGATAACCCTAATAAAAAAGTCTTTAAACGAGATGGGAGCAACTCATGGCAGGAATACATCTTCACCCACATGATATTTTAGATGAAGGCATGCCCGCTATTCTTCAACGCCTTGACGGTATGAAGCATGTTGAGCATTTATTTGTCGAAATTAATACGATTTTTGAACGTAACCCTTACCCTGTTGGTGATCTACCTCATAACCCTATTCATAATATGGTTATGGGAACAGGTACACTACATATCAATACTCATACTGATTTTCCTCATCTGAGCCAACGGGTCGATCCCACTATTTTAGCGGGTGCAGATCCACTAATGACGATAAAAAAAGCCACCGATGGTGGAAAATATAAAGTCATTCCATGGGCAAATATTCTGAATGGCGATTTTATTGGTAATGTAGAAAACAATCAGGTTGTCGATTTTAAAGGTCGTCCACAAGCACATTGGCTCTGCCCTAATGCTCCTGATGTTGCTCAATTATGGCAAAAGACATTCACAGCATTAAAACAAAACTACGGTTACGACACCTTTTTAATTGACCGAATTCGTTTCCCTGATTGGGCAGGTAAAGAAGTCAATCCAGCGGGATTATTTACCTGTTTTTGCCCTCACTGCGAAAAGAAAATGGTACAGCAAGGTTTGCCTATTAACGAAATCAAACATCGTCTTGTGGCTTTAGCTGATTCATTGAAACAAGGGGATTTCGAAACACCTGTTTCCGCATTAAAAGAAGAGCCTTTGTTAAAAGCGTGGCAAGCATTTCGCCAACAAAGTGTGACTCAATTAGTTGAAAAATTACTGTCTGATGCCAAACAAACTGCGGGTGGTATTACGTTATGGCTTGATCTATGGCCACCTGCTTACAGTTGGATCTTAGGTCAAAATTATCATGAATTAACCCGTTATTCTTCAACGCTCAAACATTTCCCTTATCATAAATTAGGGGGAGGTGCAGATGTTCAAGGGTTAATTAATCATTTTGCCCATAATAGCGAAAGCCAAGAGCATGCATTTACGGCATTCAAACGCTTATTTGAATTGCCCTATGATATTTCATATGAAACCTTTAAACAGCAAGGTTTTCCTATTCATTTTGTTGCAGAACAAAATAATAAAGTTCGCCAACTTTCACAGCCAAATACCTTTATTTATAGCGGTATTCAAATGTGGAATTTACCTGCCTCTCAATTAATTGAAGCAGTCATTGCCGCTGAAGAAAGTGCTTGTGATGACTTACTCTATTATTGCTATGGATGGGCGACTCAAGAATTATTTGATGCCATTGGCGAACACAATACACCTAATAATAACACTTATAACAACAACACAATTAAAGAATAATACACCGCGGAAAATCAGGATCAAATTATGGCTAAACAACAAAAATGGAAAGTCTTTTTCCTTCTGTTTGTCACGATGTTTTTTACTCCGGTGGCATTCAAAATACAAAAGGGCTGATCCTCGAACAAGTTCAACATGATATTTCATTAAATATGAGCCAAGTAGGTTCATTAATTACCTTTTTCCAAATCGGCTTTTTAGTCGCCAGTTTATTAACGGGCTATTTTACCGATAAAAAAGGGTTAAAAGTCATGATGTTTATTGGCTCATTAATGATGGCTGTTGGTTTAACAGGAACCAGCCTTGCTTTCAACGTGATGCTATTTTTTGGCTTTTATCTGGTCATTGGTTTAGGGATTGGCTCAATGCTTGTCTCTATCGTTACTGTTATTCCAACTTTCTATAAAGAGAAAGCAGGAATGATGTTTAACGTCTCTAACGCCATGTTTGGTGTAGGGATGATTGTTACGCCTCTTATTTTACAATATTTATTCTCACACTCTATTTCATGGCGTACCTTTTATGTTGGTGTTGCCGTTATTGTTGCTGTGATTATTTTAGTATTAAGTACGTTAAAAATAGAAAGTAGCGCACAAGTCGATATGAAATTCAGTGACTTTTTAGAGTTGCTGACACAAAAGTCACTGTTGCTGGTTATTTTATTTATCACTTTATATGTGGCAGCCGAAGCCGCGTTCTTAAACTTCTTCCCTATTTTCTATACCTCTATGGATATTGGGAATATGAGTAATGCACAAAAAGCAGAAACCGCCGCTTATGTTATTTCTAGTTTTGCATTCTTATTTACTATCGGTCGTTTTATTGGTGGCTTTATTAACCTTGCACTGGGTGATCGTAAAACATTGATTTTATTCTCACTGTTCTCGCTTATTGCCATTATTGTTAGCCGTATCTTTGTGCAAGATGTTGTTTATCTATTTATGGTATTTGGTTTTGCATTATCTGTGCTATTTCCAACAGCCGCAGCGGTTGCCACAAAATTAACTAGCAAAAGTGGCTCGGTGATGGGACTTATTTATGTAGCTTCAGGATTGGGCGGAGCGTTAGCAGGTTCATTAATCGGTCAGGTTTCAGAAAGCTATAATGTTTCTGTTGGCTTTAACCTAATTATCGTATTCGTCGCCCTCTTCTTTATCATTTCTCTGTTTATCCGAAAACAACAACAATAACAACAAGCGTTGCCTCTGAAATTTGCCCCTCGGTATGAGGGGTTTTTTATTTCTATCACGATATCTTAAAGTGTATTTTCTCTTTTACTTTGTTGATTTTTTCGCCATCGCCCTAATAATAGTATTTATATTCACTGTTAAAATAGGAGAATATGATGGCAAGTGGATGGGCTAATGATAGTGCAGTTCAAGAGCAAATAGATGCCACCATTGATGATGCAATTGCAAGAGCTCGCAATCAAATGGCACAAGGTGAAAGTGCCGAGTTTTGTGATGAATGTGGTGAGCCAATCTCTCCGGCTAGGCAAAAAGCCGTTCCTGGTGTACGTTATTGTTTAAATTGTCAGGAGATGGTTGATAAAAAAAATAATGCCTTTAGTGGGTATAATCGTCGAGGTAGTAAAGACAGCCAACTGAGATAATCTGCAATCATAAGCATATAAAATAAAAACTGTACCTTAATATGCGTTTCCTCGATTAAAGTACAGTTTGTTTTATTGAATTAGACGGTTATTGAATTAGATTTTTGCGACCTTCTTTGAGCTCATATCTTGACTCATTTCGGTTAAAATCTTCATAAAATTATCGATATGTGCACGTTCAGTATTTGGGTTCATAAATACTGCTTTTTCACCCGGAAGATAAACATAACGGTTATTTTTTCGCATATTTAGAGCAGGCAATAGAATCCACCCAGTTAGTAAACAACCCTTCTCTACCACGCTGTAAGAAAAGTTTTCTATGCCACTGTGTGTTATGAACCATAAAGTCATATGCCTCTTTATCTGTAGAACACGTTAACTCTAAATCAAAAGCAACATTAGGATCTTTCACTAAGTTTGGATCATACAGTTTAAAACCAACACTTGGACCTTGGTTTTTGCGGTACGATCACTTTTGCATTACCCATCTCTAACAACCGATGGCGCATGTAGTTCGCGTTTTGCAAACAGTGAGCAATAATGGTTTGGTAACCCTCAATCCCCATATAGTGCATTGCAGAATAAGCACCAAAGATACCCACACCACTGCGTGTACATTCAATAGTAGATTGTAAGTGAGTCTGCCCTTCTAATTCATGTTCAAAATAAGTGAAGTTTTCTGGATCGTTCTCCAGTGCCACAAAATCATGACCATTTTTCACTAACACTAAACTTGAAGTGTAAGGAACATAGCCCCATTTATGGAAGTCGATAGTCACAGAGTCAGCATATTTCAGATGTTTAAATTTCTCAACGTTCTGACGTAAGCCTTCTAAGGTGACATCATTAATCGCCAGTGGGTTACCACTAAAATCATATTCTAAGAAGAAGATGATCGGCCAGCCCACAGCGGCATCAACGTGCACGTGAGGCTTAACAGGGATCTCAAACTCTTCACATAAGCGGTCACGTAATTCACAAACCCCTTTCACATCATCCACACCAAAGGTATCTGTTGTCCCTGTGGTTAACATGATAGTTGGAACTTTGCACTTAACAGTAAAGCAGGCTCTTAATTCACGCTCTAAGTGCTCTAGATTAATGGTATTATCTTCAGATACTTTAATACGAATAGTTTTGTTATCTACATCAACACCTAATAGTGCAAGGTTAGTCATGTTTGAATAATGACCGCCTTGAGAGTTAATGATGCGATAGTCTTGATCTGCTGCCATACCTGAATGTTTAGAATTAGGCATGGATTTACGTAACCCAAAGAGATAACCATATAAGTTACACATGGTGCCACCTTGTGTGAATACACCGGAAGCAACGTCAGGATCGTATCCCACTAATTTAGCGACTTTTTTAATTGTTATTTTTTCTAGTGCATCTGCAACACCAGAATATTCACAATACACCATATTCGGGTTACCCATTAACCCTAAAATTGAACCATAAACACCTGGATCACTTGGCATTGCAATTACGTTTTCAACTGCGAGTGGATTTTCCCAATTTTTACATAACGTTGAAACCAACATCAGCAATTCATTAGGATCGTTTTCTGGGTAATTAATGTTTTGCTGAATTTGTGTATCAGCCATTAAACGTTCAAATAATTGTGCTCCATTAGCATAGCGCTGTAATTGGTCGTTATCATTATTCGTTGTTTTTCTAAACTGTGTAATCGATTGGATTGTTTTATCCTGAAATATCGGCCAATACTTCGGATCTCGGCTGAAAAAGTGAGCAATAACGTCGTGGTATTTCTTCTCAAATTCCGAGTTCAGAATATTGGCAGAAGATAAACCCAATAAATCTTGATTTTTCACTATATTCTCCAAATAGAAACCGACAATAATTTAATTTAGTTGCACAGCAATACTATACATTTTCTAATTAAATTAGTTAGTGAGCAATGTGATAACGTCTACCACATAGCCTATAACGGCTTAATAGTATTTATTATTAATATCAATAATTTATATTGACACGGAAAGTTAAATTTACAGCCATTAACTTTTCATCAATGTACTTATGTGACTGAGATCACAATGAAAATAGGACTATAAATAGAAACAATCACCAACAATACTATTAACTATTTGAAATATAATCAAAATACAATAATAACCATCTAACCATATGATATTATTGAATTCTTGATTCAATTAATTGTATTAATCTGTTATTTCCGCAATTAATACTGCTAAAATTATATTAATTTTAATTAATGATGAGAAAATCAAACTAAAAAACTACTATATTTTCAACAATCAGCAAATTAATTCTAATTTAAACAATTTTTAGGCATAAAATATTGGTTATGGGTAAAACAAAGGTAGTTACATACGAAAATATAAAGAAAAAAACTATTATAGTGAATAATTCTGGATATAATAAAAAAATCAGTTAAAGTAAAAAATAGTAACTCTAATAAATAATCAGAATATTTACTCTACATTTTTTATTTTTTTTGCCGATACTAAAAGTAATAATGTAGGTAATTAACGGGGAACACAATATGAAAACACGTATCGCTATCGCGACTGTATTCGTATTATTATCCGCAAGTGTCTATGCTGAAGAATTTACCTGCCAACTTGAAAATGGTAAGTATGTCAGCGTGTTCGCTGAACAGGGAAAACCCCCTGTTTATCGTTATGGCACACTGGCTAAAACAGAAATCACACTACCCGTGCCTCAACAACCTAATAATAATGTCTTTTATGGGCATCAAATGTTCGTTGCTGGAGCATCGACTTACATTCGATTTAAGAATGGAAATTACAGCTATGTCGTTTATGACGGTGAAGGAAGAGGATGGAATTTTAACGGCGTAATTGTTTATAAAGACAACAATATTATCAGCAAAAAAGAGTGCAAAGAGCCGTTAACACCAAGCCTAGATAATATTAAAGATTATGCCATTAAAATGGACCCTTATTTAGAAACTTATATCTATGCACCATAAATTCCATCAAAAAGCCTCAGTTGAAAATACTGAGGCTTAAGGTTACAACTAAGATTTTCTGTTAGAAAAGCCCCAAGAAGAAGCCAACACCTAAAGTAAAGAAGCTAAATAACCATATCCAACCAAATGAATAACGTAGGTGCCTTCCCATATCTGTTCCTGCAATCCCCATTGCCAACCAAGCTGCAGGAGAGAATGGACTAACAAACGTTCCAGCATTATTACCTATTGCCATCGCATACACGACATCAGCAGCAGGAACACCGCCCCCTGCAGTCACTTCTTGTACAATAGGAAGTAATGCGAAGTAATAAGCGTCTGTACTGGTAAAGATATCCATAGGTACACCTAGTATACCCACAATAATATGCAAATTATCCACCCAGGAATGAGGTAAGATTGCAGCTAAATCAAGCGCAATTGATTCCAGCATTTTACCATTAGACATAATTCCTAAGAATGCACCAGCCGATAAAATAATTGCTACCATTGATAACGCCTGTGGTGCATGATGGCTAATAATCGCAATTTGATCTCTGGGTTTGGGGTAATTGATCACTAACGCAACTGAAAACGCCACCATAAAAATATAAGGTGCAGAGAACAACCCTAACGCTAAACAAGTAATAGAAACAACAATCAATAAAATATTTATGCCGAATTTTTTCGGTTTTTCAGTGCCCGTTTCGGGTTGTTCTTCATCAAAGATGGCTAATAAAGAGTCTTTCTGATAAGGCGTCGTTCCTTTACGTTTTGCTTTTGCAATACGCTTATTTTCCCTAACCCCCATAATAGCAGCAAATACCATTGAGCCTAAAATGCCGAATAACTGTACAGGAATAAGTTTTTGCCATAACTCTGCAGCTTGAATACCCGTTACCGCAGAAGCTCGTCCTAAAGGCCCACCCCAAGGCACCATATTCATAACGCCCATGCTGGTACACATAATTAATAGCATAAGGTAGGGACTCATCCCTAAGCGTCGATACAGCGGTAAGAAAGCAGGAATGATAATTAAGAATGTTGCCGCGCCAGAACCATCTAAATGAACAACTGCCGCCACGAGTGCTGTCACAACACAGACAATAATCACATTGCCTCGCGTGAGGCTTATCATAATGCGAATAAGTGGATTAAAAATATGCAGATCTTTCATGATACTAAAAAAAAGTATCGCGAATAAAAACATCGTTGCGACACTACTCACCTGCTTAATGCCTAATTCAAAAAAGGTTGAGATCTCACTAAATGAATATCCTGCTAACAGCGCACCAATAAGCGGAGTGACCGACATTGCAATAATAGGGCTGGTTTTTCCCATCATCAGTAATGTCACAATAGTAATAATAATGAATAGTCCGATGATTGTTAACACATGAGCATCCTTTTAAATAGTTATTATGTTTGCAACCCAATGTTACAAAAACGCTACGTAATTATGTAAAAACAGTTTAAAGGATGTGAAGTTAATCACTGATTATTTTTTATCTAAATAAACGTGATAGATTCAAAACAAGACCACTTTATAACAAAAGAATCAATAAGATATAAAAAAACAATAAGAATAATCATTATTTGCTTTACACTTGACATTCATAAGGAATTGTTAAATAAATTAATTTTTTTGGATAGTTTGAATGAGATATTAAGAGGGGAAGAAATAAAAAAACCCAATTCAAAAATTGGGTTTTTATTTTTAAGCAACGAGATGTATTGTTTAGTCTTCTAGTAAGAGAACAGATTCTAATGCAATTTCAATCATTTCGTTAAAGGTCGTTTGACGTTCTTCAGCTGTAGTCTGTGTACCTTTTTTAATGTGGTCAGATACAGTACAAATAGTCAGTGCTTTTGCACCATATTCAGCTGCAACACCGTAAATACCAGCAGCTTCCATTTCAACACCGAGGATGCCGTATTTTTCCATTACATCAAACATTTCAGGATCTGGAGAGTAGAACAGATCAGCAGAGAATATGTTACCAACGCGAACTTTAATATCTTTCGCTTTTGCTGCATCAACCGCATTTTGAACTAATTGATAATCTGCAATAGCTGCGAAGTCTTGGTCTTTGAAACGTAGACGGTTAACTTTAGAGTCCGTACATGCCCCCATACCGATAACAACATCACGTAATTCAACATCTGGTAATACTGCACCACATGACCCCACACGGATAATCACTTTTACGCCAAAATCAGTAATGAGTTCTTTCGCGTAAATTGAACAGGAAGGAATCCCCATACCGTGGCCCATTACAGAAACTTTACGGCCTTTATACGTACCTGTAAAACCTAACATACCACGAACATTGTTTACTTGACGGACATCTTGTAAAAAAGTTTCAGCGATGTATTTAGCACGAAGCGGGTCGCCCGGCATTAAAACGACATCAGCAAAATCGCCCATTTCTGCGTTAATATGAGGGGTAGCCATAATTCTTCCTTTTAATTAATCTTTTTACTATTCAAATATCATTCGGTAGGCATATCACTATACCTACCGAAATTAAATTAAAACATCGCTTTACCATAATCGACTGGAGACAAACCGAAGTATTTCACAACAGTTTGGCCGATATCAGCAAAGGTTTCACGATGACCTAATGAACCAGGTTTAACTTTAGGGCCATAAACCAGAACAGGAATGTGTTCACGAGTATGATCAGAACCAGGCCAAGTTGGGTCACAACCGTGGTCTGCAGTTAAGATAAGAATGTCATCTTCTTTCACCAGTTCCATAAGTTCTGGTAAACGACGGTCGAATAATTCAAGTGCTTCACCATAACCAACAACATCACGACGATGGCCGTAAGAAGAGTCAAAATCAACAAAGTTGGTAAAGACGATGGTGTTATCACCCGCGAGTTTCATTTCTTCAAGTGTCGCATCAAACAGGGCATCAATACCAGTTGCTTTCACTTTCTTAGTGATACCTACATTTGCATAGATGTCAGCAATTTTACCGATAGAGACAACATGACCTTGTTTTTCATCAACCAGTTTTTTCAACATCGTTGGTGCTGGTGGCTCCACCGCCAAATCATGACGGTTTCCCGTGCGGGCGAAGTTACCTGGTTTGTCACCAATAAATGGACGCGCAATCACACGACCAATGTTGTAATCGCCTTTATTTAGTTCATCACGAGCAATTTCACACAGCTCATATAATTTGTCTAAACCGTAAGTTTCTTCATGGCATGCAATTTGGAATACAGAGTCAGCAGAAGTATAGAAAATTGGTTTACCGGTTTTCATATGTTCTTCGCCAAGCTCATCCAGAATAACCGTACCAGAAGCGTGACAGTTACCTAAATAACCGGGTAATTTGGCACGTTTAACGATATTTTCTAACAATGCTTGTGGAAATGAGTTTTTCAGCTCTTTAAAGTATCCCCAATCAAAAAGCACAGGAACACCTGCGATTTCCCAGTGGCCTGACGGAGTATCTTTACCAGAAGAGATTTCACTCGCGTAGCCATAAGCACCGATGATATCTGCGTCTTTATCTAAACCAATAGGAAATTTACCTGTTGATTCTTCAGCTGCTTTACCTAGACCTAAACGGCAAAGATTAGGTAAATGAAGAGGACCTTTACGTCCGTCTCTATCTGCTTTACCGTCAGCAAACGCTTGTGCGATATGCCCTAAAGTATCCGAACCTTGGTCACCGAATTTCTCTGCATCACCAGCAGCACCGATACCGAAGGAATCTAATACCATGATATGTACACGTTTCATAATTCTCTCTCCTGTGTCATTCTCCGTAGACCACGGATATGTCACTTATAAATCGTAATTGAGTTCTTATTCGCTGATTTGGCGATACACCATAGGTGAAGCTTCACGTTTGCTGTCACCAATTACCATCGCTTGACGGACTTCAGCGGCAGCTTCTTGCCATGATTTTTCACTATTAGCATGGATCATCGCTAAAGGCGTATCGGTATTGATTTCAGTACCAAGCGCAGCGATGTCGCTTAAACCCACACTGTAATCAATAGCATCGGTCGCTTTACGACGACCACCACCTAATGTCACAACAGACATACCTAATGCACGCGTATCCATTTCCGTGATAAATCCAGCTTTCTCAGCAAATACAGGCTTACTTAATACCGCAGTTGGCAGGTATTTATTGTAGTTTTCAACAAAATCAGATGGGCCTTTCTGTGCAGCAACCATACGACCAAAGACTTCAGCCGCTTTACCGTTATCCAACACATCTTGCAGTTTTTGACGAGCTTGTTGACGATCATCCGCTAAACGACCTGATACTAACATTTCAACACACAGCGCCATAGTGACTTCAAATAGACGTGGATTACGGTATTCACCCGTTAAGAATTGAACCGCTTCACGAACTTCAACCGCATTACCTGCGCTAGAAGCTAATACTTCGTTCATATCCGTTAACAACGCCGTAGTTTGACAGCCTGCGCCATTTGCTACTTGAACAATAGACTCTGCCAGCTCTTCAGATTTCTGATAAGTTGGCATAAAAGCACCCGACCCCACTTTAACGTCCATCACTAATGCATCTAAGCCTTCAGCTAATTTTTTACCTAAAATAGAGGCGGTGATAAGAGGGATTGAATCAACTGTAGCAGTAATATCACGGGTCGCATAAAAGCGTTTATCAGCAGGTGCTAATGAATTAGTCTGTCCGATAATAGCAACACCTACGTTGCGAATAATATCGCGGAATTTTTCATCATCAGGGAAAATATCAAAGCCAGGAATGGCTTCGAGTTTATCTAATGTTCCACCTGTATGACCTAATCCACGACCAGAAATCATTGGAACATAACCGCCACATGCGGCAACCATTGGCCCTAACATCAGTGAAGTAACATCACCTACACCACCGGTTGAATGTTTATCAACAATTGGGCCATTTAAATTTAGGCTTTTCCAGTTCAATACAGTACCGGAATCACGCATGGCTAATGTCAAAGCAACACGCTCAGGCATAGTCATGTCGTGGAAATAAATAGTCATTGCTAATGCAGCAATTTGACCTTCAGAAACAGTATTATCTCTGACACCATTAATGAAAAAACGAATTTCTTCCTCAGTTAAAGGATGACCATCACGTTTTTTACGAATAATTTCTTGGGCAAGAAACACTGCAACCTCCTGGCTTTATAGCATTGATAACGCCCACAATATGACGTAGGCGTATTACACGAATGGATTAGTAACCACTAGATGATTTTTGTTCGCCATGACCTAAAGTAGCTAATAAATTCCCTAACAAGCTTGAGGCGCCAAAACGGAAGTGACGGGCATCAACCCAGTTGTCACCCATAATGCGGTTAGCTAATGCTAGATATTGAGCAGCTTCTTCAGCGGTACGAACACCACCTGCAGGTTTAAAACCTACATCTTTGCCAACCCCCATATCGTGGATCACTTGGATCATTAACTCAGCGCTTTCCAGTGTTGCATTTACAGGCACTTTACCTGTCGAAGTTTTAATAAAGTCAGCACCTGCTTTGATTGAAATTTCAGAGGCTTTACGGATAAGTTCTGGTTCTTTCAGCTCACCCGTTTCAATAATAACTTTCAGTAAAGCACCGGCTTCTACGCAAGCCTCTTTACATGCTTTAACGATATCAAAACCGATTTGCTCATTACCTGCCATAAATGCACGGTAAGGGAAAACAACGTCAACCTCATCTGCGCCATAAGCTAATGCCGCATTGGTTTCTGCTAATGCGATATCTAAATCATCATTACCATGAGGGAAGTTAGTTACGGTTGCAATACGGATTTCTGGTGTACCTTGTTCGCGTAACACTTTACGTGCTAACGGAATAAAACGTGGGTAGATACAAATAGCGGCTGTATTGCCTTCTGGGCTTTTAGCCTGATGACATAACGCAGTCACTTTTGCATCAGTGTCGTCATCATTTAACGTAGTTAAATCCATCAAAGACAGCGCAAGGCGCGCTGCAGCGGTTAAATCTGTCATAAAACTCTCCAACGATGTTTCTCAAGCCCTTGTGGGCGTACGCTTAAGGTTAGCGATTAAATTTGTTGGCGAGCGGACTTGGTTCCTTGAAGATGTTGTTGTAACTTGTGCTACAACGACAGCTGAGCTCCCTCTCACCGCGCTATGCTCACTTCGGCGACCCGACATTGAGCCTTCGCCATTCCATGAAGTTTCAGCACATCTTATTTGAACACGCTAAGGAACAATTAGATGTGCTTTACATCACACTAATCAAATACAACTTGCAACCAGTGACATATAAACGTGATAGAAATCACATAATGGTTATTTTCTGGTTTAATATTACTCGAATACCGTTTCTAAGTCGTCTTTATAACGTAAAAAAAAAGTGCAATTGATATGAAATGACAGACTTTTGACCATATTCAATACAAACTGCGAAATATCTCACACAGTAAAAGTAGTTAACATTACAGCAGAAAACAAACATAAAAAGAGCAGATAGGCGAACCCTATCTGCTCTTCACAATAAAAAAATCAATTAAGCAGCAACAACAGCCATTGCCGTTAATGCAAAGAAGAATCCTGCAATAGTTGCACTCATTAAGTTAGAAAGTGTACCTGCAAGCACAGCTTTCATCCCCAAACGCGCCACATCTTTACGGCGATTTGGCGCCATTCCACCTAAACCGCCTAATAATACAGCAACGGAGGAAAGGTTAGCAAAGCCACACAGTGCAAAAGAGATGATTATCTTCGTTTGCTCTGATAGCACCACTAGTCCTGAACCAGCAACAAGTGCATCTTCTTGAAGGTATTTACTAAATTCAGAATAAGCATAGAACTCATTGATAACAATTTTTTGTCCAATAAATGAGCCTGCAATGGTTGCTTCACTCCAAGGAACACCAATCAAGAAGGCTATAGGTGCAAACACCCAACCAAACACCAATTCTAATGAGAAATTCTCATAACCAAACCAGCCACCAATGCCTCCAAGGATACCATTAACTAATGCAATCAAAGCAACAAAAGCCAGTAACATGGCTCCCACGTTAAGAGCTAGCTGTAAACCAGAAGAGGCACCAGCAGCAGCTGCATCGATAATATTGGCTGGTTTTTCGTCATCTGCCATTTTATCAAACGCATCTTTTTGATCATCAGGGGTTTCGGTTTCAGGGATCAACAATTTAGCAAAGAGTAAACCACCTGGAGCCGCCATAAAGGATGCGGTGATCAGATACTCCAACGGTACGCCCATGCTGGCATATCCAGCAAGTACAGAACCTGCAACAGAGGCTAAACCACCACACATAACAGCAAAGAGTTCTGAGGTTGTCATTCTTGCAATATAAGGGCGAACAACAAGTGGAGCTTCTGTTTGTCCAACGAAAATATTTGCCGTTGCAGACATAGATTCTGTTCGAGATGTACCCAGTACTTTTTGTAAGCCACCACCAAGAATTTTAATGACAACTTGCATAATACCAAGGTAATACAGTACTGCTATTAGTGAAGAGAAAAATACGATAACAGGCAGTACGCGTAGGGCGAATACAAAACCGCCCACCACCAAACAACTCGAACATTTTATCTGATACTAGGCCTGCAAACAGGAAACTCATCCCATTATTGCCGTAATCAATAACATTCTTAACGCCATCAGAAATCGCAAGAAGTACCTCACGACCACTGTCGGAATAAAGAACAAATGCACCTAAGCCAATCTGAATAAGGAATGCGCCACCAACTGTACGTAGTCTAATTGCACGTCGATTGCTGGAAAATAGAACGGCTATCAATATTAATGTTGCCATTCCGACCAAGCTCATAATGAGTTGCATTGAAGGATCCCTGTTCATATAAAAATTTAATGGATTATCAATAACGCTCTAGTCGAGCTTATTGACTCTTTTTGCCAGATAATTATACCTAGTCTAAGAAAAGAACCCTCAACATCCATCACAAATAGAGTCTGGAAAAAGTAACACAAAAGTCACAAATGAGAAGTAGATCACACAAAAAGAGAGAAAAACACATTTATTGAATAGGCAGGATAAAGAGAAAAAATCATGTGATTAACAAATCATGTATTCAATCTTAAACAGTAAAGTAAAATAAGCACCTTATCCATATCAATAAGATTAAATTGAGGAGACTTTTTAATCTTTAGGTTAGTTAAATGCAATCGATAACTAGATATTATCTTTTAACTGAAATAATTGTAGGCTATTAAGATAGAGTTGTTGTGCTATTACCTCCGGTGATTCTTGACGTAGTTCACAGAGTTGAGAAAAAATATGTTGAATACGTTCCGGTCGATTGGGCTCACCTTGGAAGCCACTCACAGGCATATCGGGAGCATCTGTTTCTAATAATAAACATTCGAGTGGTAATGAAGCAATTGCTCGACGTGTCTTTTGTGCTCGCTCATAAGTAATCGTGCCCCCAACACCAATAAAGTAACCTTGCTGAATAAATTGTTTGGCTTGTTGTTGGCTTCCAGCAAAACCATGTACAACCCCTTTACGAGGAACATCATAACGACGTAAAAGCGCACTTAGCGTATCGTGAGTTTTACGCGAGTGTAAAATAACCGGTAAATCAAACTTAGCCGCTAATTTCAGTTGTGCAATTAAAAAACGCTCCTGCTTTTCTGGTTGAGGATTTTCCATATAACCATCCAGACCAATTTCCCCTACAGCAACACAACGAGAGTTTATTTTTAATTTTTGTTCTAATTCAAGGAGATGTTGCTCTCTATGTTCTTCAATATATAAAGGATGTAATCCTAATGCGCTATATAATTGAGGATATTCATTTGATAATTCAGTCACTACATCAAAATTCCAACGAGCAACAGCCGGAATAATCATTTTTTCAACTTGTGCTTGTTGTGCTAAAGATAAGCTATTCGTAATATCATTATAAAAAACAGGAAAATCAAAATGACAGTGAGTATCAATAAATTTATTCATTCTTGAACCTGCCTCACGTCAGGATGTATACGCCTTGTTCCTTGTTGAATGATAGAAGCTTCTTCTGCTTTATCTGTTTTTGCTTCTTGTTCAAATAAGCTGAAGATTTTTTTATCGTGTTGTTTGAATTTGTTCTTAGAAAAATGCTGACCTATCGTCGCCAGAAAATAACGGCCACAACGCCTTCCTACATGATAATCATGGTTTAATGCATTTAAACGGCTACCTAACGCACTTGATTGCAACGTTGTGGGTGGATAAATTTCGATAACAACGACATCTTCTGGTGGCGATTGAATAAATTTAAGGGTTTCGGTATAGGTTTCGATATGTACTTGTGCCATTGCCATAAAACGTTGTAAACGGCTATTTTCAAACCATTTCCCCATTCGATCGACCCACTCTGTCGTGTATTGATATTCAGAGGGAACAGTACGAATAACAACAATAGTACGACACCCCCGTCGATAAGCTTCTCTTACTGGAATAGCGTCACTTATTCCGCCATCATGGTAGACAACATCATGAAATAAAACGCCATTACGGTAAAAAGCAGGGATCGCACTGGATGCTTTAATGATATCAAGCCAAGTTGGTTCATCAGGCTGAAAATAATTTGCTTTAAAATTATCAGAACGACTGGCTACCATATAAAATTCGCGACCAGTATCAAAACGCCTTAATGCTGTTGGCATATCAAGGGGCATTTCTTTGGCCGTCGTTTCTATATACCAATCAAGATCTAATAAATTACCACCACGGACAAATCGGATAGGATTAAAAAATTGATTATTGGTTGTATAGCGATTAATAATTTTACGCGCATAACCACGCTGACCGCAGGCAAAAGCAGATAAATTTTGCGCCCCCGCAGACACCCCAAGTAAAATATCGAAGGGATCAAATTGTGAGCGCATAAATTCATCAAGAACACCCGCGGTAAAGATCCCGCGTTGACCTCCACCTTCACAGACTAAAGCAACTTTGCCTTGTGGCAGTGAGGATTGAAATTCAAGTGCTGTAATATTATTTAATGTGACAGGTATATACTTCCCCATAATGTCTCCTTTATACAACTTAACAAAGGATACCCGCACATTTTTTCTGCGTCATTCTTTTTACGAATTCATACAAATAAAATAGGTGGTCTTCGCGGTTTTTCATCACCTAAAAAAATGAGCTTAATTTAAGGCTGAATATTTGCTGAAAAATCGACACTTTTCACACCTTCTACTTTTTCAATAATTTGCGTAATTTGTGCTTCTTGTTCTTTACTCTTAACAAATCCTGTCACAAAGACATGTCCAAATTCTGTACGAATAGAAAGAGATTCACTATCAATACTTTCGATAGGTAATAATGTATTTTTAATTTTTGTAGAGATCGCCGTGTCGCTAATTGTGTCGCTAGTATTATTCGTTCCACGATTAATTTCGCTATACCACGATGTTTCAGCTAATGCTCCCGTACTGACAAAAGCAAGTCCTATGGACATAACTAATGCTAATTTCAACATGTTATATTGTTTCATTGCTCTCCCCCGAATCACAATAATGGTGATAAAAAATATGTGTCATCAATATCTGTATTTTTATGAAGTACTACAAAATGTTAACAAACAAAGTCATTACATTAATAAGGTATTTTAGTTTAATAAAGTTAAAAAAAACAAATAAAGACTAATCCTAATAATTTTATTCCAATAATAACGAATAAAACTATAAAAAATTTTACATATATTTATTAATAGATATAAAAACGAGTATCATGTTAACAGAAAAAAAAAAGAGTAATTCCAAATGAAGGCAGATCTTTTGACAGGATATTTGGGATATGAAAAGCAGATTTGATAGAAAAATAGCGTATCTCATCGAGTATTACTGTTAATTAATACATAATGACGCGAAGAAACAAAAAAGCCACATTAAAAATGCAGCTTTTTCATTAAGTTAAAAACTCAAAATGATTCAAAGTGCGAATGAACGTAGTCAACAACGTTGCAACTTGAAGTATGACAAGTATCAGTGTTCACGAGTCTGATGAAACTCAACATCAGGATAACGCTCACGCGTTAAGTTCAAGTTCACCATCGTTGGGGCGATATACGTTAAGTTATCCCCACCATCAAGTGCCAAGTTTTGTTCATTTTTACGTTTAAACTCTTCGAGTTTTTCTCGTTATTACATTCAACCCAGCGAGCTGTTGAAACGTTAACGGACTCATAAATCGCTTCAACGTTATATTCACTCTTGAGTCTTGCCACAACCACATCAAACTGAAGTACACCCACTGCACCTACGATTAAATCGTTATTTGCTAGTGGTCTAAAGACCTGTACAGCACCTTCTTCTGATAACTGCACCAATCCTTTCAGTAACTGTTTCTGTTTTAGCGGATCACGTAAACGAATACGGCGGAATAATTCAGGCGCAAAGTTTGGGATCCCCGTAAACTTCAGGATCTCGCCTTGAGTAAAGGTATCACCAATTTGAATTGTACCGTGGTTATGAAGACCGATAATATCCCCAGGATATGCATGTTCAACATGGGAACGATCGCCCGCCATAAAGGTTAGTGCATCGGAAATCACCACATCTTTTTTAATTCGGACTTGGTGTAACTTCATCCCTTTATCATACATACCTGACACAACACGTAAAAAAGCAACACGGTCACGATGTTTAGGATCCATATTGGCCTGGATCTTAAAAACAAAGCCAGTAAATGTTTCTTCACTCGCTGTCACTTGGCGCATATCAGTTTGACGAGGCATTGGTGCTGGCGCCCATTTTACAAGGCCATCAAGCATATGGTTAACACCAAAGTTACCCAATGCAGTACCAAAGAATACAGGCGTTAATTCGCCCGCTAAAAAAGCTTCATGATCAAATTCATGAGAGGCACCTAAAACAAGCTCTAATTCGTCACGCAATTGGCTTGCTAAATCATCACCTACCGCTTCATCAAGTTCAGGATTATCTAATCCTTTAATTACACGAGAATTTTGGATAGTGTGACCTTGCCCAGTTTGATAAAGATAAGTTTCATCTTTAAGAATGTGATAAACCCCTTTAAAGAGTTTTCCACAACCAATAGGCCAAGTAACAGGGCTACAAGCAATTTTTAGCTCTGTTTCAACTTCGTCCATTAATTCCATTGGGTCACGGATATCACGGTCGAGTTTATTCATAAAAGTCAGGATTGGCGTATCACGTAGACGTGTTACTTCCATTAACTTACGAGTACGATCTTCAACCCCTTTAGAGGAGTCTATTACCATTAAACAGCAGTCAACAGCAGTTAAAGTACGATAAGTATCTTCAGAGAAGTCTTCGTGCCCTGGGTATCGAGTAAGTTAACAAGACAATCAGCATAGGGAAACTGCATGACTGAGGTTGTAATAGAAATACCACGTTGTTTTTCCATTTCCATCCAGTCAGATTTTGCATGCTGATTTGAACCACGCCCTTTTACGGTTCCTGCACGTTGAATAGCTTGTCCGAATAACAACACTTTTTCAGTGATGGTGGTTTTCCCCGCATCGGGGTGAGAAATAATGGCAAAAGTTCTACGACGAGCAACTTCTTGCTGAAAAATAGGATTAGACATCAATGGTGATCTTCTGGTTGATAGACGAGTGAATGTAAAGCACTGATATATTTATATAACTAATAATTAAAGTGACTATAAAGACATTCAACCCGCAAGTTAATCTTAATTGGCGCTTATTTTCGCCTATCTTGTCTGTATAAACAATCAATGGTTACTATTTTATCTGCTTGAAGGAATGATGCCTAGTATTTGAAAAAATTAATCGTGTCTATTTTACACCATGGAGACAAAAACCGCTCTCACACCTATATAACCAACATTATTTTCCTTGATGCACTCAAATACCTATTTTACTAAAAAATTTACAAATTGCCTTTATGAGGCGACTCATAATACGAAGAATTAACCTATTTATTTTTGGTTAAACGCGGGATTGAATATCAGATTCAAAATAAATGTACATTTGTTTAAATTTAATTTTTCTATATTTAGAGAACAATCACTTTATTTAAAACAAAACCAAATACTCGATTTACTTATTTCAAATATTATTCACTATTTTAACACTGTTATAATCACATTCACCTTACAATGAAAACATGACAAAAGTGAAATTAAACCAATAAATTTCCATTAAGTAAAAATAAAGATAAATTTTAAATACAATTAATAAAAAAACAAATTCATGCACGCTATTTAAAATAAAAAAAACGCCTAAAAGAAGACGTTTTAAATTTAACTTAAATAAATATTTAATTAGAAGGAAATAGGATAAGCCATGATAATCGCATCTTCATTTCCGTTTTTTGTCGGGTAATAATTTTTGCGCTTTGAAACAAAATTAAATCCTATAGATTCATAGAGATTGAACGCTTTTTCATTTGATTCTCGTACCTCTAACCATAAGGTAGTGATATTTTTTTTCTCAAGAATTTCAATTAGTTCAAGTAAAAGTGCTTTACCATAACCTTTCCCTTGATAGTCGGGATGAATCGCAATATTAAAAAGAGTTGCCTCATCTAATATTAATTGCGTAATTGCAAAACCTACAATAATATATCAATGCAAATTTTCAGATTAAAATAATGACTTCCTTGGTTACTATAAAATGTTTCTTCACTCCAAGGGAATGAATGACTTAATTTTTCTATTTGCCATGCTAAAGGTAAATCAGCAGGGTTTAAGGGTGAAATGGTCTTCATATTGATAGATTTGTTTCCAAAGATCGCGTTTTGCATCGGCATCAAAATATAACTGATGTAATGAAGGGCTTCTCAAAGAAGTATATTCAGAGGGAAGAATGAGATCAGTGCCTAATAACCAGCAGGGAAGATCAAAAGATTCTGTGAGCATACTCACATCGTTTGTTGTAATACAATAGATTTCGTTTTTATCTATCCCCATGGCGCTAAAAATATCAGAGAAAAGCCCGTTATTTAGATCAACGGTATCATCAGTAATGATAAGTAAACGTGTTGTATCCGGAAATTGAACAGAATGCTCGCCTTTTAACACGGCAGGCTTACGAAGTACCCACTGACGAATTCCTAGTTGGGATAACATTCTGTCTTTACGGCTCATTATGCTTACCTATCAAGTGTAGAACAACGGTACATAGTATCAGAGGGCATAAACTACGCCAATAAATAGCGTCGGTTTCTTTATATCTGATATCATGCGTCTCATGTTTTTTAAGGAGTAATAATCATAATGTCCTCACTGTCCCCTGCTAGCGAAGTTATTCTTCGTCACCTAGATCATTTCGCAGACAGGCATGTACTTATTGCAGGTGATCTTCAAGATACTTTCGCGGCGCAAATTCAGGCGAAAAGTGTCAGAGCATATACCAACCAATATCACCAGTGGTTACCATTACTAAAATCAATGGGTGATAACGCACTCTTCGGTTTAGTTGCAGATCAGTCCTTTGTGAAATATTGCAATACCTTGATCTATTTTTGGCCTAAAAATAAAAACGAAGCCACTTTCCAACTGCGTAGCCTTTGCTCTAATTTACAAGTGGGTACTGAAATCTTTATCGTCGGTGAAAACCGTAGCGGTGTTAAAAGTGCCACTGAATTAATGAACGGTATCGCTAAACTTAAAAAAATAGATTCAGCACGCCGTTGCAGCTTATTTTTTGGTACTCAAACATATCAAACACTGTTTGACCGTAATAACTGGTGGCAAACTTACCGCCATGACGATCTTACTGTAATGGCATTACCGGGTGTCTTTAGCCAAAATGCATTAGATGAGGGTAGCCGTTTATTACTTTCAACTTTTGATGATGCAATGGTTGGCGATTTACTGGATATGGCATGTGGTTGTGGTGTACTTGCCACTGTACTCGGTAAGAAAAACCCAATGTTGAAACTGACACTGTGTGATGTGAATGCAGCGGCAATTTCTTCTAGTATCGCCACCTTAAACGTGAATGAATTAGAAGGTCGAGTCATTGCCAGTAATGTCTATTCTGCCGTTGAAGAGACCTATGATTGGATAATCTCAAACCCACCTTTCCATGATGGTTTAGGCACAAGCTATACAGCAGCCGAAGATATTATTCGTCTTGCACCAAATTACCTGAAAAAAGGCGGTAAATTACGCATTGTAGCGAATTCCTTTATCCCTTACCCCGACATACTCGATCATGTGTTTGGCTCTCATGAAGTACTCGCATCAACAGGTAAATTCAAAGTTTACCAAGCAACGAAGAAAGATTAATCAAAAGCCCTGTTATCTAAAACAGGGCTTTATTTTTGAGGCTGATTTTAAGTGATAATTCAGGGGGTTTTATTTTTCATCATTAAGATAATTTAGTGAAAAAAATAATTGACGCCAAAAATAAAAAGCATAGAATTCGCCTCCTATCTGCAAAGATAATGTTGAGATTGCGAGGGTGGCGGAATTGGTAGACGCGCTAGCTTCAGGTGTTAGTGTCCTTACGGACGTGGGGGTTCAAGTCCCCTCTTCGCACCACTCAATTAACCTTTCTTTTCCTTGGCTTCCATTCAACCCCTCTTTTTACTGTTTTATTTGCTATCCGTGATACGCAACTAAAAGTGTCATCAAACTATAGGTCAACACTACGCCAGCGGGGATCATTACCCACATCTGTAATTTTTTATGGAATAACATCAATGTTGATAACAGCATTGAAACGACTAAAACTAACGTAAATGCAGATGTTCCAGCAATAGAGTGCATAATGACTGTAAATAAAGAAGAAACAGCTAACATTTCCCATAAACTGATACGAGATGTCCAAGAAGCGACTTGAGATAAGCGTGTTGATTTAGCCATAATAACTCACCATTAATGATAATGATTTTCATTATTATATATAACCCCAATGCCAAATCAACTTATATAATGAAAAAAAATAACTTTATATCCTTATTTTTTAAAGGGTTAAGTATACATTAAAATATAATAAACAAAAAACGCCTTATCATTTTAACAATAAGGCGTTTGATTTTATTATGTTATCAATAAACGAAATTATGCGTTATTTGGCTTTATAAAATAAAAGACCAAATGAATATCTTCTGGCTCTCTTTCATAAAGTTCAGGATCAGGAATATCAATTAAGCGACAGCCTAAATGCTGATAAAAGTTCACACTATTTTCAGAAGGTGTTGATGAGATATATAATCCATTTGCACCGTTTTCCTTCGCATATTTCACACAATAGCCAAAGAGTATTCGTGCTAAACCTTGCCCACGTTGCTGGTGGCTAACATGTAAAAAAGAGAGTTGAAGTAGAGTACCATTTTGACCGCGTTTTTTCGGATCAACACTTGCCGCAGCGACCAATCGATCATGTTCAAAAATGCCCCAAAAAGGCGCCCCTCGATCAAAGCTTTCAAGTAAAACAGGGGTGTAATGTTCTGCTTCACCTTCTGGCCAACCTTTCATATCAAAGCGCTGCTCTGATAAAAGCAACTTTCCTTCTTTTAATACATATAGCTTTTCAATAAGCTCAGTTCTATCGATGTCCCAAACTTGTGGAATTTCATTTCGTGTTAATTGACGAATAACATTTTTCATTATTAAAGATTAACCTGTTCTGATGATGATTCACTTCGTTCTAGTGCGTGGTAAGCCACCGCACAGAATAAGGAATTCAACCGTTTCATATCACCCAACAAACTGGTATGCAGAGAACTGGTTTCAATGCTTCGTATATTATGCAAATGAAGACGTTCTACATGTGCAAACGAGTAGCGTTGGTTGAGTAAACGGAAACGATGTTTTGCTCGACGTAACTTACGAGCATGTTCCATATTGCCGGAAACAAATACCGACATCGCCAGATTCAGATTACTTTGCAGACGCTCAAGGAGTGTCTGTAATTCACGACGCCCTTCCTCCGATAAAAATAAGTGATGATTTAAACCTTTACTCACCACTTCAGCAGACATACGCGCTATGATAGCGGATGATTGTTGTAAGTTCATCGCTGTATCAATAATTTCAGCCCAGCGCCGAGAATCCTCTGTTCCCAAATCATGCTGTTGAATTTGAGCCATATATAATTTAATACTGCTATGGAGTAATTCAACCTCTTCTTCTAACTGGCTAATTTCCCTTTTCTGCTGACGATCGCCTTCCATTAACGCCGTAAAACGTTGCAACATTTGTTCTACAACATCACCTAATCGTAGCGATTCTCTAACCGCATTAGCGATAGCTAAAGATGGAGTATCAATCGCTGATTGATCTAAATAACGAGGTGCAACTTCAGATCCCGTAGCCGGTAATTCAGGAATAAGTCGCTGACATAATTTTGCCATTATGCCGACAAAAGGGATCATCAATACACAGCGTGCGAGATTATAAATAACATGAAAATAGATCACGACTTCAGCAGATGAAAATCTGTATTGCTGAATTTTATTTGCAATAATAATTATCCAAGGTAAAACCAGCAACGCACCGATTAATTTAAAAAATAGGCTTCCTAACACCACTTGACGTGAGACAATACTTTGTCCTCGACTGCTCATTAATGCCAACAAACCACTACCAATATTAGAGCCAATAACGATGCATAAGCAGATATACAATGGCATTAGCCCTGTTGCACTTAATGTTGCAGTCAATAACACCGCGGCAAGACTTGAATAACTTACCATAGCAAACAAAGCACCAACTAAAAGCGCTAAAACAGTATCGCCACTTAATGAGGTAAAAATGGCTTTTACGGCGCTTGCATGTGTAATTGGCTCTGCGGATGTTACAATAAGTTGCAAAGCAAGAATAATTAAACCAAGGCCAATACCTACACGCCCCTAATTGTCCGACTCGCTCTTTTTTTCGACTTAAAAAAGTAATTACCCCGATAAGAATAAGAAGTGGAGATAACCAAGAGAGATCAAATGTCAGTACTCGCGCCATTAACGCCGTACCGACATCCGCCCCCAACATAATAACCAGTGCAGGCGTAATCGAAATAAGCCCTTGCGTCACAAAAGAGATAACCAAAAGTGCCGTTGCATTACTACTTTGAACTAATGCCGTTACACCAACCCCCGCAAGAAAAGCATTGGATTTTTTATTAATACTTTTACCTAAAATTCGGCGCAAATCAGAGCCGAAAACACGCATTATCCCAGTACGAACAATATGTGTTCCCCATACAAGAAGCGCGACTGATGAGAGTAAATGAAGCAGTGTCAGCATAGAAATAACAACCTTATTTTTATCATTGTTTGTTTGACTCTGTTCTCCTTCAATCTCATAAAAAAGAGAAAGACCATGAGCAGATAAATTATCTGAGAAAAGATTTTTATTGGTAATGCCTTAATAACACAGTGCGTTATTAGACAAAAAGATATTGCAACTTAAGCACAATAATCAATGGAGAAGTTGAGAATATTACATAGATTAATTCGTAAATTCTGTTAATTATAACAGAGAATATGTCATTTTCAAAATCACACTACAAATAACCCATTGATTTATTATCATTTTATTTTTCATGTATCAAACGTTCAATAAAAAAAACGCGACCAGAGGGTATCTCTCTAGGTCGCGCAAAAATACAACAATTTAGTAAGGCAATTCGACTACATGTTCAGACAGACTATTAAATCAACTTAAATTTATTTCAGGCCCATTGCATCACGCATGGTGAAGAACAAGTCCGTTTGATCTGTTAATCCAACTACATTAGCTGCATGTGGACCGTAAGCAGCAACTCGTAATTGTGCCCCCGTATGCTCTTGAGATCCTTCTTCTGAGTTACCGTAATTCACCACCATAACCGCACCATCTTTGGTAATAAGTGCTTGTGTTAATCCACTTGATTTCACATCAGCTTCTATAATTTGACTTGAATGCGCGTGGTCAGCTGTAACAATAATCAGAGTGTCACCGTTTTGTTTAGCAAAATCTAAACCGATCTGTACAGCTTCATCTAACGCAACTGTTTCACCGATTTGACCACAAGGATTAGCATTATGATCTTGCTTATCAATAGAGGCACTTTCGACTTGTAAGAAGAAGCCATTTTCATTGGTTTTCAGTAAATCAATCGCTTTTTTGGTCATTTGTGCCAGTGTTGGCGCATTAGGGTCAAGTTTAGAGTTAGGTTTACATTCTAATGGCGGGTTATTGATATTGCCATGATAAACCGCTTTAGGCCCTTCCCACGCTACAGCCATATTGCCCTCATGGAATAACCCTAATACTGGCTTATCTTGATTCGCCAAAGTAATGGCGTCTAATGATTTAGCATCTTTGACGATTTGATAACCACGTTCAATGGCTTGTTGTTCTAATGTTTTACCTTTGTATTCACCCGCTACTGCGGTTTGAGCAAAACTTTTTGCACCGCCCCCTAATGTAACATCTGCACGAGTCACTAGTAGTTGCTCAGAGATAGAACCTTTACCGCCATTTTCTAATGCATTAGTTGAGCATTTTTCTAAGGTTTCAACAGGACCATAACATTTACGTCCAGTGACATGAGAAAATAGTGCGGCAGGTGTTGCATCTTGAATTTCTGATGTCGTCACGTTCCCCGTTGCCTTTCCGTTAGCTTTTGCTAATTCTAAAATGGTTTGATGATCCTTACCAAATACATCAATCCCTAATGCACCATTATACGTTTTCACACCCGAAGCCCATGCCGTTGCTGAGGCTGCCGAATCTGTGACATAGTTAGGTTTTTGTGTTTTTCTGTCTAATGAATAGTGTGTATATTGACCCGTCATCGGTAATGCATCAATACCTTTAAAAAAACCACCCGCACCTTCAGCGTAGTTACGTGCAACAGTGATTTCAGAATCCCCCATACCATCACCAATAAAGAGGATCACATTTTTCGCTTGATTATTATTTAAAGCTGCTTTTAATGCCTCAGTTTGATCTTGAGTCATACGGCGAGCACCGCCAAATTCTGTGATATTACCTTTTGCTGCGCGATCTTGTGCCAAAATTGCATCCGCAGCAACGGGAGCAGCAAAAGAAGGGAAACTCGCACCAGCCAATAGCGTTGTGACAATAACGGATAAAATAGAACGTTGGTAACGATGAGACATAGCTTTTTCCTTGCACTCTAAAGTAAAAACAAGATTAATGTTTTAAGTCAGAAAAAGCTTACGGTAGTTAAATGACAAAGAAATGAAGAGTAAAAGCAATTTTGATGACAGCTTTATGACAGGTTAGTGACAAGAACGAAGCTTATACTATGCATTATCTTGTATAAGCTTCTATTGTATTACGATTGAGTCCTGAGAGATTAATTTTCTTGTGTTAGTGCTTTTGTTCCCAGATACAGTGTTTCACACCAAGAGATATAATCATGTCCACTGGCCATTTCGAGTGATTTAACAGGGTAACCTTTTTGTTCTAAAACTTGTTTAAGATGGCGATTATTATTTAGAATTCCCCCTTTATCTCCACGGCTTTCAAATAGTCCTGCTTCTAAGAAAAACTGTAATGGTTTTTTATCCGCTTGCTTAAATTGACGAATAAGCCATTCTGGTTCTTCATTTTCAGGCGCCCACCAATAGGAGCCAGACATACTGAGTACTTTGCCAAAGCGCTCAGGACGATTAAATGCAATCCATGAAGAAGCTAATCCACCATAACTAGAACCTGACACTATCGTTTCTTCCCCCGAGACATGGATACCTTTCTCTTTTTCTAACCAAACAAACAATTCATCAGCTAAAAAACGGTAAAAATCAGGATTGGGTGGTAATTCGATCCCACGTCGATCGCCATCAATACTGTCAACAAATAGGATCATGATTGGCGGTAATTTCCCCTCTTCGATCTGTTTATCAAAAAACTTATCAATACCATATTGGCGACGATAAGTTTGCCCATCAAATAATACAAGAAGTCGAGGCGTTTCCATTTTTTGAGCTGGCAGGTAAAGTGCTATTTCACGATCATTATTTAAGATCTCGCTGTGAAAGCGAACAATCTCTGTCTTGCCTTTCATTGCTCTATCAAGAATATCAGGCAAATGGCATTCGCGCTGACGGTCTAATGACAACAAAGAGAAATGATTATAAATATCCTCTGACTGACTTGGTGAATCGTGAGAATTCAACGGATCCGCCTGTGCTGTGGTTAAAATCGCGCGACGTTGTTCAAAGGGTTCTGCATTTTCAATAACCGGAACATCAGGGGCTAATTTATATTGCATTAATGTATCGTTAGGCACGATATAACTACGATACCAAATATCACTATTGGGTAAATGAGTTAACGGATCATGGTTACCTTCAGGTGATCCCAGCAAATAGACATTCTTTTTGCGCCTTGCCAGAGAAAAGTTACTCGCTTTTTATCATGATCATAAGGCTCAATCAGAGGAGTCCCTTCTTGGTGTATTTGTTGCCAAAATGCCTGAATATTTTTTTGATCAAGTTGTTTAGCGAGAGTTTGCAAACGAGGGCTAGTTGGTGCAATACCAGCATCTTTATCTAAAGGTTGATAAGGTTGTGTTGTTAGCATGAATAGCCACTGGTTTTTAGCTTCACCTTGTGCAACTAATTGATAATTAGCAGTTTCAGGTAATAAAAAACGTACCTTTTGTTGCCCGTCAGCGGGAATATCTTTTAATAAATGACGAAGATGAGTACCATCTTGTTTCTCTAACCGTAAATTTTGTATCCCTTTTACGCTTAATTCAACATAACGTTGACTTTCTAAATGAGTGGTAAAACACACCGTGTCGTTATCAAACTGGCCTGTCATTTCTTTATTTTCTGTCACTGTTAAGCAACTGGCAAAACTTGAAAAAGAGGCCATCAACATGCATATCATCAGAGGAATTCTCACTTTATTTCTCATTATTAACTATTGTGAGAAACAATGGTAATGATAATTGTTATCATTACAATAAATGAAATGGCTGTATATCATCAAAATTATTTTTAACCTCAAATAAAAAAGCTCAAATAATTTATTTGAGCTTTTTTATGATCCAATATTAAATTAACGCTCTTCTAACGGATAGCTACGGAAGCTCCATAAGCCCAGCGCCTTTAAGCCATCACGATAAATGCCTTGGATATCTGATTTGCTCGCTTTTTGTAATTCCGCTAAGGGTTTATCAGGTGCAACAACCGTTAAGTAAGTAATATCACTTGGGCCACTTTGCCAACTGGCAAGCGTGAAAATTGCGTCTGCACGACGGACATGACTACCAGAGCTAATAATAACAGCCGTTTTAATACGATGTTTAGTTAATGCATAACGACTAAATAACGCATTTTCGACCGTTGTACGTGCATAGTTCTCTTGGAAAATACGTTCTGGTGCAATACCGTTTTTTACCAACCAATCGGCCATTAATTTCCCTTCCGTTTGATGTGCTTTTGGCACGCCCCCCGTAACGACAATCATGGCTTCTGGTAATTGTTTAGCCACTTCTAAAGTTTTATTTAAGCGTTCAATTAAAATCTTATTCATTGTGCCATCAGGATTTAAGGCATACCCCAATGTCACAATCGCGTTGTTATCTTTGGTTTTATTTAGTTTGGCCAAATCTGCTGGTGTCAATTTATCACTTAACGGCATTTTGCTTACGCGATCAATCTCTGCAAAAAAACGACTGACTTCTTCAGCTTTAGCCGGATTTAATGATTTTAATTTATTGAAATATGCTTCACTTTCTTTATCTTTGCCTTCAAAACGAGTCCACGAAGTGACGTAAATTAGCGCATCAATATCATCAGGGGCCGCTTCTAAAATCTGTTTATAAATAGTAATAGCGCGAGGGACATCATTGTTATAGATATAAGCACTAGCAGTACTAAATAATAAATCGAGGCGATAAGGCTCTAACTTATAAGCTTGTTGCAATTTTTGCGCCACTATTTCCATATTTGATGGCAGTTTTCCTGTAAAGCCTGCATCCGACACTCGTGCCGGCGACTTAAATGCATCTAACGCATCTTGGATCAAGCTATCAACAGTTTGACGCTGAGAAACATATTGCTGATAACTATTATCTGGCTGATGAACTTTTTGGTAAGCCAATGCAGTTGATGAGACGGTAAAACCTAAAGCTACTATCGCTAACGAAATGACCGTTTTCTTGATATGAAGTGAAACACGGGAAGGTTGCGCCATTATCTTATCCTTTTACGAAAAATAGTCTGCTTCTTCACCTGAGCGAATGAAGATAGAGTGTGTAACTCCTCACACCTAATGACAAAAGAAATACACACCGATAAATCTATACCTAATATCTATCATAAAGATCCCTGAATTAATTTTCAGTAACCTTTTTCACCTTATTGAAAAAAATAGCATTATTACGTAGATAGCTTATTTGACAGTTTCTTTTATATATTTTTATCTTTTGGTTAATGATTTTGTTCTGATAGATCATCAGTGATAAAGAATAAAAAAACGATTTATTCTTTAGTGGAAAGTGAAAAGTTTGAAATCGTATTATTTATTTTGTTCTTCAATGTAAAAACGCCACTAATGGCGCTTTTTACATTATATTTTTACTCAATATGCTTTGATTGCATCATCAATAATTCTCTGACTAATTCGACACAACTTAAGAAGCGTTCGTCATAATCGGGAGAGTTAACTTTAATATATTCAATATTGTTTTTATCAAGCATTTCCATGAGTAAGGTTTGAAAACGGCGACGATCTTTATCACTGCCTAAACTGCGTAAACCATCCGCTACCCATGGCGTATTATTTTCTAAAACAATCACTAAATCAAAACGATACTCATCAATAAGCGCTTGAACAAAAGGGTGTTCTTTACCTTCATAGCGTAAACAAAACGCTTGGGTGGTGACAAAATCCGTATCAATAAAAGCCACTTTATTGGCATATTTAACTGCAAAATCAATATATTGAGCATGTCCCAATGCAATTTTATCGTAGTCCGAATATTGCAATGCCATCTCATCTCCCCCTAAATGAGAGAAAACATAATCACGACCATATTCCCATGCACTGGTTGTATTAAAAATATTGGCAAGCTTATTGACTAACGTTGATTTACCGCTAGATTCACCGCCTAAAATAGCAACTGTACGTACAAAGAAAGGTTTGACTTCTGTTGGAATATATTCCCAATATTTAAAAGGTGCTTGGCGAATTTGACTGCCACTGATATTCATAAATGAGCGTTCTGGATCAATCAATACCGTTTCAATCCCTAAGAAAGCATTATATTGATCCGCATCATCACGTTCACTGGTATAGATGAAATCAGGCGTTATTTGTTTTTCACGCAAAAAGGTTTTTATCCCTTCACTCCACATTTCCCAGCCATGGGGCTGTGGTTCGATACCGTGCTCATCAAACTCATGAATACGGATATTCTTTTGATATTTAAAGGTTTGTAATAACCAGCGCAATCTGTCACTCACTGTGGGTTGTTGAGACATCGCACTGTTAATAAATAGATCCTTATCGCGAGGTTCGTCATGGCAGAGGATCACATGTAATTCATCAACTTGGCTACAAGCACGTTGAATTAAATAAATATGTCCTGTGTGAAGAGGATAAAACTTACCAAAAATAACACCAATTGTTTTCTTTTTCATGGGATATTCTAATCCTAAAAATTGGTGTAATGCGGACATCTTTTGCGCACTAGGGCTCTTGATTTTATTATTAATCAATTGGCTAAGATAGCCTTTTGTCATATCACTTTCATCAGCAACGTGTTGTAAGGTATACCCATTTTTTCTGATAGCCTGTTTGATATAATCAAAAGGTCCCATAATTAGCTCCTTTAGAAGTCTTCTAAATCATCAAGAACAGATAATGCATCTGACAGTTTTTTCACACCATACACTTTCATATCCGGTGGATTTTTCTTTGGCATATTTGCACTTGGTACAATAGCGCGTTTAAAACCATGTTTTGCTGCTTCTGCGATGCGCTCTTGTCCACTAGGTACAGGGCGAATTTCACCAGCAAGGCCAACTTCGCCAAATATCACTAAATCACGTGGTAAAGGGCGATTACGAAAACTCGATACTAATGATAATAACAAAGCTAAGTCTGCACTCGTTTCTGTGACTTTTACCCCCCCCACGACGTTGACAAAAACGTCTTGATCAGACATTTGTAACCCACCATGGCGATGTAACACAGCCAGTAGGATAGCGAGTCGATTTTGCTCTAATCCCACAGCCACACGACGCGGATTTGATAGCATTGAGTGATCAACTAAGGCTTGGATCTCAACCAATAAAGGCCTTGTTCCTTCCCATACCACCATTACAGAACTGCCTGATGTGATTTCATCCCCTCGACTTAAAAAGATAGCTGAAGGATTGCTCACCTCTCGTAATCCTTGCTCAGTCATTGCAAAAACGCCTAACTCATTAACAGCACCAAAACGGTTTTTATGACTACGTAAAGTACGAAAACGAGAGTCTGTTTCGCCATCCAACATAACAGAGCAGTCAATACAGTGTTCCAGTACTTTTGGCCCAGCTAAGGTGCCATCTTTTGTGACATGGCCCACCATAATAATGGCAACATCATTGGTTTTAGCAAAGCGAGTCAGATAAGCAGCCGTTTCACGAACTTGAGCAACACTGCCCGGTGAAGATTGAATATCCGCCATATGCATCACTTGAATAGAGTCAATCACCATCAATTTAGGCTTTTCTTGTGAAGCAATTAAACAGATTTGCTCAATGCTGGTTTCTGACAACATATTCAGTTCTGCGGTCGGTAAACCTAATCGATGTGCTCGCATCGCAACTTGTTGGAGCGACTCTTCACCAGTGACGTACAGCGTTTTCATTTCTGTTGCTAGACGACACATAGTTTGTAGCAATAACGTACTTTTACCCGCTCCGGGACTTCCCCCAATTAAAATTGCACTTCCAGGAACAACACCACCGCCTAATACACGGTCAAACTCTTTAAATCCTGTCGAAAATCGGGGTAATGCTTCAAGACTAATGTCAGATAATTTTTGAACTCGGCTAACGCCTTTTGCATCACCAGCAAATCCACTAAAGCGCTCATTACGGGAAGAAGGCGCAGCTGCAAGACGAATTTCTGTAATTGTATTCCACGCATGGCAAGCCGAACATTGCCCTTGCCAACGAGGATAATCTGCACCACATTCATTACATACAAAGGCTCTTTTAGCTGCTTTTGCCACACATCTCTCCCTATGATAATCATTCTAAAAAACGCCTTTTAGCGTTCTTCGTGTTTTAAACCACCACTTAAAATACACATCACACCCATTAAATCAGCATGACGAATAGCCACTTTTGCCTGAGCATACACTTTAGGTTTTGCATGATAAGCAATACCCAGTCCGGCTTTTCTTAACATTTTAAGATCGTTTGCGCCATCACCAATGGCAATGGTTTGCTCCATTGGGATCTCTAAATCTTTTGCTAAACGCGCAAGCACTTGTGCTTTGTATTTCGCATCAACAATGGTGCCTTTAACTTTACCTGTTAGTTTGCCATCTTTAATTTCAAGATGGTTAGCAACAGCAGCCACTAAACGTAATTTTTGTTTTAAGTTATCAGCAAAATAAGTAAAACCCCCAGATGCGATAGCAATATGCCAATCCATTGCCTGAAGTTTGCGCACTAAGCTCGTTAATCCTGGCATTAGTGGTAAATCATCCATCACTTTTTGTAAAATAGAAGCGTCCGCGCCTTTAAGTTCAGCAACACGGAGTTTTAAACTTTCACTAAAATCCATTTCGCCTTGCATCGCGCGTTCTGTTATTGCCGTAACTTTATCTCCAACTCCCGCAAGTTTAGCGATTTCATCAATACACTCAATTTGAATAGCCGTTGAATCCATATCCATCACTAAAAGCCCAGGAGAACGTAAGCGAGGGATTTCACCGAGAGGGACAACATCTAGGCCACATTCATCAGATAAACGGCGAATTCGACGAGTTAGACTACCTGCAATACGCACCACTTGGTAATCATCAATACGCCATGAAGAAACCACCACGATTGCCACACCTAATTTTATGTTGGAATTCGCTTATTCTTTTCTTATCAAGTTCACGTCCATAAAGTAACCACCCACTATCGCCAGCGCGGTAATCTAGTGGCATTACCTCTTCGCCACTGAGTGATAACGGCAGACCTGGCCATTTACGGATTTCATCCGGTAAATAGCAATAGGTCAGACTATTTGACATACTTATTCTCCTGTTTTCCCCTGTCTGAACAAAATAATCGTTATTCAGCCTATTCTATCTCAGGCTCATCTGGCAACATGCACATACTTGCTTACGCAAAAGGATGAACATGCTTAAAGACAAACTAAAATTCAAACTACAAAAAACGGCGATTATACTGATTTGTATCGCACTATTGGCATTTCTTATGCAAGGCGCGTCTTATTTTAGCCGTGCTAATCAGCATGCCCGTATTACCCAGTTTGAAGAGCTTGCAAAAACGCTGGCAGAACAAGTTGCGTTCTCTTTATCCACGTATCTGGATGACAGTAGCAAAGATAACGTAAATCCCCCTCATTATGGCTAATTTAAATCATCTTACCCACAATAGTCGGGTGCTTGACGCCAGTCTTTATTTAGAAGATGGGACACAAATAGCGCATAGTGGTGAAAATGTCACTGTTAAAGAGCGATTAGCACTAGAAGGGCAAAAGAGTGGCGGTTCTTTTAATCACCAACTTGTTGTTCCCGTACCGGGTAAAGATAAACCAAAAGGTTTTTTAAGGCTGACATTAGATACTCATCAGTTGATCACAGAATCAAGTCAAGTCGATAACACAACGAATTTATTACGCGTCATGTTATTAGTTGCACTTGCCATTGGCTTTTTGCTTTCTCATAACCTGCTTCAGTTAACCCCCGTTCATTGGCAACAATCCCCCTATTTATTAACGGCCAATTTGCCGCCTCGTACTGAAAAAGAGGACGTTGAAGAAAACGAAAATCATGAAGAAAATGAATCAAAAGAGAGTGTCAAAGAGGAAAATAATGACACTGATAATAGAATAGGTAAAACATAACGCTTTATTCTTTTAACAAATGACTCAGTGAGTTTAGTCAATAATTAGCTAAGCTCACTTTTTTAACCTCAGTTATTTAGATATATCTAATTTATGCGTATTTTTGTGCTATTTCCTTAATCTTTAAAGGGGTTTTGTTTAAAGTCACGGTAAATTTCAACCAAGTCATTAACCTAAAAAGATAAGTTTTAAATCTTTTTCTGGCTCTTTGAGTACTGAGGTGGTTATGACTGAACAATCCGTTATCCAACGTTGTCGACAAATCGTAGAAAATCCAACCCTTTCTCCTGAACAAAAACGCCATTTTCTTGCATTAGAAGCTGAAAATATGTTGCCTTATCCATCACTTCCTGAGGATGCAACTAAAGCGCTTAATGAACGGGTTATCTGTGATATGTATGAAGGTCACGCCCCATATAAACCGCGTTATGTTTTACCTGATTATGCGAAGTTTTTAGCGCAAGGTTCTCGTTATTTAGAGCTAGAGCCCGCGCAAGACTTTGACGACGCTTTAAACATGCTGACTATCCTTTATCATCATGTTCCTTCTGTAACCTCTATGCCTGTTTATTTAGGCCGTATTGATAAAATCCTACTACCTTATGTTGGCGAGCTAACCGAAGAGCAACTTTACCCAAAATTAAAGCGCTTCTGGCGCTATCTTGATAGAACACTCCCAGATGCTTTTATGCACGCCAATATTGGTCCAGAAGACTCTGTTCTTACACGTTTAATTCTTAAAGTGGATGTTGAGCTTCAACAAGTCGCCCCCAATCTCACGTTTATTTATGATGCAAATTCAACACCTTCTGACTTATTGCATCAAGCCATCACCAATATTTGCCATAGTAGCAAACCCCATATTGCCAACGCACATTGCAAGATGCGGTCTTTGGTAAAGATGAATATGGCATTGTAAGTTGTTATAACTCCTTACCTCAAAGTGGTGGTGGTAGCACCTTAGTGCGTATAAACCTCAAAGAGGTTGCACAACGTAGCCAAAATAGCTCTGATTTTCTTAATAATGTATTGCCTTTTTATATGCAAAAACAGATTGAGATCATTGATGCTCGTTGTGAGTTTCTCTATGAGAAATCTAACTTCTTTAAACAGAGTTTCTTAGTTGAAGAAGGATTGATCTCACCTGATCGTTTTGCCCCTATGTTTGGTATTTATGGCATGGCAGAAGCAGTAGCGCTTTTACTTGAAAAAGAAGGCAAGCAAGTTGCCTATGGTGATAATGAATCTGCCAATAAACTCAGTTATGTTATCAGTGAAAAACTGGCACAATTTGTCGCAGATACACCGGTTAAATATGGTTGGAAGCATCGAGCTATGTTGCATGCACAATCAGGTATTAGTTCTGATATTGGCACAACCCCTGCAACTCGCATTCCTTATGGTAAAGAGCCTGATCCTGTTACCCACTTAATAACGGTTGCTCCTCACCATCAATTTTATACCTCAGGAATTAGCGATATTTTAACGGTTGATGAAACCATCAAACAAAATCCTGATGCCCTAATGCAACTCTGCTTAGGGGCATTTTCCTCTGGATTAAGAGAATTTACTGCCAATGTAGGTGGTAATGACCTCGTTCGTGTTACAGGTTATATGGTGCGTTTATCGGATTTAAAAAAATACAAAGAAGAAGGCTCCCGCCTTAATACCACTTGGTTAGGTGATGAAGCCACAGCAAACTGTCATATCGCTGAACGTAAACCACGAGTTATCAGTCATGAACAGCAGATGCGCTTCGATAAATAAGATACTCCCTTTCTCTTGTGTTGATGGCCCAGGCAATCGTCTAGCCATCTTTCTGCAAGGGTGTAACCTGCGGTGTAAAAATTGTCACAATCCTTACACGATGGGGATCTGTGACAATTGTGGTGACTGCATTCCAACTTGCCCACAGCAAGCACTTTCATTACAAAATGGTGTGATAAGTTGGAACAGCACCAGTTGTGAACAATGTGACACTTGTATTCAACAATGCCCACGACAATCAAGCCCGATGACATTAACCTATACTGTTGATGAGCTAATGGCTATTACACGCAAATATGCAGCATTTATTAATGGCATCACAGTAAGCGGTGGTGAATCCACGTTACAGCTACCTTTTTTGATTGATTATTTTAAAGCAATCAAAGAAGCACCCGATCTTAAACACCTTACTTGTTTAATCGACAGTAATGGCACTCTTTCCCTTAATGGCTGGCAAAAAATCGCTCCCTTTATGGATGGTGCCATGATCGATTTAAAAAGTTGGAATGAAGATACTCATATTTATTTAACGGGTAGAGGTAATCAACGGATTAAAGAATCAATCAAATGGTTAGCTAAGAATAATTTACTTACAGAATTACGCCTTTTATATATTCCGGAGAAAACTGATTATTTAGAGAATATTGAATTACTTTCTCAATTTATTAATTCACTTGGTGAATCTGTATTGATCCGTATTAATGCATTCCATCAACATGGTGTTTATGGAGAAGCCAGCAATTGGCGTGCAGCTTCTCAACAAGAAGTTATTATTTTAACGAATGAATTTAAAGCTAGAAACATTAATTCAATTAAAATACAAAATATTTATTAAATATAATAATTCAACCCCATTAAATATTATAATTTATGCAAACTTATCTATTTGACTTTAATTAACTCAGAAGATAATCTCATTTAGAAAATCTCTTTATGGGCTCCTGCTATGAAAATAAAACATAAATCAATATTATTGATAACATACTCAATATATATATTTCCAATTAATTCCCATGCTAATTATGATATAAAAGATATGGGTAATTCAAATTATAAACCCTTTAGCATTTCAAATAATGCAACCCAATATTATCAACTTCGAAATAATAAACATAACGATATAAAATATAAACATGGTAAAATATTAGATAAGACTAATTATAATCAAAAACTATTTACTCCTTTTGGAAGTGTCTATGTTTATACTGCCATAGATGATGATACGCTTTTAAAATATAATATATTTGCAGATAATATAAATAATGAAAATCAAAAAGAGCTACCGTCTTACGATATAAGAAAGTCATCATTTTTTAATGAAAGCATTCTTCCCAGTGAATTATTTATCAGCACAGATGGCGGTATCACTCATAAGAAAATAAATAAGGGGAGAGATGAACGATTAGATACCCTTTATCTAGATAGAATCTCTTATAATGGTGAAGTTATCGTTGGTTATGCAACAGAGTCTAAATCAAGGTTAACTGAGATAACTTATAACGTTAATGGTTGCTCAGGTTATCCTTTATGTCATACTTTTATCTACAATAGTAGAAATGATATATTTACAATCCTAGATAATAAGATAAATATTCATCATCTTACTAAAGATGGTAACTTTATTTTATATTCCTCAAATAAAGAAAAAAATTTACATATATATGATATAGCTAAAAAAGAAAGTTTTATCCTTAGCATTGAAAATATTAACCATTATTTACCAGCGCACCCTGAAAAAAGACATCTTACTTTTAGCAATAAGCTCTCCTCCAATTTTAGATAAAATAAAGAAAAGAAATGTTGATATCCAAAAAGTAAGTGATAATGCTCAGGTAATTATTGGCCAACTCGATAGAAATCTATCTAAAAAACAACTCATTGATGCTGGATATCCTAAAGTAGCTTTTATTACTAGAAAAGAAGGGCCAATAAAAGAAGTGAGCTACTCTGATTTTGGTTCATCTAAATTTACTGCTTTTTCAGAAAATGGCAATTATAGTGTTGGCTGGGGCGAAATTTGGCATGCTGATTATGAAATAAAACTACCTCATAGCATAAAAAAATCTTCTTCACTTTTTAGCCATGCACTACTCTATGATTTCTCGAACGATAAGCTGAAGAATATAGGTAACCTTTCTAAAAAAACAAATGAAGCACAATTTCGAAATGCAAGAGCTATGGATATCTCAGCTGATGGTCAATATATCGTGGGATGGTCTGAAACGGATCATTATAATTACGATACAATCCCAATGGATTCATCAAAAAAAGGACCGGAAACGTTTATTATATTCCATCGTCATGCCTTTCTTTACTCAAACGAAATCATGTACGATTTAGGAACCCTTGACGAAGGTAATGATTCTGAAGCACATTCAATTACTGACGATGGAAGAATTATTTATGGTTTATCTACTGATAAACATAATAATTGGCGCCAAGTCATTTGGAAGAGTAATAAAATCAGTAATGAATACTTTAATAATGAAAAACAAAAATTTACTGACGATGCAAGAGAAAAAGAACGCTTAGCCGAGATAGCCAAACAACAAGAAGCTCAAGCTGAAAAAGAGCGTTTAGCTAAAGAGCAAGCCGATAAAGCCAAAGCCGAGCAAGAGCGCCTAGCTAAAGAGCAAGCCGATAAAGCCAACGCTGAGCAAGAGCGCCTAGCTAAAGAGCAAGCCGATAAAGCCAAAGCCGAGCAAGAGCGCCTAGCTAAAGAGCAAGCCGATAAAGTCAAAGCCGAGCAAGAGCGCCTAGCTAAAGAGCAAGCCGATAAAGCCAAAGCCGAGCAAGAGCGTCTAGCTAAAGAGCAAGCCGATAAAGCCAACGCTGAGCAAGAGCGCCTAGCTAAAGAGCAAGCCGATAAAGCCAAAGCCGAGCAAGAGCGCCTAGCTAAAGAGCAAGCCGATAAAGTCAAAGCCGAGCAAGAGCGCCTAGCTAAAGAGCAAGCCGATAAAGCCAAAGCCGAGCAAGAGCGCCTAGCTAAAGAGCAAGCCGATAAAGCCAAAGCCGAGCAAGAGCGCCTAGCTAAAGAGCAAGCCGATAAAGTCAAAGCCGAGCAAGAGCGCCTAGCTAAAGAGCAAGCCGATAAAGCCAAAGCCGAGCAAGAGCGCCTAGCTAAAGAGCAAGCCGATAAAGTCAAAGCCGAGCAAGAGCGCCTAGCTAAAGAGCAAGCCGATAAAGTCAAAGCTGAGCAAGAGCGCCTAGCTAAAGAGCAAGCCGAAGAGAAAACAGATACCAAACCACCCGTTGTGATCAGCAAACCTATCGACATTGAAAACACCTATAAATCAATACAATTAGTCGCTGAAAATGGCTATAAACTGATAGATATGCAACAAGGACAACTGCGCTATTTAGCTTCTGCAACCTGTTCTGTCGGTACTAAAAAAAGCCTGTATTAGTGGGTTTGCGCACTACCAAAATGTAAATAAAGCCAATGCAACACAAACGGGGTTAAGTGGTGCTTATCGTTTTGATATTAACCATATTCCATTAGTTGTAGGGCTTGCCATTGATACAGATATCTCTTCTTCATTACCTAAAGGCTATCAATATCAAGGTTATGCATTACCTTTAATTGGTTTTAGCCTAGATTTAATACCCTCACTCAATGCTGAATTAAATAGCAATGCATTACATCTGTCATTAAAAGGCGCTTATTTAAATCGTAAAGTTTCTATTGAAAGACAAGCATTAGCAGATTCTGAATCAGGTAAAGGCAATAGTAAGATATCTGGTTATCACATTGATTTGCAAGGCTCTTATCCATACGCCATATCAAATGAATTTATGCTTACACCATTTGTAGGACTTACTTTTAATCAAATCTCACGTTCAGCTTATAGTGAAACTCAAAATGCCCAATTTGCAGCACACTATGATGCCCTCAAAATGCATTCATTATTAGCCAAAATAGGATTGGGTATGGATCATTTATTAGGTTCCTCTTTCATACTAAATACAAAAGCAGGATTACTGTGGAACTTATCACATTATCAAGGAAACTTCCGTAGCCATATTGACTATTTAGGTCAACAACAAATTGATTATTTAGAAAATAAAAAGCAGTTAAAACAACGTCCATTTGTTCATATTGGATTAATGTATCAAGTGGATAAACACTCATCTATTGGTACGAAAGCAAATTGGGAAATGACTACATATCGCAATCACGATATGCAATTTGGTATTGACTACACTTATCACTTCTAATTCCTTATTGTTTTGTTTAGGGTTAATTTTAGCTGTATTATTTAGCTTCCTATAAAAATATAGGAAGCTCTTTTTTATTAGCTGATTGAAGAATTCAAATTTAAAATAGTAGAATTATTTTTTTCTTCATTAACCCACCACACCTTCGTCGATACTTTTTCAAGCAGTGCTTTATTGTGGCTAAAAATAATCAAACTTAAAGGACGCTTCTGACTTTCATCGATCAATACTTGCCAAATATCAGCTTGAATTTTCGCATCTAATTGTGCCGTGACTTCATCTGCAATCAATATTTGAGTACGAGGATCTAACGCACGTAATAACGCAATACGTGCCAATTCTCCGCCAGATAGTTCATTAGGTCTACGTGTTAACCATTCTGATTTTATTCTTAATTTTTCAAACCAATCTTTATCTGGCGACCAAGCATCACGAACACTATCTCCTGTTGTTCTAAACGGATTAAAACATTTATCAGGATGCTGAGGGACTAATTGAATAGGGCAATAACCCTTGTTAGATAATGGTTTGCCATTAACAAGAATTGAACCTTGAGTTGGTGCTTGCCACTGCGCTAGAACACGACCTAATGTCGTTTTTCCTGTACCGCTTGGCGCTGAAATACCCAGCCTTTCTCCAGCCTCTAACGAAAAGGAGAGATCTTGCCATAACACCTTACCTGCTTGCTGAACAGATAATTGTTTTAACTCTAAAAGTGGCATAAAGATAACTCCAGCAATAAGAAAGCTTAATAACTCAATATGATAATGGATTCAGTGATGTTTCTGTTTGACTTAGAAATTGTTGTTCAGGTAATGCATTCCAGAGTGCTTTTAACCATTCGCTACCTTCATGACGATTAAGCATTGTGGCAGGGATAACTTCATTAACCTCACCTTGATTGAGTACAGCTATCGTATCTGCGAAACGTGCGGCAAGAGCTAAGTCATGTGTTACCCAAAGTACAGATTTACCCTGATTACATAATTCTCTTAAGTGCCCTAATAATAGACATGCGTGCTCATCATCAAGCCATGAGGTAATTTCATCAGCCAAAATATATTGTGCGTTAGAGAGTGTTGCGTTACAGGCTAATACGCGTTTTGCCATCCCCCCTGAAAGTTTAGCTGGGTATGTTTTCACTAACGAGCCTGAAAGGTGATAAAGCCCCAATTGCTGCACAATATCATCCGATGTCACTTCAGCACCGCTTAAATGCGCTGAGCGACTTAATTGTTCACCGATACAAATTAAAGGATTAAGTGCTGTCACTCCCTGAGGAATATAGCAAAAAGTATTTCCTCGATAAGCAATAAGTTCTCGTTCACTTAATGTATGCCCATTCAGTTTAATCGAGCCACGAACTCGCATATTAGCAGGCAAAAGTCCCAATGCACTTTGAAGTAATAAACTTTTACCTTCGCCACTTCCCCCCACTAATGCCAACATTTTACCCGGTTTAATATCCAGAGAAATTGATTTTAGCAACGGTTGCCAATTTCGTTTTCCCAACCACCGAAATTGGGCAATATCAATGGAAAGCTGCTCAAAACTTAACATCCTGCCCCTCTTAACCACAATTGTTGCATTGCCTTAGCAAATTGATCGAAGATCAACACTAAGCACATCAAAATAAGTCCCGGAAACACAACCATCCACCAAGAGCCGGTACTTAAATAACGTAATGCGTCAGATAACAGTAAACCTAAAGAAGGCTCATGAGCAGCTTGCCCAAAGCCTAAAAAACTTAACGCCGCACTATGTAATACCGCGTGAGGAAACATCAATAACGTTCCCACAATCCACTGCGGTAATAACATTGGAATGTAGTGTTTTTTTACACATTCAAAAGGTGAATTACCAATACGACGCGATAACATCACATAATCGGCCTCCCGAATACGTTGAATTTCGCCACGTAAAATCAACGCAAGTTTAGGCCAATGAGTTAATGCCACTGCCAGAATCACTCCTTGTTGCCCGCCCCCCAAGGTAAAGCAAATTAAAATCAATAGTAATAAATGAGGTAATGCTAAAAGCGCATCAACAACCCCTCTGACCAGAAAATCACAATAACGATTAATCGAGGAAATACCTGCAAACAACAGAGCAATAGCACCACTGACAATCGCACTTGTCACACCGATATTTAAACTGCTTAACATTCCTTGAAAACAACGTAACCACAAAGAGCGCCCCAAATTATCAGTACCGAACCAATATTGATCTGATGGAGCCTGATTTCTAGCCAAAAAATCCATTACGATATCAGTATGAGAAACAGAAAAGCCATACGTAACTAACCCAATTAATGCAAGGGAGACTAATAAAAGTCGTAACAAAGGCCTATTCGGATCGTAAATCATGAGTCTCGTAAAATTCCTTTATTAATACGTCGTAATAGTGTGTTAGAAATACTATTACCAAAGAAAATTAAAATAGTACTAAAAACAACAATCCCCATTAATAAGGGAATATCGCCTCGTAATCCTGCATCAACAGTAGCCTGCCCTAAGCCGGGATAAGCAAATACTTTTTCAGCCAAAAGAGAGCCACCAAGTAATTCACCAATTGATGCAAACTGTAAGCAAAGTGCGGGTGTAATGGCATGACGTAGAACATGAAATAGCATCATAGCCCAACCTTTATCACCTTGAGCCTTAGCAAAATGAATAAATTCACTGCCCATCACTTCAGCAACTTTTGCACGAGTATGCAGTGCGATATTCCCTGTGCCTAATAATCCAAGGGCTATCATTGGTAAGATAAGATGGGAAAAACGCTGACTTAATGTTGCTGTTTCTGCACTACTTCCCATCGGCCATGCACAACAAATTGGTGCCCAATGCAAAGTGACAGAAAACAACGATAACAGAAGCAATCCTACCCAGAATGTCGGTAACGAAGCTAATAAATAAGAGAGAGTAGAAATAATTCTATCCGGCCAACGATTAAGATATCGACCTGCGACTAATCCCATGACCACGCCAATCACACCAGAGAAGACCCAAGCTGAAAAAAGTAAAATAAAAGAAGGCCCTACACGCTCGCGAATAACCTCAATAACAGGCATGTTATACAACATAGAATAGCCAAAATCGCCTTGAATAATTTGACTAAACCAAAACCAAAACCGCATCCATAAAGGCTGATCAAGCCCCCAACGAGCTGCAATTAAAGGGTATTGCTCAGGAGGGACATTCAGTAAATCACTGCCGATATAAGCCTTAATAGGATCTATTGGTGAAAAACTTAATAAAATAAAAACACCTGCTGTTGTCACCAACAGCAGGCAAAATAATCGCAGGAAAAAACCTGCACTGTGACGTATTACTGACAAGTCCACTTCCAAGTATCTACGCTATTTAATAATGACCATGAACCATGAATTTCAGGCGTTCCTGTTCCCAGATCAACACAGGGGTTCGTCAGGTAAGTATGTTGCACATTCATCAACCAAGCCCAAGCGGCATCACCTTTTACACCCACGCCGTTTTTCCCATCCCATTCTACTGCTTTCCAATGAGGAACTGCTTCTTGCCATGTATGGGCATCCAGCGCAGCTTGTAGGTGTTTTTCGACTTCAGGATTTTTGTAATAACCTGGATTATAATAACCAACGCCAGCAGCATTAGCACTGTAGTGATGATATAGTTCCATAGGATCAAGACTGCCCCAGCCAAATAAAGTCGGATTTGAGTGCATATAACGTTCTACTGTATCCCAACTTCCTGATTTAAGATCCATTTGAATACCAAGAGGTTGCACTAGCGCACGAATTGACTCAGCTAAATCGCGACGAGTTGCATCACCGCTGGTATACCACAGGGTTAATTTAGCTTCTAAACCATCTTTTTCACGAATGCCGTTTTTATTGGGTTTCCAACCTGCATCTTCAAGAATTTGCTTGGCTTTTTCAACATCACCATCTTTAAAGGCTGCATCTGTTTGATCCCAAGGTAAACCTTTCACTCCGGTATACGCAGGAATAGCATAACCATCAAGCACTTGCTCTGATAATAATTTACGGTCAAGAGCGTAGTTAATGGCTTTTCGAATGGCGATATCTGCGGTGATATCATTACCAATATCATAGCCTTGCGCATTCTTTTCACCTGATTTTACCATTGGAAAAACAATACCGCGGTTTTCAACACTCGGTCTTTCCCATAATTTGGTATTTGGTAAATTCTTAGCCATTGCCGCCGTTGCTGGTGGGATACGCACAATCCCTAGCTGTCCACTTTGAGCAGCAGCAAAAGCGGCATCTTCATCAAGGAAAACGAAAATGAGTTTTTCAAAATCGTTTTTCTGCCCGGCATAATAAGGGTTAGCTTCAACTATTAATTGCTGACCGGGTTGGAAACTGACCATGCGATAAGGACCAGCACCAATTGGTTTTTGTGCATAGGTTTTTTCATCATACTTATCTGCAGAAACAATACCTAAAGAGCCAAGTACGTTCACAAACGTACTTTGTGGTGCTTTTAAGGTAATAGTGACATGTAAATCATCATCTGCTTTTGCAGAAAGAAAATTCCCCATATCTACTTTACCGCCACTTGCAGCCGCATTGTTATAAGTAAATACGATATCTTTTGCTGTGATAGGTAGACCATCAGAGAATTTTAAATCAGGCTTTAACGTTAATTTCCATGTTTTACCATCTTCACTTGGCTGATAGTCACTTAACATATTGCTATACCAAGAGAGATCCGCATTTTGCTTTAATAATGGGCTATGAAGAAGTAAATAGCTCCCATGACTCCACCCCAGCATGGGATCAAAACCTTCTGTGGGTTCTTCACCAATAGCCAATTTCAGCGTTTGAGCGGATGTTGCAAAAGGGATACTAAGTGCGGCTAAGCAAGTTAAGGTTACTAATGATTGCCGCCAACCAAACCGAATAGACATAAAAACATTCTCCGATTTTTTAGATACGACTTATCACCAGTCTCTAATCCCATAAGAAAAGAGGCTGAAATAAGATAAATAACAATGATGATTACGATGCTCAGCAATTGTTGCAGATAAAGAATAAATCAGTGGCATCATAATAAATTTTTTTATTCAACTACTCGAATAATATTCGACAGTTTATTGATTTTACATAAACTTTTATTAAGCAATAATACTCATTATGACAAACTTCTAGCGAGTGCACAGTATTTTTCTAATAAATAAGTTATATATTTACCATTGAATTTATCAGTGAGCGTAAAACGAAATAAAGTGACTTTTTAACGAAATTAAATTATTTCATTTTATTTAATATACAATGAAAATAAAAAAGGCACATTATTGTGCCCTCCTACGATTAGGAATTTAATATTTTCTTTAATTTAAAATAGCGCCGCCCTAAACGCCAACGTAATCTAAAATTTTTCGCATTTTTCCAAATTAATAACCATATTCCTCTATCAAAAAACTCTTTAACTATTTGTTTTTTAACTTCAATAGATTGAATAGAATTGATTGAATGAATAATCCCCAAACCTTCTTTTGCGATTTGCCAATAACATGCATTGATATTTTTCGCGACTTCCTTATGCTTTTGATTAATAGCATCAAGCATCTCTAATATTTTCATGTAATTACGAATTGTTCGAACATGAATAGTATCATTAGGTGTCGTATGAGAAATGGATTCAGAATGAATAAAGTAGTCATAGTAACGCTCATCAATATATTTAACACGCTTCGCTGTTAATAATACTTCTGTTGTCCATGGAATATCTTGATGATGTAAGCCAGGTTCAAAATAATAACCATGAGCAAGTAGAAATTCACGTCGATACATATTTAACCAAGTTACATGTAAGAATTTCTTAGAATTTAATGCCATTTTTAGCCATTGTGGTCCCGTTAAAACATCGGTTGAATGTAATCGACTAGATGGGAATATAGGACGAGAAGGACGTCCATCGGCATAAACATAATTACCATTACAAGTTAAAATATCTAAATCATCATTTTTAGCAATATTAAGCATTCTATCGTACATATTAGAATGAATTACATCATCAATATCAGGAAAAACAATATATTGTCCTTTAGAAATATTAAATCCTATATTACGTGCAACAGAAACACCTTGGTTTTCCTGATCAATAATAGTGACATTAGGAAATCTGTCTTTCCACTCTTGTAAGATTTTAAGTGAGTTATCTTTAGAACCATCGTTAACTAAAATAAGTTCCCAATCATCCAATTTAATAGACTTTAACCCATTGAAAAATTGATATAAAAATTTCTCTCCATTATAAATGGCAACCACAATACTCAGTTGAGGTATAGAAGAAAACATAACCCACCTTTTATATTCTTAGCAAAGAAAAGAAGCTTCCTCCTAAATAGTTAGTCTTTAAAATTAAAAAAAAAGTAATGAAATACTAAACTAGTATTCATTAATTCTTAATAAAAAATTAATTTTCAACTAACTAAAAGTGGAATTTGTATTTAATCAAGATAAGTATAATTAACTTCTTTTAATCTCTTATGAAGAAAGGGTTAAGGTGGTTTGTTTTTTAAAAGAAATAACTAAAGGAAAAATTAAGGTTAGCACATAAAAAGCATGTTATTAGCGCTATAACTTTATTTATTAATGAGTAATATAAGTATTATTAACACTCATTTTTATAGCTAATGAACAGTATCGGTGTCATTAACGAAAAACATCCGCAAAGCGGATGTTTTAGTTTTTATTTATATCTATAATTTTTGGATACTTGTTCTATTTTTATTCTTCGATATCTTCTTCATCACAAACTTCAAGTTCAGGAAAGTAATCAATTCGCCAAGACTTGATCCCTTGATAAACTTCATCAACAGCATTTTTGACCGCCTCGGTCATTGGGTAGTAAAAACCGACTAAATCGGGTTGGATCCCTAAAAAAGTGATATCAGGAATATCATCTTTTAATTGATCGATAAGAAAATTCAGCGGCATATTATGGGTGCTCATAATAAACATTTCCGCTATATAATCAGGGTCTATCACCCTAATTTCGCCGGGATTTAAACCAATATCAGCAGCATCAACAATGACAACACATTGAGGTTGTAACGCTCTTACTTGATAAGAGACATTTTCAGGCGCGCTTCCCCCATTAATCACAATCCATCCCTCAATGGGATCAGCTTCCATTAACTCTGCAAGCAGAGGGCCAGCTCCATCATCGCCCATCATGCTGTTACCGACCGTTAATACCACTTTAGGTGCTGTCATTGTGTTACTCATGGTTTTCTCTTTACAATCAAATAAATCGCAGGTTCTGCGTAGATCTCACCCAATAATTTAATTAGTGTTTGACTCCATTCACTAAAAATAGGATCGTCATTTTTAGTGAGAGGATCGAATGCCAATGCTAACAAGTGAGTATGTTCTGAATTAATATTGATTTCGCCAAATGTTAGTAATCCCTGCATTTTGCGCTTGGCTTCACCTTCAGGTAATAAATCAATCCACGCTTTATATTTTTCTAAAGGGCAAACTAATTCCGTTTTTAAACAGTCAATCATTCCCACATGGTGGCCAATTGCGAGTGAATAGTACATTACCTGTTGCGCTTGTTCAGGAATATCATCATCGCTATCAACAAACTTTTGTCTTAATGACCAAAAATAAACTTTAGCGTCATCAGGCATAAATTCCTCCTTGGCTTAATGAATAGACCAGACGTTTTACAATCTCTGATAAACGAGGATCGTTAGCTTGTCTCAACCATGCATCAACACGACCACTCACTTCTTGAATAGTGGCGCCTTCTAATAAGGTGAGGAAATGATCACTGATTTGTCTTCCTTGATAATAGCCAGCTAAACGACGTGCTTCACGCTCAATCATCACTCTAGCATCTAAAGGAATAGAAGGCAGAATTAGAGACGCTTTTTCATTCTCTATTTCAATGTGCGATTCGCCTTTTAATTTTTGGTCTAACAAACCCAGTGCAACAGCAAATCCATAAATCGTCGCCGCAGGTGTCGGAGGGCAACCGGGGATCCACACATCAATAGGCACGATAGATTCGCTACCACCCCATACACAATAGAGATCGTGGAAAATACCGCCACCACAGCCACAAGCGCCATAAGAGATACAGATTTTTGGATCTGGCGCTGATTCATAAGCACGTAATGCAGGAACACGCATCTGGCGCGTGACTGCGCCAGTAAATAATAAAATATCAGCATGACGAGGTGAGGCTACCACTTTGATACCAAAACGTTCAGCATCAAAACCGGTGTAATTGCGGAGAAAATTTCAATCTCACAACCATTACAACCACCACAGTCAACACGATAAACATAAGCTGAACGCTGAATATCTTTCAACAATGTTTGTTTTAGCTTTTGCACCTGATCATCAAGGGTGATCGGTTGGCTAACATGATGATTAATGGGAATTTCTGGTAGACTCATTTTATTGTACTCCCGATCTCGCCCATACTAATATTTTCACGGCCATCAGATAACAAGTTATGTTTACGCTTACATTCAGGGCAGGTTTCAAATTGCGGTCGCATCGCTTCCACGGTATTTTCATCCCAACCAGATTGCACTAATAACGCCATCGCATATTCAACGGATTTTTTAGGGGTAAATGGCTGATGACACTCACGGCAATTCAATAACTTAAACGTTCCTTTAATATAAAGGTCTGATTTTTTCGTCACCGCCGTTTCAAACATATCCGATAAAACAATCGCTCTTGTTGGGCAAACTTCTTCACAACGACCACAGTAAATACAGCGACCAATAAACAGTTGCCAGTGACGCTCACCTGTTTCTAAATTGGTTTCCATAGTTAATGCATTAGCAGGACAAGCCGCAGTACAAGCACCACAAACAATACACTGCTGTGGATCATATTCAGGCTTTCCTCTAAAGCCATCGGGTAAATCCAAAGGCTTAAACGGATATTTGGTCGTTGCTTCGCCTGTTTTGATTATGGTTTTAAACAATTTTAACATCGTTCATTCCCTCACTTGAGCGGCGAATTTTTACGTTCGATGCTATAACGTTCAATTTCTTTATAAGAAACTGTTTTCGATTTACGTTTTTTCACATCGACGAGCGTTACCCTGTCAGTACAGGAATAGCAAGGGTCAAGGCTACCGATAATCAATGGCGCATCGGATACGGTATTTCCTTGCAACATATAACGTAATACAGGCCAGTTAGCATAAGTCGCCGCACGGCAACGCCAGCGGAATAATTTTTGGTTATCGCCCAACATACTCCAATGAACATCCTCACCGCGGGGTGCTTCGGTAAAGCCCAATGCAAATTTATAAGGTTGATAAGTGAAGCCTTCCGTTAATAACGGGCCTTCTGGCAGATTATCTAAGGCATATTCAATCATAGCCATTGAATCCAAGACTTCTTTAATACGAACCATCACACGGGAGAATACGTCGCCACCTTCATAACTAAAGAGAGTCAGTGGAAGATTGCCATAATCGGCAAATGGATGGTCAAAACGCACATCACGTTTAAAGCCACTCGCTCTGATCATAGGACCTACAGGACTAAAATCACGGGCAACCTTTTTGTCTAAAATACCCACACCAACAGTACGCTGTTCCATATTAGGCGCAGTGAGAAGAACATCAACAAGTTCAGTAACTTCACGACGCATTTCTCTTATTAATTGAATGGTTTTAAGGCGCTGATCTTTTAAGATATCGCGACGAATACCACCAATTAAGTTCAAGCCATACGTTTTACGTGCACCAGTGAGCATTTCTGCAATCTGCATTGATTTTTCACGAATGCGGAAAAACTGCATAAAACCAGTATCAAACCCCGTAAAGTGACTGGCTAAACCAATATTTAATAAATGACTATGAAGGCGTTCAACTTCTAATAAGATTGAACGAATGGTATGCGCACGACGAGGCACTTCAATGCCTAACGCATTTTCAACAGAAGTCACATATGCCACGCTATGTGTAAAACCACAAATCCCACACACGCGGTCTGATAAGAATGTCACTTCGTTATAACCCATACGGGTTTCAGCCAGTTTTTCCATACCCCGGTGAACATAGAACATTCGGTAATCAGCATCGACAATATTTTCACCGTCTACGAATAAACGGAAGTGCCCAGGTTCGTCTGAGGTAATGTGCATTGGGCCAATAGGTACTACGCGCGCATCTTGCTTACCGTCATTCACAAACGGGTAAGTCTCCGTTTCTGTCGTTGGTGCTGGACGTTGACGATAATCCATTGCATCTTTACGCAGTGGATACATCTCTTCAGGCCAGTCATCTGGAAGCACTAAACGGCGCTCATCAGGTAAACCTACAGGAATGAGTCCATACATATCACGAATTTCACGCTCCCCCCAAACAGCGGCAGGTACACGTGGTGTTACTGATGGAAATTCTAACGTGATTGGACTGACATGGGCTTTAACCACAACCCAGCATTTTTCACCCTCTTCCATTGATAATGCGTAATAAACGGCATAATCCCCATTTAAACTACGCTCATCATTGCCAAATAAAACAGGTAACCAACCCCCTAAACCGTAATATAGATACTCCACCACTTCAGGAAGTGATCCCGTTTTTACTGTTATCGTCAATTGATCAGCAGTTTGTCGCTCTTCATCAAGGACAGCTGATGGGAATTTCTCTCGAACTTTGGCAACATAATCTGCACCCAGTTCTTTTCCCTCTTTTCTACTGACATAATTTTGGTAGCTCACGTTACATCTCCTGAACTGATGTGGATTGATTGCTGATTAAAGTTGTTGGCCATGCATAAGTTGGTGACTCATTTTTATCGAGATTCATCACGATATTAGCGGCATTTTCTAACAGCTCGCTGACAGGTTTAGGAATATGAGTTCCCATTAACAGCATAAGGGCAATCAAAATGACCATTGGTAATGTGGTTAAAATCCCCAGCTCACCTTTAGCAACAACATCAGGTTTTGGACCCAAAACAGTTTTAGCCACCATACGAACTAAACCACCTAATACTATGGTTAGTAACAATAATAGTAGAATAGTTAAACCGATGTGTTGAGAAGCTAAACCTGCCACAACAATCATAAACTCACTGATAAAGACGTTGAATGGAGGCATGCCCCCTAACGCTAACGCACCACCAGCAAAAAGGGCTGCACTTAATGGCATCACTTTAAACATGCCTTTCACGACATTTAAATCACGCGTACCGTATTTCAATAACACGTTACCAGAGCCACAGAACAACAGCGCTTTCGCTAAACTGTGGTTTAAGGTGTGAAATAAAGCAGCCAAAATACCGATTGGTCCGCCAATCCCTAACGCGACGGCGATTAATCCCATGTTTTCCACACTGGAATACGCTAAAAGACGCTTCATATCGCGCTGAATAAGAATAAAGAACGCCGCAATAGCCACAGAGAGGAAGCCAAAAATTAACAGTAAGTTACGAGTGAACTCGGTGCCAATAGCCGCATCAATAATGATGTAGTAACGAATGATGATTAATAGTGCACAATTCAGTAACACCGCCGATAACAGCGCACTGACAGGGCTTGGTGCTTCACTGTGCGCATCGGGCAACCAAGCATGCATAGGGAATAACCCTGTTTTGGTACCAAAACCGATTAAAATAAAGACAAAAGCTAAATGCATCAGTGTTGGATCTAACTGGTCTGTATATTTCAACACTTCAGTCCAGAAGATAGCCTGATCTGGATCAGGCATAAAGCTTGCGGCATTGGCATATACCAAAATAGTACCGAAAAGACCAAACGCCACACCCACACTACAAATGATGATGTACTTCCACGCTGCTTCCAGAGAAGAACGTTGACCATAAATTCCGACTAAGAATGCAGAGCTTAGGGTTGTTGCTTCAATGGCCGCCCACATTAAGATCAAGTTATTACTCGTGATTGCTAATAACATGGTGAATAAAAATAGGTGGAAGAATCCATAGTAGTTACACAAAGTGCGTACTGAGATTTCACCCTCATCCACTTCGTGACTCATATAACCAATAGAATAAAGCCCCGTTAAAAAGCCGATAATGCCTAAGATGGATAGGAATAATGCGCCTAGGCTATCAACGTGAACCCAATTAGCAGCAGCCAATATTTCGCCATGAGACATGACATCTGCCACAGTCCCTAACGCAGCGATTAACAATACGGTGATACCAATAGCATGAATACCCGTCACAACAGGACGCGCACCCGCTTTTAATAACGGACTTAGAAACGCCAGTATTGAAAATACCAACGGTGCAAACATTAAAATAGTTAACATGGTTGTTTGGTTCATCTCCTCACCCCTTCAGCGCGGTCAGTTGATCCACGTTCAGTGTGTTGAGCGTGCGGTAAATCTTACGAGCCAACACTGCCATTACAATCACAGCAAAGATGGCGTCAGTGGCGATACCGATTTCGACTAGTTCTGGTGCTCTCCACGCTAATAGTGCCAGTGTTAAGTGAGAGCCGTTTTCCATTAAGCAGTAACCAAAAGCTTGTTTTAGGATATTTCGTTGAGTCACGATACAAAGCAGACCCAACATAAAGTGTCCCAAAGAAACTGCGAGTGCAGGTTTCAAATCGACAACCATTGGTATTTGAATTGGCTCAACCACAAACCAGCTTAGAATGACGATAACAGCCGCCAACAACATTAAGAGTGCAGGGCTAATAACACTGATATTCGCACTAGGATCCGATAACTTACGGAATGCAAATCCTAAAATAAGTGGCACAAGCAGAACTTTAGTAAAGAAGGCGGTAATTGCCCACAGAGTCAGTTGGTGTGCATCTAACGTATTGGCCAAGGTGACAAAAATCATCACCAAGACGAAAGATTGCAATGCATAGAACCAACAAGAAGCAATCGGCTTTTTCGCGCCAATGACCAATAGCGAAGTTATCATCATTAACCCCGCCAAATTGTTTACGATAAGTGCTCCAGTCATGATTTATCTCCCTTATCCTAGCCAAGTGACTGCGATAACACTGGATGCAAAGGACATAATAATCAGTATTCCAATGACAATTTGCATTGCCATAGGAACTGGCTGTCCTTCCTCAACCTCTTTACTGAGTTTGCCCGGCACAACACGACCAAACCAGTAGATAAACCAAGTGAAGCTAGCCACAGATTCAATCAACACTAGCACCATAATTGGTGTCATCACCCAGAAAATACTCGACAATTCAAAGCCTGCGGCAAAAATTGGGAATTTACTAAAGAAGCCATTAAGTGGTGGAACACCTGCAATTGCCAGCGCAGCAACACAAAAACCCACGCCCAATAATGGATATTTATTAATTAGCCCTTTTAAGCGAGGCAACATACGAGTACCACAGCTATAACTCAACGCACCCGCAACTAAGAAGAACAAGCTTTTAGCGAAGGCATGGTTAAAGATATAAGCAATACCGCCTTCAAACGCTTCGCGTGGTCCAAAGATAGAGATAGATAATGCGAGAAAGATATAAGAGAGCTGAGTAATCGTTGACCATGCTAATAGGCGTTTCATATCTTTTTGTGGCAGATACATCATAAAGCCATAAATCAGCGTGATTACTGCCATGGTAATACCTACCCATCCAATAAGATGAGGAACATCACCATCTGCTGACATAATTGCACGAGCAAAGATATAAACACCGACTTTCACCATTGATGCTGCATGTAAGTAAGCACTTACAGGGGTTGGAGCTTCCATTGCATCAGGTAACCAAGCTTGTAGCGGTAATTGAGCTGATTTCCCCCAAGCCGCAAAGAGAATACCGCCAAACACAATCAGTTTGGTTGGTTCATCTAAGGTTGCAATGGCGGTTAATTCAAATGTACCCGTACTGACAAATAAGGTTGCAGCCGCAAGATAAAGACCGATTGAAGCAACGTGAGTGATCAATAATGCCTTCATTGCTGAGCGGAGTGATTTTTCAGATTGGTAGTAACCGATTAATCCCCAAGAACAACCCCCTGTGATTTCGAAAAACAGGAGTTGGCCCAAGATAGTTGATGAAAGCACTAGACCTGCCATCGCACCAATAAAGATCAGCAGGAAGGCATAATAGCGACGAGTCCCTTCATGAGGATGCTCACGGTTGCCATCAGTCAGATAACCCGTGGAGTATAAACTCACCAGTAATCCTAAGAACACAACAGCGAAAGCAATCAAGGTACTCACACGGTCAATGGTAAAACCAAAGAGTGCAATATCACCATATTGTACTAGCGTAATTGTCGTATCGACTTTACCTTCAGCGAGAAACTGCCAACCTAAAGCAACCGTTCCTAATGTGGCTAATAAAGCGAACAGTGTACATAACCACTTCGCCATCCGATTTGGCATTAAGGACGTAATCAGCGCCCCCGCAAATGGGATGAGTAAGGTCGCAAGAGCTATATTTTCCATTGTAATCATCGCTCCTTATAGACCAGTTAAATAGAAAACAAGAGCCAGTGCTGCAACACCGAATCCTAACCATGTCACATGGTGAGTTAGCAGGAAGCGACCACGCGCTAAACTGTTTTCAACCAATGACGCTAATACAAACACCACTAACAATTTCACCGCCATTAAAACTAACGCTATGATCAGTGCAATGAAGGTGAATTCTGTTGCTTTACCGAAAGGAATAAATATGGCTAAGAACAGTTCAGCTACTACGACTTGTTTTAAGCCAAGACCCAATTTCACCATGGCAAAACCAGAGCCTGAATACTCAGTTAATGGCCCTTCTTGTAACTCTTGTTCAGCTTCAGCAACGTCAAAGGGCATTTTGCCCATTTCGATAAATGCCGCAAAAGCACAAGCTAATAAGGCTAACAATGTGGCTGTAGGTGATACCCAACCTTGAGCCAGTGTTGCACTGATGGTGCCAACGTTGGTTGAACCCACAATCAAAGCCACCACAATCAGTGATAACACTAAAATTGGCTCAACTAACACACCCAGTGTTAATTCACGGCTAGCACCAATACCAGCAAATGGACTTCCTGAATCCAGACCAGATAAAGAGAAGAAGAAACGATAAAGTGCAAACAGATAAATCAGTGCAATAAGATCAGCCGCACCCGCAAACAGTGATGTTGCAGTAAAGACGGGCAGTGCCATAGCAACCACTAACATACTTCCGAGTAACACATACGGCATCACTTGGAAAATCACACCAGATTGCTCAGGCGCTACTGATTGGCGTTTAAATAATTTAAAGATATCTCGATAATCTTGCAAAATTCCAGGGCCTCGACGCGAATGCATCTTGGCACGAATTGTGCGCGAAATACCTGTACATAATGGGGTTATCGCCAGCAAAAAGAGTGCTTGTATTAGTGCGAATATTCCCATCATTAACGTAGGTGCTTCTTGGAAAGTCATAAGTCCCTCTCCTTACGCTGCGATGACTAAAAGCAAGATGACCAGCGCTGCGACAACGTAGAGACAATAGAGTCTGAAATCCCCACCTTGTAGGCATTGGATACGTTTTGCAAAGCGTTGGATACCACGAACCAGAGGATAAATAATGCGTTCATCCCAGAATGGTTCGACCTTTTCAGCACCGAGCTGTGTTTTATTAAAACCACGAGACAGCAATGGAGATGGATCAAGTTGTTTACGCATACGATAAAGTGGTGCAAACATACTACGTAACGCTTGAGTAAAGCCACCTGCTGACACTGCCATGTCTTTTTCCCATACATAACCACACGCCCAAGGATCACCTTTACGACGAAACGCAGGTTGATTGCCTTTCAGGCCGAGATAAATCAGGAATGGGATAAGCGGTAAGGCAATTAATAAAACAAATGTTAATGCTGGAGAGAACATTGCTTGTGATGCGGTATCAGGAACAAGCATTGCGCCTTGAGTCACGGTTAATGCGCTGGTTTCGCTAAGTGACATTGCAATATTTGCAATAATTGGCGCAACAAAAGCAGCCCCCACACCTAACACAACACAGAAAAGTGCTAATAAACCCATTGCAATCGTCATTGGTAAAGGCACTTCTTTCGCTTTTGTTGCTTGTTCGCTACGCGGGCCACCACAGAAACTAACACCATAGACCTTAACGAAACACATTGCCGCTAATGCCCCTGTAATTGCTAACATAATAATGGCAATTGGGCCACTTAAGCGCATTACAAAGTTACCTTCGTAACTCATCGAGAAAAGAGATTGATAGGTATACCATTCACTAACAAAACCATTTAATGGTGGTAACGCTGAAATCGCCATACAACCAATTAGAAAGGCTGTTGCGGTATAAGGCATTAGTTTTGCTAAGCCCCCCATCTTATCCATATCACGAGTGTGAATTTGGTTAATAATGGCACCTGCACCAAGGAATAATAATCCTTTGAACACCGCATGGTTTAATAAGTGATATAAAGCACCTAACAGACCAAGTGCTGCTATAACAGGATGATCAGTTGCCATTCCTACCATGCCAACACCCACACCCATTAAAATGATGCCGATGTTTTCAACGGTGTGCCATGCGAGTAAGCGTTTTAAATCATGCTCTGCTAAGGCGTACATAACACCTAATACAGAAGAAACAGCACCAAACCCAAGAACAACAATGCCCCACCACATTTCGGTGGCACCTAATAAATCGATACCGACTTTGATTATCCCAAAGATACCAATTTTAACCATTACACCTGACATTAATGCCGATGCGTGTGAAGGCGCTGCAGGGTGAGCTTTTGGTAACCAACTGTGTAATGGCAACATACCTGCTTTGGCACCAAAACCAAAGAAACCCAGTAAGAACACTACAGAGGCCATTGCAGGTGAAAGAGAGAGTTGACGGAATGAATCAAAATCAAGGCTACCACTTTCACGCCACATCAAGAAGAAGGCAATCATGATTAACACGGAGCCTGCGTGAGCGATAAAGAAGTAAAGTAAACCTGCGTGAATAGATTCGTCATCTTGATCAGCAATCACTAAGAACCAAGAAGCCAGCGACATCATTTCGAATAGGATAATAAAGTAGAACGCATTATCCATCACCACTAAGCCAACCATAGAAGCAATAAACAGATTCATAAAGAATCCCATGCTCCAAGCGCCACGTCCTTTATATTCTTGCACATAAGCAAGAGAATAAAGTGCACATACACTGACTAATAATGAAATAACGAACACCATAAAGGCGCCTAACATATCCATACGTACTACGAAGGCTGCAAATTCAAATGGGCCTGCCGCGGTAAAAGTGGCGATCTCACCACCCAAAATAACCGGTAATGCACTTAAAACACCTAAAACACCGCCGATGATTGTGCTGATCCCTGAAATAAGGATTGCCAACCCTTCCTGTTTCTTTAAAAACAGTGCAATAACGCCACCAACAACATACAGGATGACTGACCACAGCAGTAACTGAAGAGGTTCCATATTACTTCCGCTCCTGTGTCAAAGTAGATAAATCGTCAAGACTTGTGACAGGTTCCATCACAGAATCTAAGCGACGCGTTTTCATCTGCTCTTCAAGTTTGTCTTCTTCAACTAAATGCAATGCATCTGTCGGACACACCTTGACACAAGCAGGACCTTCATCAGAGAAAGCACATAAATCACATTTCACTGCAATAGCACGGACACCCACATTCCATGCAAGAAATGGGTTGGTTGTTGGAAGGCTTGCTGGCACATCCGCCAACATCTCTTCAGGAACAAAATGTTCAAAAACCGCTGGTAAGTTAACGGGCTTACTGCCTGATGGTGTAATTGCCCCAAAGGGACAAACCAAACCACATAACTTACAGCCAATACACAGGCTCTCATTAAGAAAGATCATATTATCTTCATGAGTGATGGCATTGACTGGGCACACGCGAGCACAAGGAGCATCCTCACAGTGCCGACAAAGCATCGGTGCTGTTTGATCCTCCACTTTTACCACTGTAAGACGCGGATGCGCCTGTAACCCCACAGCTTGGTGAACTTCTGAACAAGCTGCCATACAGGTATTACACCCTATGCATCGTTGTGGCTCTGCAATTACAAAGCGATTCATTCGCCACATCCTCCGAGAAAAACGTTTAACAGCATTACTGTCGTCAATTTTTCTTTAGATGAAGCATATTTCATGCCAAGAGAGGTTCTAATTTATTTACGATAAAAATCATTGAGATAGAAATATAAGAAGGGATTAAGAATGACGTATCGACAATAATGACGTTGACAGTAAGTGGTGAGTTATAAACAACAATTTTGTCGTCACTATGATTAGATATCAAAAATAGCGGAGCATAGAGAAAAAAATGGCTGAATTATCTTTAGATAACTCAGCTAAGTTCAAATACGTAATATTAATATTTTCTTTTATAACATAAAATTAAGGCATTAAAGGCGATACCAGTGGTGTTCTTTCATCATTAACCACTTTACCAAAACGTGCACTGCCCGCATTCCAATCGGTGATTGCTTGTTGAATTTCTTCCTTACTACGACCAATAAAATTCCACCACATCAAAATATTTTCCTTTAAAGGTTCGCCACCTAAAAAAAGAACTTTAGTATCATCGCTTAATTGAATAACTAACGATGACTCATGTTGTGTACTAATATAAGCAAGTTCATTAGCTGTAAAAATTTCACCTTTAATGGTCATTTCGCCCGTTAAGACAAAAAGTCCATATTCATATTTAGGATTTAATGATAAGGAAATACCCGTAGCATGTTTTGCCATAATATCCATGCCAACCATGGGTAATAAACATAATACGGGAGAGTTGTAGCTTTGATAATCACCGATTAATAACGTGAAGTCAGCGCCATCAGCTTGCCATTTAGGTAGTTCAGGATAGTGATCAAAGCGCGGTGGCATATTTCTTTTATCGTTTGGTAGCACTATCCATAATTGCGCCAGATGGACCTCTTTTTTATCGCCGTGACTATCTTCTGAATGGCTAATACCGAGGCCTGCTGTCATCAAATTAACTTGTTGAGGGCGAATAACTTGCTGAAAACCGAGACTATCGCGATGTAAAACTTCCCCTTCTAACATCCAAGTAAAAGTTTGTAAGCCAATATGGGGATGTGGCGAAATGGCTAATTTATCGATAGAGTCATTAAAAACAGTAGGGCCTAAATGATCAAGAAAACACCAAGGCCCAATTAAACGTTGTTTTTTATCAGGTAAAGCACGATAGGTTTCAATCCCTCCAACATCTCGCATTTTAGAGGTAATACGTAATGGGGCATTTACTGCATCATCGTGTTGATGTTCCACTGTTCACCTACTTTTAATTTCTTGTTGAGTCATAAAAATGCTTTGTTTATTATTTTAATATAGATACTAAATCTTTACCTATTTTATAAGCAAAATATATCACTTAGTAAAAAATAAGCCTGAATATTCAGGCTTATAAAGGTGAGTCATTAAACTTGACTTAATTTTTATAAATTCTCTTTTCTACTTGTTTCATTGAATTTAAGCCAGATTGTAAATCTTCCGGTGTTGCTTCTGAAAAACCGTCTGTAAAGGTTGCTGATAAATAAGCGTCAACCATCATTTTTGCTTTAAATGGGGTAATTAATAATCCTCCCATAGCGAGAATATTACAGTTATTTATAATTTTACAAAAACGAGCACTGGTAACGCTTTCACAGACACCACAATAAACATTTTTATGTTTATTCGCACTGATACTCACCCCCATTCCTGTACCACAGAAAACAAAGCCAATATATTCAGGATGTTCAGAAATAATCGAACCAACTTTATCACCTACATCACAATAGCCAATAGGGCCTAATTCTGTGAGATCTTTTATTGTGTAGTTTTTTTCTGATAAATAAGATTTAATCGTGTTTTTAAGCTCAAATCCTGAAGGATCTGCCCCCATAATAATCATTTTATTTTCCATATAGCCTCCTAAATGAATTTAAGGTCTACGGGTAAATATAAGGCATTGATAACATTAGAATTGAAAAAAAATCAACACCTATTCTTTATATTCAATCTAAATAAAGTATAGATTATAATTCTGTTATCTGTTTTTTAATATGGGAAATTTATAAAAAGAAGAAATAGAAACTTATTCTATATATAAGATCTTCAACCTATGAAATAGGTGATTTTTATTGCAGTATAAATATAGATAATAAAAAAATAAAAGAGATATATCAAAGTAAATGTCTATATAGAAAGGGTTTCCCTAGTACAAAAATATAAAATAAAGATCAATAATATTACAGGATTAATGTTTTTATCTATACTCTTCAATATCTCTTAAAGGAAAGTCAAAATAACTTAAAATAAATATTGCTGTGGATTATCTTTACCAAAATAACCGACACATTCATTCTAAGAAAATGGTTATTTTTTACCAATTCCAATATTGAATATAGCATTCAGTTTTGGCATTCAAATATAATAAAGGGATAAATAAATTAGGCACAAAATAATAACATAGAAAATAAAATAATGTAGTAATACAAATCACTCAGTTTTTTAGAAAGAATATACCGTCTATTATTCAATATTTATCAATTAAAATAAAGAAATACCGCAAATAGTTAACATTATCTGCGGTAATTAATTATTGTACTTGATATTGTAACTCAGTAAAATAATCTATACGATTATTTTACACGTGATACGTATTCACCTGAACGAGTATCAACTTTAATAACTTCACCGATTTGTACAAAAAGTGGAACTTTAACAACAGCCCCTGTACTTAATGTTGCAGGCTTACCACCAGTACCCGCAGTATCACCTTTCAGGCCAGGATCAGTATCAACGATTTCTAATTCAACGAAGTTTGGTGGAATAACAGCAATAGGGCGGTTATCCCACAGTGTTACGATACACTCTGCTTGGTCGATGAGCCATTTAGCATTTTCGCCAACGGCTTTCTCGTCTGCGGCTAATTGTTCAAAGGTTTCGTTATTCATGAAATGCCAGAACTCACCGTCGTTGTATAGGTAAGTTAAGTTGATATCCATGACATCAGCACCTTCTGCTGAATCAGTAGATTTAAATGTTTTTTCCAGTAATTTGTTAGAAATCAGTTTACGCAGACGCACACGAGCAAATGCCTGACCTTTACCTGGTTTAACAAATTCACATTCAGTAATGACGGCTGGCTCGCCATCTAACATGATTTTAAGACCTGAACGAAAATCGTTGGTATTATAAGAAGCCATGAATATCCTCTAACTTTTTTAATTTAAAATGGCATAGCCAAAAAATGGCACACATTGTAACTCATAATCACCCCACCAGAGAAGTCTGGTTAACACAACTCGCGCAGGCAATCAGTGATCCTGTTGAATTACTCCAACTTTTAGCATTGGAACATCACGCTGATCTCCAAAAAGGGGCTCAGGCGCGACGGCTTTTTCCGCTACGGGTTCCCCGTGAATTCGTTGCACGCATGAAAAAAGGCGATCCTAACGATCCATTACTTTTACAAGTATTAACTGCAAATGCTGAATTTACCCTAACACCGGGATTTTCTACGGATCCGTTAGATGAGCAACAAAATGCGGTGCCAGGTTTATTACATAAATATCAGAATCGTGCATTGCTTCTGGTCAAAGGTGGTTGCGCTGTCAATTGTCGCTACTGTTTTCGTCGTCATTTTCCTTACGAAGATAACAAAGGAAACAAAGCGAATTGGCAAAAGGCAATAGAGTATATCAAAAATAACCCAAAACTCGATGAAATCATCTTCTCCGGGGGAGATCCTCTGATGGCAAAAGATGATGAGCTTGATTGGTTAATCACACAATTAGAAGCCATTCCTCATCTTAAACGTTTACGCATCCATTCTCGTTTACCTGTGGTGATTCCTGCTCGTGTCACTGATGTACTATGTCAGCGCTTACAACAATCACGTTTGCAGAATATTATGGTACTGCATACAAATCATGCGAATGAAATTAATGACGTATTACGAGAAGCGTGCTTAAAGCTAAAGAAAGCCAATGTCACTTTATTAAATCAAGGTGTGTTATTGCGAGGTGTTAACGACAACGCTGAAGTTCTCGCAGAATTAAGTCGCGCCCTGTTTGATGCAGGCGTTATGCCTTATTACTTGCATGTTCTAGATAAAGTACAAGGGGCGGCTCACTTTATGGTGCCAGACAGTGAAGCTAGAGAGATTATGAAAGGACTTATGAGCTTAGTATCAGGTTATATGGTACCTAAACTTACTCGTGAAATTGGTGGTGAACCAAGCAAAACATTGTTAGATCTCGGATTACGCCAACAATAATCAATATCGCAGAAACAAAAAAGCTGTAGTTCAATTCATTATGAAGTGACTACAGCTTTTTATTTTCTATTAGTAGACTAATAAATAATGAATAATTTACCTGCCTTTATTGGCATTTATAAACTTGCCCACTCATTTTGCTATCTAATGGTGCAAAGCTATCAACGAAACTGCCTGCGCCAGTACCAACGTTAAAAATAACGTTACCGCCCATTGCCGCTGCTTTATTACGTAAATCATTAGCAGCACCACGCAGTGATTGACTTTCAGTACGGGAACCTGATAACCAGTTATTTTGAACACCTGTCACTGTTCCTAATAATTGGCACTCACTGCCTGGTTGCGTATCAGTGATTTGTACCTGTGAGCCCGCAGTGGTTAATGTGTTTGTTGCAGAACAGCCCGCTAATAACAACGCAGTAGCTCCCAATAACAATTTAATTCGCATGATCCCCTCATTTATTTGAGTGTCCGTTTAGTTACGACAACAATATACCTTGTCATCCCTCTGATGCGCAAAAATAAATCATTATTACTATCTCACATTAGCCAATAGCCTTAAGATATTATTTTCGCTTTACACTTATTTTAACGTACAAATTCGGCTTTGAGATAGACAAAGCAACAATGCATCTATTCTACACCGCTTTTAGGCTTTTAAAACAATCTGACCTATTTTCAGCCTGCACAGTGCGAGAATGAACACATTATTTGTTCATTTTTTTAAATTGTCAGACAATCAATCCCCTCTGCCGAATAATATTGCCCCAAAAATAAACGTGGTGAAATAAAGAGAAATACAAAAACAAGTGAATAAAAAGCCACCTCAAAACACAAAATAGACCAACAGGCACCTACCACAACTGGGAGCAACGACAAAGGGTTTTTTCTGACAGTGAGCGGGATAACCACACATAATGACAGCAAAAGAAAGGCAATGACAACTACAACAACGATCTGTTATCTCATAAAATGACATAAAAAAACCGAGCCTAAGCTCGGTTTTTTCGTGTAAAACAGTAAGCTGATGAATTACATCATGCCGCCCATTCCACCCATGCCGCCCATACCACCAGCGCCACCTAAATCCATTTTATCATCTTTAGGTAAATCAGTGATCATTGCTTCTGTTGTGATCATCAGACCTGCGATAGATGCAGCAAATTGCAGTGCAGAACGAGTGACTTTAGTAGGATCTAAGATACCCATATCAATCATATCGCCGTAAGCATCCGTTGCAGCGTTATAACCGTAGTTACCTTCACCTGCTTTCACGTTGTTTACAACAACTGAAGGTTCTTCACCTGCGTTAGCAACGATTTGACGCATTGGCGATTCCATTGCACGTAATGCAACGCGGATACCTACTGTTTGTTCTTCGTTATCACCAACCATCTCACGTAGCGCGTTAGCAACACGAACCAGCGCAGTACCACCACCCGCAACAACGCCTTCTTCAACTGCTGCACGAGTTGCATGCAGAGCATCGTCAACACGAGCACGTTTTTCTTTCATTTCCACTTCAGTTGCTGCACCGACTTTAATTACTGCAACACCGCCCGCTAATTTAGCGACACGTTCTTGTAATTTTTCACGGTCATAATCTGAAGTTGCATCTTCGATTTGTTGACGGATTTGAGATACACGGCCACTGATTGCGTCTTGATCACCTAAACCATCAATAATAGTGGTAGTGTCTTTGTTGATAACAACACGTTTTGCTTGGCCTAAATCTTCTAACGTTGCTTTTTCTAACTCCATGCCGATTTCTTCAGAAATCACAGCACCGTTAGTTAACGTTGCGATATCTTGTAACATTGCTTTACGGCGATCGCCAAAGCCAGGAGCTTTAACCGCAGCAACTTTAACGATACCACGCATGTTATTCACAACTAATGTTGCCAGTGCTTCACCTTCAACATCTTCAGCGATGATAAGTAGAGGTTTGTTGGCTTTAGCAACTGCTTCTAGAACAGGCAGTAACTCACGGATATTTGATACTTTTTTATCAACTAACAGAATGAATGGGTTTTCTAATTCTGCTGTACCTGTTTCAGGTTTATTGATGAAATAAGGAGACAGATAACCGCGGTCAAACTGCATACCTTCAACAACATCTAGCTCATCTTCTAAGCCAGTACCTTCTTCAACAGTAATAACCCCTTCTTTACCGACTTTATCCATCGCTTGTGCGATCAAAGTACCAACAGTTTCATCAGAGTTTGCTGAAATTGTACCAACTTGAGCAATCGCTTTAGTATCTGAACATGGAACAGACAGTTTTTTCAGTTCTTCGACTGCGGCAATAACCGCTTTGTCGATACCACGTTTCAGATCCATTGGGTTCATGCCTGCGGCAACTGCTTTTAAGCCTTCGGCAATGATTGATTGTGCTAATACTGTTGCAGTTGTAGTACCATCACCTGCCGCATCATTAGCTTTAGAAGCAACTTCTTTCACCATCTGCGCACCCATGTTCTCGAATTTATCTTCGAGTTCAATTTCACGTGCTACAGATACACCATCTTTAGTAATAACTGGTGCACCGAAAGATTTATCTAAAACAACGTTGCGACCTTTAGGGCCTAAAGTTACTTTAACTGCATCTGCAAGAACATTAACACCACGTAACATTTTATTACGAGCATCTACACCGAATTTGACGTCTTTAGCTGCCATCGTATATTTCCTTTGAATTCGTTCAGTTTAAGAAGATCTTAAAAGAGAAAAATTATTCTTCTACAATTGCTAAAATGTCGCTTTCAGACATGATAAGCACGTCTTCGTTATCAATTTTTTCTGTTTTAACGCCATAACCGTCGTTAAAAATTACGATATCGCCAACTTTAACATCTAGTGGTTTAACGTCGCCGTTTTCCATAATACGGCCTTGCCCCACGGCTAAGATTTCGCCACGAGTAGATTTACCCGCTGCAGTGCCAGTGAGAACGATACCGCCTGCTGATTTAGCTTCGACTTCTTTACGTTTAACAATAACACGGTCATGTAATGGACGAATCTTCATTAATAGTGCTCCTATAAAAAAGTCCATATCAGGATTAAGGTTGATACCAGTGCCTAAGATGAACCAGTACCATGACGATACAGGTGGGGGCATCCGGTAAAACTTCAAGGGGAGAAGTGTGTTTTTTTTTCAAATTTTCCCCTTTTTAGTCGATTATGCTTTGGGCTAATTATTTTTTGTCAGAAAAATGGTCATTATTCTGATCTTCGCCCTTATTATTCAATTGGTTACTTGGTGAATCTTCTTTGCGCTGATACTCACCTTCAAAAGTGGTGCCATTCTGATGTGAAGAAAATCCGCCTTGAGTATGGCCTGCTGAATAAACACGAATACGAGAAATCAATTTAGTCACTAGCAGTGCTTGCAATGGTGGCAGTAATAACAGTAATCCCAAGAAGTCAGTAAAGAAGCCTGGGATCAACAATAGAATACCTGCCAATATTAACGAAACACTTTTCACCATTTCAGCAGCAGGTACTTCTCCTACCGCTAATTTTTGTTGCATTGAAGCAATATTTTTTACGCCCTGATTTTTTACCAATGAGACACCAACACAAGAAGTCAGCACCACAAGGAAGAGTGTTGTCAGTACGCCAATAGAAGATGCCACATTGACGAAAATAACAGCTTCTATATAAATAAGAAGACAGATAACAATTAATGGGAGCCAACGCACGTGGTTCTCCTTTTTATAAAAAAAGATTCATATTATTAATAGAAAGGAGTGTGAACTACATCTAAGCTGATGGTTTACGAACTCGCTTTTTCTTAGTTTATCTACATAATAATGGGGAGCCTAACACTCCTTTTCAAGGGGTATTAAAAAGAGAAGTAGAACTGTAAAATCCATGAGATAGATCACAAAAAGAAAATATTTAGACGTTATTTACGTATAAAGTGATCCAGCTTAAAGGTATTTGTTCACAACCCGAATATGATCATGTCAGTACCAAGCAAAACGGTAAGTTATATTACATTATTAACCGTTAACGATATATTTTATTAACAAGCGCATAACTAGACAGTTAAAATTTTAATAAGAAGGTTCTCATGTCAAATAAAACTCGTATCGAAGAAGACCTGTTAGGTAAAAGAGAAGTTCCTGCTGATGCTTACTACGGCGTCCATACTTTACGTGCAATTGAAAACTTCTACATCAGTGATCGTACCATCAATGATGTTCCAGAATTCATCCGCGGTATGGTCATGGTGAAAAAAGCAGCAGCATTAGCAAACAAAGAACTTCACACTATTCCTCGTGAAATCGCTGATACGATTATCAAAGCCTGTGACGTAGTATTAGAAACAGGTAAACACATGGATCAATTCCCAGTTGATGTATTCCAAGGCGGTGCAGGTACTTCATTAAATATGAATACCAATGAAGTTATCGCAAACATCGGTCTGGAATTAATGGGTCACCAAAAAGGTGAATACCAATACCTGAACCCAAATGACCACGTCAATAAGAGCCAATCAACAAACGACGCTTATCCTTGTGGTTTCCGTGTAGCGGTTTATAACTCTGTAATCAAGTTAACTGAATCTATCGAACTGCTGAAAGCAGGTTTTGATAGAAAAGCGGTTGAGTTTAAAGATATCCTGAAAATGGGTCGTACTCAATTGCAAGATGCTGTACCAATGACTTTAGGTCAAGAATTCCACGCTTTCTCTGTATTAATGAAAGAAGAAATCAAAAACCTGAAACGTACTGCTGAGTTACTGTTAGAAATGAACTTAGGTGCAACAGCTATCGGTACTGGTCTGAATACAGCGCCTGGTTACCAAAAACTGGCTGTTGAAAAATTAGCAGAAGTAACTGGTTTAGCCTGCGTTCCAGCAGAAGACTTAATTGAAGCAACTTCTGACTGTGGTGCTTATGTAATGGTTCACGGCGCATTAAAACGTTTAGCTGTGAAAATGTCTAAAATCTGTAATGACTTACGTTTACTGTCCTCTGGTCCTCGTGCAGGTCTGAAAGAAATCAATCTTCCAGAACTACAAGCAGGTTCTTCAATCATGCCAGCTAAAGTAAACCCAGTCATTCCAGAAGTTGTTAACCAAGCTTGCTTTAAAGTTATCGGTAATGACACTTGTGTCACTATGGCTGCTGAAGCAGGTCAATTACAATTAAACGTAATGGAACCAGCAATCGGTCAAGCAATGTTCGAATCAATTTCTCTGTTAAGCAACGCTTGTCGTAACTTAGTAGAAAAATGTGTTGATGGCATCACTGCGAATAAAGAAATCTGTGAACACTTCGTCTTCAGCTCAATCGGTATCGTTACTTATCTGAACCCATTCATTGGTCACCATAATGGCGACATCGTTGGTAAGATTTGTGCAGAAACTGGTAAGAGCGTACGTGAAGTTGTTCTAGAACGCGGTTTATTAACCGAAGAACAACTGGATGATATCTTCTCTATCGAGAACTTAAAAAACCCGGCTTACAAAGCAAAACGCTTCGATGATTAATAATTATGTTTTATAACATGACACTGTTAAACATAAGAATGAGCTCTTAAAAATACAAGGCACGGACTCTTTAAGAGACGTGCCTTTTTACTTGATTGTAAAAACAAAAATTTAACTTATCTTTCTCATTTTTTTAATTATCTCAAGGAGTAAACGCTATGCTAGCCGTAGAATTGATTATCGTTCTGCTGGCCATTTTCCTCGGTGCGAGACTTGGGGGAATTGGTATCGGGTTTGCCGGTGGTTTAGGGGTTTTAGTTTTAGCTGCTATCGGTGTTAAACCTGGTTCAATCCCTTTTGATGTTATCTCCATCATTATGGCTGTTATTGCCGCAATCTCTGCGATGCAGGTTGCTGGTGGTTTGGATTACCTTGTTGGCCAAACTGAAAAACTGTTAAGACGTAATCCAAAATACATCACAATTCTTGCGCCAATTGTGACTTATTTCTTAACACTATTTGCAGGTACAGGGAATATCTCTTTAGCAACACTGCCCGTTATCGCAGAAGTTGCAAAAGAACAAGGCATCAAACCTTGCCGCCCTTTATCAACAGGTGTTGTTGCCGCTCAAATCGGTATTACTGCATCTCCAATCTCTGCTGCGGTTGTTTACATGGCATCTGTCATGGAAAACCCTGCAATGGTCGGTGAAGGTAATACAGTAAGCTACATCACTCTGCTGTCTATCTTATTACCAGCAACGTTCCTTGCTATCATTCTGATGTCCTTCATCATCTCTTGGGTATTTAACTCAAAACTGTCAGATGATGCGGTCTATCGTGAACGTTTAGAACAAGGTCTGGTTGAGTTACGTGGTAGCCAAGAACGTAGAGAAACATTACCTGGTGCTAAATCATCTGTAATGCTGTTCTTATTGGGTGTTATCGGTGTTGTAACTTATGCTGTTATCAACAGCCCAAGTTTAGGTATCGTGAAAGAGCCGTTAATGAATACCACTAACGCCATTCTTATCATCATGCTGAGTGTTGCAACCCTTATCACTATCTTCTGTAAAGTGAAAACGGATACTATCCTCAACTCAAGTACTTTTAAAGCAGGTATGAGTGCATGTATCTGTATTCTGGGTGTTGCATGGTTAGGTGATACTTTCGTTTCAAGTAACATTGATTGGATCAAACTGACTGCGGGTGATTTAATCACTGGCCATCCTTGGTTATTAGCCGTTATCTTCTTCTTCTGTTCTGCACTGTTATATTCACAAGCAGCAACAGCAAAAGCATTGATGCCAATGGCTTTAGCTCTAGGTGTATCTCCATTAACTGCAATTGCCTCTTTCTCTGCGGTTTCTGGTCTGTTCATTCTGCCAACTTACCCAACACTAGTTGCGGCAGTTCAAATGGATGACACAGGTACAACTCGTATTGGTAAATTAGTCTTCAACCACCCATTCTTTATCCCAGGTACAATTGGGGTGGTATTAGCGGTCGGATTTGGTTTCCTCTTCGGCGGTATGATCCTGTAGTTTGAAGTAAAAAACGAAAACATTGCAAAAAAGCGCCTAGCGCTTACAAGAAATAAAAAAACAGAAAATACCCCGTCGCAAGATGGGGTATTTTCATTTTACCCTGCCGCCTCTTGCTTTCATTTTTAGTTAAAGTCTGCTAATTATGATGTTTTTCGCGACAACGTGATTTAAGGAGATTTCAGTGCAACGTGAAGCGTTATTAGACCACGTACTTATCCAGCTGGAGCAATATGGCTTAGCGGCGACTTTACCGGAGCTTCTTCAAGATTCCGGTATCAATAAATCTCAACTTCACCCATTTTGGCCTGATAGAGATGCCTTAATTTTTGATTGTCTTCGCCATCACGGGCAACAAATTGATATTTGGCAACGCCAAGTGATGTTAGATGAAAAACTGACTATCGAACAAAAGTTACTTGCTCGTTATGATCAGCTCGCCATGCGTTTAGAGAAAAACCGTTTTCCTGGTTGTTTATTCGTTGCTGCTTGTAGCGCATACCCTGATGAACACTCTCAAATCCATCAATTAAGCCAACGTCAAAAACAAAGCTCATTTGATTACTCTAAAACGCTACTACGCGAGCTTGATATCGAAGACAGCGAGTTAGTTGCTAAACAGATGGAACTCATCTTAGAAGGCTGTTTAAGCCGTTTAATGGTGAATCATCATGCTGATGATATTATTACAGCAAAATTATTGGCAGAAGACATTCTTAAGATTGCTCAATGCCGTAAAAATGGCGCATTAAGTTAGTTTTGAGTACTAGGAAACGAGAAAAAGGATCCATTTTTTCGTTTGTACTCAATTTCTCTCTACTGAATAACAAAAAACAAATTTAATCATCAAAAAAGAGAAAGTTTTCTCTTCGACATGCAAAAAAGTGAATATCTTTACTGATTGTTATTTAAGCATTTTTTACTAAAAAATTGCTTATGATGAAAATTTAAACTCGAATAGAATAAAAAGAAAGCAAACGAACTTATTTTTGCATTTTTTATTAAAAAGACGTTGACGCATCACGCTGAATACGGTTTAATGCGCCTCGTTAGCCCGAATAGCTCAGTCGGTAGAGCAGGGGATTGAAAATCCCCGTGTCCTTGGTTCGATTCCGAGTTCGGGCACCATCTTTAGAAAAACCAGCCTTAGGGCTGGTTTTTTGCTTTCTAGCCTTTTAAAAAATCTTTCTCTCAATATCCTAGCTATTTCTTTTCTTATATGTTTAACAACACTGATGTGATCTCACATCAATTCAAAATAGAGTTGTATTCATAGTATTTCAATTAATTTGAAGCACTGAAAAAATATCCAGAAGATTATCAGAAAAAAGCAGATACAAAAAATTTTTGCTCATATATTGAAATCTATAGTAAACATCACAAATGCTCCACGAACTCCAGAGTTTAGATTAGGTAACACCTAGGTGAAGAAAATAAAAATTGATCACGAATTAAATTAGTAAATGGAAGATATCGTTTATTTTTTAGATTCAGTTTTAAGAAAAAGATCATTATTCTAGTATGGATAAATGATAATGGTTTATACATCAAGCAACCTATTTCAGAGCCACGATATTGACTTGTTCACAACAAATAAAAATTATTATCGTGAACATCATTAAGATTAAATATCTTTACTATTAATACATCATGATATCAAAGGAAGATTTGTTGTAATATATAATATGAATATTATTAATACTTAAGTTTATAAAAATTTAATATAATCATTAACGCTATTATTAACAATAAATAACAACATTATTTAACAAGCGATTATACTCCGTACATAAAATCCATATTAACCTACACTCTGAAAAGAATGAAATAAATAAGATATTAATAAGAATCACTCTTAATTTATTTATGAGATCTCACTCTAAAGATAAGAAATTAACTTAGGATTAATATCATAGAAGTGGTAGCATCAAAAATGCTATGAATTAAATATATAATTTAAATGACTTTAGTTTAAATAAATTAAAAACTTTTAAATATATTATCTTCAATTTATTAACAAAGAAAAGAATAAGTATCTTCGCTAATAATTATTTAAATTTACTATTCTAATTTTAAGATTAAAGTTATAAAAATATTATTCTAATTCAGTCTAGTTTATGTCGTTTTTATACTAGATTGATAGCAACACAACAAAAAAACTTTCAATAAAAGTGGGCGTACTATGAAAAGCATGTTTACGACTCGGGAGCTCCCTGACGTAGATCGGTTTTCCGTATTCAGGGATACAATAAAAGACCGCTTTTTATCGTCTTATGAATGCAATGAAGTCGAATTGCCCCCTCATTCTCGATTTTATGCCAACATTGTCGAGCAAAAGGTGACAAATATTCGCTTTATTCAGCTAGAGTCTAATGGTCACTGGGCGAGTAGTCGTCCTTTAGCTAATAAACTTAGCTTAGAAGAGCATTTCCAAATTGAGATACAACGTTCAGGAACTAGTCATCTTACCCAAGATGGGAGAACGGCATTTCTACGGCAAGGTGACTTTTGTATTTTTGATATGGCAAGACCTGTATCATGGTCTTTTGATAACGACTATTCGTTATTTAAGATCCTGATCCCAAGAGAAAAATTAGCATCACGTTTAGGCAACACGCAAAATCTGACTGCAAGGGCAATACGTGGTAATAGTATCACTGGTTCATTGGTATATAGCTTTGTGATGCGCTATATCCCTTTTTTGGATTCGATGCCACCACAACACGCTCAACAACTTGCCGATATTTTATTGAATTTAATTACCTCTGCATTTAGCGAATTCAGTATTGCGACACCACCTCAAAGCTTAGGAAGATCAACGCTGTTTTATTTTGCTCAACACTATCTTGAACAACATCTTTCCGATCCAGATTTAAGTGTTAATGAATGTGCTAGTGCCTGTGGGATCTCAGTGCGCTATTTACAGATGCTTTTTAAAGAACAAAATATGTCTGTACATCGTTGGATCTACCAAAAACGTCTTGAGAATTATAAAACGGCATTAGTTAACCCGCTTTTAGCAGAGAAAAATATTACACAACTAGCTTATGAATGTGGATTTAGTGATATTTCTAATTTAAGCCGAAAATTTAAATCTGAATTTTTTATGACTCCATCTGAGTATCGAAAAATACATTCTTTAAGATAAATAAATGAATTATCTCCCTCTCTAGTTTAGATTTTTGGAGGTTATTCTAGAGGGGGAGATAAAGGTGATTACATTAGCCGTAACGAAATTCAATACCTAATGTGCCACAGGGATATTCCCATTTCTTTAAAATCGTCTCGCCACATAACACACGGCAAGTGCCACACTCTAAACACCCAGCATAATCAAAAAGATATTGCCCTTTATCATCTTTTTTATATAAGCCAGCGGGGCACGCTTTCATTAAGATTTCAAATTGTGCGGGATCGATATCATCTTTTAAGACAATATGTGGATTTTCTTCATCTACATTAAATTTATTAACGCCTAATTTAACATCTACGTTTACTTGACTCATAAAGAACGTACTCCTTTAAAGCCATCTTTAATTAAGTTCATCACACCGACTTTCTTCACTTGAGACAGTATTTTCTTACGTACTGGTTTTTCTGGGCCATTAATCACGAATAAATCGTGCATGACATTAGTGGCCATTTGTGGGTAATCCGTGAAGAATCTGGTGTTATCAAGGAAAGCAGGTAGATCTTTATATAGCTTCATATCTTTCATAACAAAGCTGTCATTTAATAAAGATTGATAACAACTCAGCTCTTTTTGACTGTAGCTGTTTTGTTCTTTCGCCATTAAAACCGCTTTTGCGGCCGCTTCACCTGAAGCAATTGCCAGATCCATTCCTCTTACGGTATAACCCACATTGAGGCAAAATCCTGCGGCATCACCCGCCACTAAGACCCCATCTTTCACTAATTCAGACACCATATTCATGCCACCTTCTGGCACCATATGCGCTGAATATTCTAATAATTTTCCGTCTTTAATAAGGGGGGCAACAACAGGATGTTGTTTAAAATCTTCTAATAGTTGAGGAACTGTTTTTTCGAACTTATTGACATTATGCAGCCCTAAAACTAGGCCTAAAGAAACAGTATTTTTATTGGTGTATAAAAACCCCCCCCCTAAATACCCCCCTGATGGTGCCCCCGCAAAAAGCCAAGCTAACCCTTCATCATTGGTGCAACCAAATCGATCTTCCATTTGTTGTGGTGTGAATTCTAGTAATTCTTTAACTCCTACCGCCACGGTATGAGGATTAACTTTCTGCGTCATACCTAATTGCTTCGCTAACAGTGAATTCACACCATCAGCTAAAATCACGACATTGGCTTCAATTTCATCATCACCCGCTTTAACCCCACAGACTTTGCCATCTTTTACTAATACTTCATCAACACGAACGCCCGTGATCACTTGTGCGCCAGCATTTTCCGCTTTTTCCATTAACCACTGATCAAATGAAGAACGCAATACAGTATAAGAGCGTGCGGCTTCCTCTTCCTGCTGAGTATGCTGATAATCTAACGTAACTCCATCGGTTTCCGTTAACATGGAAATTTTTTCGCGCGTCACAAGACGTTCAACAGGCGCCTCTTGGGCAAAATTAGGGATGATTTTTTCAAGACTATGCGCGTATAAACGCCCTCCCGTCATATTTTTACTGCCAGCGAAATTACCTCGCTCAACCACTAATACATCACATCCTGCTTGCGCTAAAACATAGGCAGCAGTACCACCAGCAAGTCCACCACCCACAATAATGGCGTCAAAAATATCGTCTGACATACTTTTCTATCCTTTTATTATCTGTGGTCGCTTAGCACACTTTCGCCAAGCGACCGACGAGAATTAGCCGCCCAGCTTCGCTGTTAATGCAGGTAACACTTTGTAGAGGTCGCCGACAATCCCGTAATCCACCATATTGAAAATAGGCGCATTCTTATCTTTGTTGATAGCAACAATGACCTTTGCTCTATCAACACCCACCATATGTTGGATTTGCCCTGAAATACCGACAGCAACATAAACATCAGCACCTAAAGTCACACCAGAAACACCAATATAGCGATCGTGTTCCATCCAACCTTCGCCTTCAGCAATTGGACGTGAGCAACCCACTTCACCTTGAAGGGCTTTCGCTAATGCTGACGCTAACGCAATATCATCTGCCTTACCAAAGCCACGTCCAACACCAACAACACAATGCACTTTACCTAAATCAACGCTACTACCTTGTTTTGGCTTACGTGCTAACACTTTTAATGTATACGCAGGGGCGACAAAGGTGCCTTGTACCACTGATGCATTGGGAGCATCTGTAATGACTTCCACATCTAATGCACCACCAACAGTAGCAATAGCATAAGGTGAGCGAATTTCTGCTTTAGCATGTGCTAAACCACCATAAATTTGGTGTGTTGCGATCACCGTATTGTTTTCAACAGTCAGACTTAATGCATCACTGACAACACCTGCTTTTAACGTAACACCTAGACGAGCCGCAATGGCTTTTGCTCGTTTTGATGATGCTAATAAAACCAATGCATTAGCACCTGCTTCTTTAATAATTTCAGCAAAAGAGGTCGCATAATCTTCAGCAATCACACCGTCTTGTGGCGCAAAGCAATAGACACAATCAGCCCCCAGACTGACGCATTCACGCGTACTTTCATCATCACCGATAAATAACACATTCACTTTTTCACCAAGACTACGAGCAAACGCAATCAGTTTTGCTAAATCATCCGCTTTCTCGGCATAAACAAAAGTTGTAGGGAGTAAACTAGCCATTTTTAATCTCCTTATTGATTAACCGCTTGGCGTAAATGCTCAGCAAATGTGGCAATATTTTCATCTGAATCACCGTCTAAAATAATCCCTAGGCGATCAGTCTGTTCTGGTGCGCACACCTGTGTTTGCACAACAGTCGGAGCTAAAATATCAACACCAATATCCCCTAACTCAAGTTTCTCAACAGGTTTTTTATTGGCAGCTAAAATGGCTTTCATTGATGGTAATTTTGGGGTGTTGATGCTTGATGTCACGCAGACAACGGCAGGTAATGTCAGCTCTAGCTCTTCAGTGATATTTTCTAAATCACGCTCAACAATGATTTTGTCACCTTCAACGGTGATTTTGTTCACGGCATTAACACAAGGTAAGCCTAAGTATTCACCTACTGCTAAACCTGTTTGTTGAGCGTATAAGTCACCAGAGCCTTCACCGAAAATTAATAAATCAAAACCCACCTTTTGTGCCGCTTGCGCAATAATATTAGCGGTATCTGTTGAATAAAGAGCATTGCACGCATCATCAGCAACAAGTGTTAATGCATCAGGGCCACGCGATAAAATATCTTTTTTAATTTTCGCATTTTCTACCATTGCACTAGTGCCTATACTCAATGCAGTTACGGTGCTATCACCCAGAGCCGAGGCAATTTCTACTGCGGTTTCAATTGCATTTAAATCATATAAACTAATTTTTAAACCCGCATTATCAGTTGCGAGTGTACGATCAGGCCGCGTTGTGATGTCTTGTTCGTCATGAACAACCTTACAGCAGGCAATAAGTTTCATAATTCACATTCTCCGTTTTGCTCAAGGGAGCAAATTAATAAAATCCCAATGTCATTACGCTAAAATATGTTTAGCGATCACCATGCGTTGCACTTCGCTTGTGCCTTCAAAAATTTCAGTGAGTTTTGCTTCACGCATTAGGCGTTCAACAGGATAAGATTTGGTGTAACCCATACCACCGTGGAGTTGAACGGCTTTTTGAGTGACATAGGTTGCTGTTTCAGAAGCGTATAATTTGGCTTGCGCTGATTCGCGGGTATAAGGAAGCCCAGCAATTTTTGCCGCAGCTGCGCGATATACCAGCATACGAGCACAGTCTACGCGGGTAGCCATGTCCACTAACATCCATTGCACACCTTGGTTGGCTGCAATGGGTTTTCCAAATTGAATACGCTCTTTGGTGTAATCAATCGTGGCATCTAATGCACTTTGTGCGATACCTAACGCAATAGCAGAACAGCTTAAACGACCACCATCTAAGGTCTCCATGGCAATGCTAAAGCCTTTACCTTCCGCGCCTAAACGTGCACTAACAGGTACAACACAGTCACTAAAACTGACAGAACAAGTTTCAGAGCCATTCATACCCATTTTTTCTTCTGGTAAACCAATGCTGATCCCTGGGTTATCACGCTCAACTAAGAATGCGGTGATCCCTTTAACACCCGCACTTTTATCAGTCATGGCAAATACGATAAAGAATGCACCTTGAGGTGCTGCTGTGATCCACAATTTAGATCCATTGATCACATAATTATCACCTTGACGAACAGCGGTTGTTTGTTGAGCGGCGGCATCACAACCTGCACTTGGTTCGGATAAACAGAAGCAACCAATTTGTTCACCTGAAACCACTCCCGGTAAAATACGTGCTTTGGTTTCTTCATCAGCATATTTTTGAATAACAGGGCCTGTTAATGAACACTGTGATCCCATGATCATGGCATGTGCTGCACTGACTTTTGCCATCTCTTCTGTTGCTAATACATAGCTAATTGCATCCGCTTCTGTACCACCATAATTTTCATCAATATTGAAACCAAAGAGTCCTAATTCAGCCATGGGAGTGATGCTTTCACTTGGAAAACGGTGTTCTTTATCGATTTCCCCCGCAATCGGCTTAATGTCGTTTTCAACAAACTCTCTGACCATATCGCGGATCAGGATTTGTTCTTCTGTTAGCTGAAAATCCATGTTTATTTTCCTCTGAGAATATTTAGGGTTATCTCTATGGCGTGCGATTTCACGTTTTTCGTCTTATCGCACGCATTAATGGGTTAACGTTATTCCTACATCGTCGCTATAGATGCAGGTAAGAAGGTGTACAGCAGCAACATAAACATCATGGCTAACAGTGGGATCGCGAGAGTTAACGTTCCTACAGGGCCATAGCCCTCTTTATGGCTGACACCACAGACGCTAAAGACAGTAATAATCAATCCGTTAAATGGTGGAGTTGTACTCATTGATGCCATTGTGGCCACACGGTGTAAGGCGCCTTGATCAACCACGGTTGCAGGGAACATTGCAGCAATCATTGGCATAGCAATACTTAACGCACCAGAGCCTGAACCGCTGATAAACACCAGCGCGCCGACGGAAATCGCAGTCACAACCAGAGGATTAAGACCCGATTGAGCAATCGCTTGGAAAGATTCTTTGAATGCTGGTAAGGTCATCACTAATGCCCCAAACCCAACAATAACTGCGGTATTAAAGAGAGAGGTCACTCCTTCCATCGTGCCAGCGGCCAAATTAGGTACGAGTTTTTTCCAATCGAGATAGCGTAAATACACAATTAAGGCCGCTATAATGGCGCAGAACAGAGCAATAGCAGGATCCCATTTCAGAATATTCAGCACGACCAACAAAATAAGCATTGGGAGTAATGCAACGAGCACATTCGGTAATTGACGTTCTTTTTTACCCTCTTCGGCTTTTGCTGTTTTTTCGTCTTCAACCCAACCTTCACCTTTCGCTTTTACACGCTTAAATAACCAAGTGAGATAAATAATCACTAAAGTGACCTGGAACAGTGCAGTCAACATTCCGGGTACTAAACCCGCCGTCGCTGATGTCCCTAGGAATTTCATTGGAATAAGGTTTTGGATTTGTGGTGATCCAGGCATTATCATCACAAACGTACCTGCACCAGCAAAATAGACAGCTGGAATAAGCCTGCGAGGCAGATTCGCTTTACGAAATAGACTCACCATCATCGAATAAACGGTAAACAGTGCAACAAACACTGAAACACCGCCGTAGGCTAAAATGGCACAAGCCGCAACTAATGAAGGAATAACGGCTCTTTCACCAAATTTACCAATAATAAAAGAGGCAACACTATCAGCAGCGCCACTGATAGCAGTTAATTTGCCAAAAATCGCACCGAGTACGAAAATGAAGAAGAAGCTACCAAAATAGCCACCTAACCCACCGGTATACACTTGTAACAGTGCATCGACAGGATTAAGCATATCTGGTGATACAAGCCATGCAGTCACAGCAAGAAATAGGCTGGTGGTAAAAACAGAAATGAAGATATGTATGCCTTTCATACACATGATCATTAATATCGCTAGCCCAATGATTAAACAAATAATACCCATAATTGCCCCACTTATATGTGTTAGGGTTCAATTGACCTGTGCTATTTCACACAGGTCTTTTGTGACTATTGATTAATGTTGTTAAGCAGAAAGCACATCCGCAAAAGTTTGCAGTGCGGTTCTAGCCTGTTCATACGTTTTGGTTTGCTGATCAATTTCGATAATGATGGAAGGAATGCCTTCTTTATCGAGGAATTTCTTCACTATCGGAGCATCGAATTCTTCGGGATCACAGAATTTTGTCAGTAAATAGACGACACCATCAGCGCCTGTGTTTTTCACCATATCGGCAATTAAACGACCGCGTTTTTTCTCTGGATCATATAAAAGTGAACACCCTTCAAGCTGGGCAATTTGCTCTGCCATCGCTTCATAAGGTGCGTTATTTTCTGGGATATCTTGACGGAACTGACGAGACTCATGCGCCACTTCATCTGCTACAATCGCCATCTTGTTATCAGCCAAAATTTGTAGAATAGAAGGACTATCCGCAATAATGCCTGTCACGACAATTTTGTGCCCTTTCCAAGGTTCTGGAGATAAGGTTTTGCATTGCGCAACAATGGCTTCAACAGCTTTGGTATGTTCAACCACATCCATAAAATAACCACTTTTGATCACAGTATTACGACGTTGTGGTGTGATTAAGTTTGGATGAAGGGCTGCAATTTCAGAGAATTCACGTAACGCGGCGCGACGCAGATTAAACAGATGGATTGCATTTTTTAGTGCATCATCTGTCACAGGCTGACCTGAAATTTCCCCTAATTGCAGTGCAATTTTTTTGTATTGTTCAGTTAAGAAAGCAATACCTGCTGGGGTTTTACGATTTTGTGGATGCACCAATTGAATAAATGGTACTTGTGACACACCGGCTTTCCAGTTTTGCCCTAAGCATTTTAAGGTGTCACACAAAGAAGGAATTATGGCTGCTGACAGTTTATTCAGCGCACCATCTAATCCCATCTCAAGAGAAGAAAGCACTAGCGCACAATAAAAAGGAGGAAAATATTTCTTCGCTTCTGAGATTTCACGTCCTTCAGCTCCCCAAATGCCAAAAGGCACCATGCCAGTCGCATAGACAATTTCATTCGGGGTATATTCAGGAAAACAGCCAACAACCTTTTTGCCACTGCGAATAAATCCCTCTAACTGAGCAACAGGAGTATCCACCACTGCTTGTAGAGCATCAAACTTATCTATTAATGTTTTCATTAGATGTCCCCCTTTTTCATTTCTGCCTTATTAGCAGCCATAATTTCAGTCAATGCTTCAACACGGGTGACATACTGCGCTTCAGAGAAAACTCGAGGATCAGCTTGGTCGCCATCAAAAGTCACTGTTGGGATCTTAAGTTCATGACGAATACGGCGCTCAATTTCAGGCATAATGCCACTCCAGAGCTTACAACTGCGGTTAACGTGAATAATCGCACCGTCCACTTTATTCTGACGACTGACGTCAATACGCATATCTGCAGCACGCTCAACAGAGACACAGTTAGGGACGTAAGAGTAAGCACGCATCATCTCGTCACTGTTTTGATAAATCACACCAAATGCAGTGGCGTAAACAGTGGCAGTCACGTTGATGCCTTGCTCTTTTAACGGAGTCGATGTGGCACGCAAGTAAGGCCAGCAGGCAATACCTTCAAAGAGAACACGGTATTTTTCTTCTCCGCGATAAGTCGATTTTTTCTCTTTGATGTTTTGTTCCATCTCTTCACACAGTTGTTCAAAAGCCAGTGCAGCTTCTAATTTACCGCGCGCACAAACAGCAACAGCCATGTGGTTAAACAAATCAAAACCATTCATTGGAGACGGTTCATATTGGCAATATTCTGCAGCTTTTAACCATGCACGCCCTGTGCGTTGTGAGATTTCACAGACTTCTTTAAATTTCTCTTCGGAGAAGACTTTGCCAGTGACTTTTTCAAGTTGTTTAATCGCATCATCAAATTGCGCTTGAACATACTTCACGGTCACATCATCGGTGTCATAATCATTTTTATAAGGAATATCGATGAGGATCATCGGGATATTCAGTTCATATGCGATATTTTCATACCACTTGATCATGCAGTTACAGATATTGTTGCAACACAGCAAGAAGTCGGGCTGAGGCATATCCATCTCTTCACACTGCTTAATATCCATGTAAGAGAGACTGATACGAGCATAAGCACAGATATCATTGGAATACCCCATACTCTCTGCATGTTCACACATTTTTAAACCCGCACCTTTTGCCGCAATCGCAGCAGCTTGGTTTTCAGGGTAAACCACACATAAACCTAATGTTTCAGCAATCTCTTGTGGAAAGTTAGAGGCACACCAGCCTATTTTTTCACCGCTATTTTTAGCATCCCACGCACGCTGATAAGCATCCGCAGCGATTTTTTGCAGTCGTTTTTTTGCAGGAATATAATCCGGCGCATTCATATCTACATTGCTCATTTTGATGTTCCTATTGTTAACGCATCGTCTTCCAGTTGATGGCGGTACGCTTCAAAGGCATAAATGGCGGCACCTATCGCCCCGTTGTATTGTGATAATGGTGAGATGGCGATAGAGGCGTTCAGCTCTTCGCTAACATAACGAACAACTTCAAAATTACTGGCAACACCGCCTGTCATCACGACAGGTGCTTCAACACCCACTCGTTTTGCAAGACCAGCAATACGGCTAGCCACCGAGCGGTGAATACCATTAATTACATCGGGTATTGTTTCGTTATTTGCGAGATGGGAAATGACTTCGGATTCAGAGAACACGGTACAGGTTGAGCTAATCGTGACTTTTTTAGTGGACTTAGCGCCCTCTTGTGCGAGATCGGAAATCTTAGTTTCTAATACTCTCGACATCACATCTAAAAAGCGTCCTGTACCCGCAGCGCACTTGTCATTCATCACAAAGTTTAGTAAACGGCCTGCACCATCCATATGGAGTGCTTTAACGTCTTGACCGCCGATATCAATCACTGTTTTTACGCCCGGAAAAAAGAAAGTGCGCCCCTTTCGCATGACAACTCAGTTCGCTCACTTCTTTATTGGCTTCTTTCAGAGAATTACGGCCATAACCTGTTGCGCAGATCCAACTTATCTGACTGAGATCACCGCCAAATTGACTGACTACTTCAGCGATCGCTTTTTCAGGTCCTGAGGTTCCTGCACCTACGGATGCCAGTGATTTGGCGACAATAGTGTCACCATTTTTCATGATGATGCATTTTGATGCAGACGATCCGATATCAACGCCCATTGTGAAAATGTCTTGTTGCATGCCTTTGCTCTCCTGAAAATTAAAAAAATAAATGGATTATTCTTTCCACGTCATCACGTCTTTATTGGCTTCAAGGTTGGCAATTTCCTCCGCGCTATACCCTAATTCAGCTAATACAGACGGTGTATCTTCACCTAGCAAAGGACCTCGACGATATTCAGGCAAACCACTTTCTAAGAAATCAATAGGTGGACGAACTAAGGCTTTTTCACTGCCATTGTTGTACTTCATGTTGTAGAAGGTGTTGATTGCCCAAGCCTGTTTGTCTTCCAACACCTCTTCCCATGTTTGCGCAATACTGAATGGGATATCGTTTTTGGTGAAAATATCTGCCCACTCTGACGCTGTTTTTTGCTCAACTTGATGCCAAATCAGATCATATAATTCAGGGGAGCGATTATTTTTCGCCACTTCTTGTAAACGTGTATAACGAGCGTCTTCCGCTAAATCTGGACGACCAATACAAGAAATAAAGGTTGGATAGTAGGCGTCATAAACTGGCATACAGACCTGAATAAAACGGTCATCTTTTGTTTTATAAGCCAGAATAAATGGGCTAGTGGTATTACGACGATCGATTGGATACGGCTGGCCATAATCGGGGTATTGTGCTGCTTGGATCATGATCGCTTGGGTATAAATTGAGGTATGCAGTAAGTTCGTCGAAACATACTCACCTTGACCAATATTTTTAGCGCGAATATAAGCCGCTAACACCCCAGAGACTAAACCTAGTGCACATTGATGATCGCCAAGGCCGGGGATCACGTTCATAGGTACTGTGCCTTTTTGATACAGCGAACCTAAAATACCGCCACGCGCAAAGAATGCGGTGTAATCAAATCCAGGTAGATCTTTATCTGGACCTTCATCGCCATAGCCTGTCACGCTGGCATAAACTAACTTTGGAAAGCGCTGTTTTAAGGTTTCATAATCTAGCCCAGCGCGTTCTCTTGCCCCCGGGCGCCAGTTAGTTAAGAAAATGTCGGCTTTTTCTAACAGTTCAAACAGAATTTTTTTACCTGCTTCTGTTTTCGTATTTAAGACAATGCCTCGTTTATTGGCGTTTTCTAAATCAAAGCTGGTGTTTTCATGTTGATCTAACGGACGGCCTTCAGTCGGTGCGGTATAACGTAAGTTATCACCACTTGGGGATTCAATTTTGATTACATTTGCCCCCATATCAGCTAAAATACGACCTGCTGCGGGTACGGCAATAAAGGTCGCCAGCTCAACTACAGTGACGCCTTCCAGTGCTTTACGACTTGTCATTTTTTCTCCTAATTATTTTTAGACTTCATACTGCTGTTGTCAGAATGTGGATAATCCGCGGTCACTTAACCCGCTACTTTGGTTTCTTCATCCTTGATTGAAACGCCATAACCCAATTGCAACTTCAGGGCTTGCACATCAATTTTTCCGCAAGGGGTATGAGGAAATTGCGTAAAGAAATGGAGTTCTTTGGGAATTTTGTAGCGAGCCAATCGCTCTTGTAGAAATGTACGTAATTCGCTTTCATTTAGGGTGTAGTCTTTTTGCACACAAATCGTAGCAATCACTTCTTCACCTAAATCTGTAGAAGGAATACCGAACGCTTTGGTTGCATCAACGCCAGGATATTCCGCGATAGCCTCTTCTATTTCACAAAGGCTGATATTTTCACCACCACGGACTACAATTTCTTTCATGCGATAGGCATAGTGGTAATTTCCTTGTTTATCGACATAACCAATATCCCCTGTATGTAACCAACCCTCTTCGTCTAGTGCTTCCTTGGTTTTATCAGGGGCATTGTCATACCCCATCATCACATGAAAACCACGGGTGCAAATTTCACCCAAAACGCCCACTGGCACAGGTTTACCTGTTTTCGGGCTAATGATTTTCATTTCAACAAAAGGTAATGGTTTACCGATAGAACTGCGTTTTATGGATAAAGCATCATTTGGTAATGTTTGAGTACAACAAGGAGAAGCTTCTGTTTGACCATAAGAGACGGTGATCCCTTTCATCCCTAGAGTATTTTCAATGTCATCAACTAATGCAGAAGGGAAACTTGCCCCTGCGATAATACCTTTATCAAGGCTAGATAAATCGTAGTGAGAGAACTGCTCGTGCTTCATTAAGCGACTAAAAATCGTTGGTACGCCATGCATAACGGTGCAGCGATAGTCTTGAACCACTTTCAAAACATCTTCTGCACAATAGTTATCAAGAAGAACTAATTGGCATCCAGTTGTTAACGCAAAAAAGAGGCAAGAAGAGAGCCCAAAACAGTGAAATAGAGGAACAGCAAGGCAAATGACATCGTTATGCGTTACACCTAACCGCTGTGCTGACAACATGGCATTGTTAATCACATTATATTGACTTAACATGACACCTTTCGGCATTGCTGTGCTGCCTGAGGTCATTTGAATGGTCAGTAAATCTTTTACACTGACTTGTGAAACAGCGTGTTGATATTCTTTATCTGATATTTTTTGGCTAACTTCTTTTAATTGAGATAAAGAGACACTTTTTTCTGCATGTTTATTTCCCATGCTAATAAATAATCGAGGTAATATATCGTTATTTTCAGATGCTTTTTCAGAAAGACAATTAATAACCTCAATAAAGTCATTACTTTTAAAACCATCTGAAAAACAGAATGCTTTAATTCCGGTTAATCGACATAAATCTAATAACTCTCTTTTTTTAAAATGAAAGTTAATACAAACAACAGGAACACCAATTTGAGCGGCAGCAAGAAAACAGATTATCCACTCTTTGCTATTAGCAGACCAAATACCTAAACGATCTCCTTTTTTTAAACCAATGGCTAAAAAACCACGCGCAACACTTTCCACTTCTTGTTGTAATTGTTGCCAAGAAAGTGTCTTTTTACTTTGGTTTTCAATCAAGGCTGTTTGTGAAGCATATTGCTTTACAATATTGTTTAGACATTCTTTAACTGTCATTTCTAATAAGGTCATAAATACCTACTCAACCGCTTTTCTGCTGGTGTTTGCGTCTGTAATGACCTTATTCTGGGTAGGGAGAATTATTCATTCTTGGTAAATAACGAACTGTTTTTCGTCATTTGAATAGTCTGAGAGAGATCTGTGATTGGGGTCTAGATTTGGTGAGTTAAATATAATTTGTAATTGAAGAGAAATTAATAATAATGAAATAAATTTGAAATCAAGGCGTTATAAAGGTGTTATTTAAAAAAATAAAAAGGAGAGTTATTTTATTTAAATAAGAAAAATAAAGTCACTCTCTTTTTAATATAAATAAACTCATCTCACTTAAGATATAAACAAATCTTATCAATAAACATTGATGTAATAATTTAAATTAAAATAATATAAAAATAAATACAATAACGATTAAACTTTATAACATCTAAATAAAAATATTTTAAATGACTTAACTTATTTTATTATTCATCAATTAAAGATGTTGTTTACCCTGTCGCATTGGCATGGTTGAGGTTTGATTTAGTGTTAATCCTTTGGTTTCTGGTGCAAACAATACAGAAACTATCATACCGAATAAGGAAATCGCAGCGCCCACCAGCATGGTGGTATTAATGCCATAAGTGGCAATAAAAGCAGGAAGCGCACAAGTTGAAATAACCGTCCCAATACGACTTATTGACATAATGACACCAACCGCCGATGCACGAATATCTGTTGGGAACAATTCATTTGGATAAAGCCATTGTAAAATTCCGGGGCCACCAGAAAAGAAGGCATAAGTCGCAAATGCTAAGATAACAAATAAAATAGGTAAATCAGGAAAAACACCTAGCACCAATAGTGCTAATGTCATCATGGCAAAACTACCAATCAATAACGGACGTCGCCCTGTTTGGTTTAACCAAAACATGGCGGGAATACACCCAAACATAAAGAATAGGCTAATCACCACATTACCTAACGCAGCGCTCCTTCCTGCATCCCATCCTAATAACCCGACAATCTGTGGCCCGAAAGTATAAATGGCAAACATGGGGATAACTTGGCAAGTCCAAATGACGGCAACAAACAGAACAAAAGAAAAATGACGTTTATTAAATAGCTCGATAAAACGCGTTGTTTTAGCATTTTCAGCTTCAAAAACAACCGGTTCACCAAAGAGTTTTATCATCATTTCGTTACACTCTTGAATACGCCCTTTACGTATTAACCGAAGGGGTGATTCGGGCAAATCAAAGCGGCCAATTAAAATAATGACGCAAGGAATAAAGGCACTGCCCAACATCCAACGCCAGCCATCTTCAATATCGTATAAAAGATAACCGACTAAATTTGCGCAAGTCGCCCCGATATACCACATAGCGGCAATAAAACCGACGGCAAAAGCACGTTGTTTTTTATTGGAAAACTCCGTGATCATCGAAGTCGCAATGGGATAATCGGCACCAATCACGATTCCAATAAGGAATCGCATCACTAATAGGCCCACCGGCGTTGACACAAACATCGTCGCAATCGAAATCAGCGCAATAGCCACAATATCAACGAGGAACATTTTGCGACGACCCACTTTGTCACAAATATAACCAAAGAGTGATGTACCAATAAAAAGCCCGGCTAATGTTGCAGCACCAAGCAGACCTATCCACTGTGCATCAAGCTGTAATAACGGCGTGAGTTGCTCTAACGCCACCCCAATGATCACTAATACATAGCCGTCAAGAAACGGGCCACCACTCCCCCATAACATCACCCGACGATGTACAGAGGTAAAACGAATATCATCAAAGTTTCTGGGTTGCATGACTGCGTCCTGGTATTTTTTCTAAATAAAATAAAAAAGAAAAGCTCCCAGGCCGGAGATAGCACTGGGAGAAAAGTCGTGATACATCATCCGTAACGATATTCCACGCCAAACGTTCCGCGTGGGTATTCCCATTTTTCAAGCGCACTATCTAAACCAAGAATTCGACACGTTCCACACTCTAAGCATCCTGCATAATCAAAACTAATGGTGCCATCTTCTTGTTTTTTATATAGACCTGCAGGACATGCTTTAACTAAGGTTTCCAATACCTGCATATCAGGCTGTTCTTTAACGACGATATGTGGATTTTCTTCATCGACATTAAATTTATTGATGCCTAGTTTGACATCGACATTTACGGGAGAACTCATATTGCTTTTACTCCTTTGATCCCATCTTTGATCAGATTCATCCAACCGACTTTTTTGGTATGACGCATCATGGTTTTACGCATTGGTACGGGTACTTCACCCGTAACGGTAAAGAGATCTTTCGCGATACCAACGATCATTTCAGGATAAGCAGTGAACATACGAGGATTATCAAGTAGATCAGGCATACGCTGATACGCTTTCATATCGCGTAACGGGCCATCTTCTAAATGTGTGAGATATTCATTTAGCGTTTGTTTGCTAAAATCGTTTTTCTCCATAGCAGAGAGCACGGTTTTTGCCGCAGCTTCGCCAGATGCCATCGCTAAATCCATCCCGCGGATAGTAAAGCCAAGGTTCATACACATCCCTGCAGCATCACCGGCAATTAATACACCATCGCGTACTAATTCATTTTGCATTCTTAAGCCCGCTTCTGGGACGACATGTGCACCGTATTCCATCATTTTTCCGCCTTCAATTAGCGGAGCAACAACGGGATGCTGTTTAAAATCTTCCAACATTTGTGGTACGGATTTTTTCGCATCTTTAATATGATGAAGGCCACAAACAAGACCTAAAGACAGTGTGGTTTTATTGGTATATAAAAAACCACCGCCCATTAATCCATCGGTAGGCGAGCCGGCAAATAACCAAGCCGTACCTTCGTTATCTTTTAGGTTAAAGCGATCGTTAATCACACTTTCAGGCAGTTCAATGATCTCTTTTACGCCCACCGCCACATTTTCAGCAGCAACACGTTTTGTCATCCCTAACTGTTCAGCAAGAATAGAATTCACGCCATCAGCTAAAATAACAGCTTTGGCTTCTAACACATCACCATCAGCTTCCACACCAACAATCTTGCCATCACGCTCGACGAGCTTATCAACACGAATACCGGTAATGCATTGCGCCCCCGCATTTTCGGCTTGTTCCATTAGCCATTGATCAAACTCACCACGTAATACAGACCAAGAGGCCGTTTTGGGATTATTCCCTTCAGCATTTTGGTAATCAATTGTCATTGCGCCGGTTTCAGTCATAAACGACAATTTTTCGTGAGTGATAACGCGTTCAACTGGTGCTTCTTGCGCAAACTCAGGAATGATGCGCTCAAGAGTATGTGCGTACATACGACCACCGGTTACATTTTTCCCGCCAGCGTAGTTACCTCTTTCTATTAGCAATACTTGTGCGCCTTCCCTTGCCAAAACAAGTGCAGCCACAGAGCCTGCTAATCCTGCGCCAACAATAATGGCATCGAAAATATCTTCGGAATCGGACATAACATCTCCAGAATTTGCGATAAAAGCAGAGAAGTCGCCTTCTCTGCTTAAATAAATCAGTTAGATAATTGACGAGTTAATGCAGGTAAAATCTTCATTAAATCACCGACAATGCCGTAGTCAGAGAATTGGAAGATAGGGGCATTTTTGTCTTTATTAATAGCAACAATAGTTTGTGCGCCATTTGCGCCGACCATATGTTGAATCTGTCCTGAAATACCAGCCGCTAAATAGAGTTCAGGTTTCAGCATCAGATTAGAAATACCAACATAACGCTCGTGCTCCATCCATTTCTCATTTTCAGCAACAGGACGAGAACAGGCAATCTCAGCACCAATAACTTTCGCTAATTCTTCTGCAATAGCGATATTTTCTTTGCTACCAATACCGCGACCTACACTGACAACAAAGCGCGCTTTATCTAAATCAACGGCGTTGATTGCGCGCGGTTGAACTGCATTACGAACAATGGTTTGAGCTGGCGCTATCCATGCCACTTTTTGTGCATTACCCGTAGCGTCATTTTCTGGTGCAACATCAAAAGCCCCCACGCTTGCTGTCACCACGCAATAAGGGGTTTTCAGGGTTTCATCACCAAAGGCAAGACCACCGTAAACCATGTGTTTTGTGACTAATGCATCACCGTCTACTGTTAAAGATTGTGCGTCATTAGAAACAACCGCCTCTAAACGATGACCTAAGCGTGCTGCGAGTAATTTGCCACGACGTGTATTCGGTAATAGTACTAAACCTGCATCACTTTTTTGTTTGATGGTTTCAACCATGCTTTGTGCATAGTCTTCAATAATGCGATCGTCTGGTTTGCCTTCTAATTGAAAAATAGCTGTTGCACCTAATTTAAAGGCAACCACACTTTGTTCATCATTCAATGTAAATACATTAATAGATTGACCTAATGAAGAAGCACCACCTATTAATTCTGGTAAACGGGAAAGTGCATCACTAAATACCCAAACAGTTGAAAATTGGCTCATAACTCCCCCCTATTACTTAAGAATTTTGCGTAAATGTTCTGCCAACTCAGCAATCTGATCGTCACCATCACCTTCAATAATGATGCGTTGACGGACTTTCTGTTTTGGTGCCGCGACTTTTTGCTCTGAACGCGCAGTAATAACATCCAGACTAAGATCAGTAACACTCCATTGTTGAACTGGTTTTTTGGCAGCGCCAAGAATGGCTTTCATCGAAGGAATTTGAGGTGTGTTAATGTCAGTAGACACCGCAATGACAGCAGGTAATGGAATTGTCAGTGTTTCAATTTCATTTTCTAATTCACGTTCAACCGTGATGGAATCATTAGAAAGAGAAACAATTTTGTTAATACCATTTATTGCTGGGATATTTAAAATTTCGCCCACCAGCAAGCTAACTTGTTGTGAGCTGAGATCTGCAGAACCATCACCACAAAGAATTAAGTCATAACCTTTTTTAGTGGCTGCTACTGCTAGTGCAACCGCCGTTTGATAGGGTAAAGAGGCTTCAAATTGGTCATCAACCACAACGACTAAATCATCAGCACCGCGAGAAAGAACGTCTTTACGCGCTTTCGCATTTGTCAGTGCTTTACCACCCACACTCATTGCCGTGATTTGAATGCCATCAAGTTGCGTCTTAAGCTGATTAGCGGCTTCAATTGCGTTTAAATCATATTGGCTGATTTTGGTATTAGCACGAGAAAAATCCAACGAACCATCTGCGCTATTGATCGTTATATCCTGCTCATCGGGAACACTCTTGTAACATGTAATAATATTCATTACATCTCCTGAAATTAATAAATAATGTCATTTACTCTGGCAATGTAATATAGAATTAACATAATTAAGCGGTTAAAAAATTAAACCTAGGTCACCAATATTGAACATTATTAAATAAAGAAGAGATAGCGTTCAATATTGCCAAATACATCACCAATATTGAAATTAGTTTTAATTTAAGTGTTCAACTTTCAATATTGCTACTTCGATCAACAATATTGAAGATAATAAATATAATGGTATTTAACATTCAATATTGCCACTCAGATCAACAATATTGAAAGATGGAATATAACAAGCCGATTACATACGACCAAATACCAATAACTATCAGTTAGTTACAATGAAAACAAAACGTTATAAAACGTAACATAAAAACGACAAAAAGAATAGTGTGAAGTGAATAACAGAATAGATTTCTTATAATATCCATCATTCTTTATCATTAATGGATTTGTAGATTAGCCAATGACTTTATTTTTCTATTATGATGAATCACCAATAGACAAAATATTCACAAATAAACTTAATTGCTTTATTAGTTATTAAGAATTAACACTACTTAAACTTCTGCGCTAAATATATTTGGAAAATTTAACCATGAGCAAAGATAATAAAAAGGTAGGAATAGAACCGAAGGTTTTTTTTCCGCCATTGATCATTGTTGGTATTTTATGTTGGTTAACGGTACGCGATCTTGATGCTTCAAATGAAGTGATTAATGCCGTCTTCAGCTATGTTACCAATGTCTGGGGTTGGGCCTTCGAATGGTACATGGTTATCATGTTCGGAGGTTGGTTCTGGCTAGTCTTCGGCCGTTATGCCAAGAAACGTCTTGGGGAAGACAAACCTGAGTTTAGTACCGCAAGCTGGATCTTTATGATGTTTGCGTCTTGTACATCCGCAGCTGTCCTTTTCTGGGGGTCGATTGAAATATACTACTACATTTCAAGCCCACCTTTTGGAATGGAAGGTTATTCAACACAAGCAAAAGAGATTGGCCTTGCTTACAGCTTGTTTCACTGGGGGCCTTTACCTTGGGCAACTTATAGTTTCCTTTCTGTTGCATTTGCCTACTTCTTCTTTGTACGCAAAATGGAGGTCATTCGACCAAGTAGCACCTTAACTCCATTAGTTGGTGAAAAACACGTTAATGGCTTATTCGGTACCATTGTTGATAATTTCTATTTAGTTGCCTTAATTTTAGCCATGGGGACTAGCCTTGGTTTAGCCACACCACTTGTGACTGAGTGTATTCAATACCTATTTGGTATTCCACATACCCTGCAATTAGACGCCATTATTATCTCTTGCTGGATTTTGCTTAATGCTATTTGTGTGGCATTCGGTCTGCAAAAAGGGGTAAAAATCGCCAGTGATGTGCGTACTTATCTGAGTTTTTTAATGCTGGGTTGGGTATTTATCGTCGGTGGTGCAAGCTTTATCGTCAATTACTTTACTGATTCTGTGGGCACATTATTGATGTATATGCCACGTATGTTGTTCTATACAGACCCAATCGGTAAAGGTGGATTCCCTCAAGGTTGGACGGTCTTCTATTGGGCATGGTGGGTTATCTACGCCATTCAAATGAGCATATTCTTAGCCCGTATCTCTAAAGGCCGTACTGTGCGTGAACTGTGTTTAGGAATGGTTTCAGGCTTAACCGCAGGGACTTGGCTAATTTGGACAATTCTTGGCGGTAATACTCTACAACTGATTGATCAAAATATTCTCAATATTCCACAACTAATTGAACAATATGGTGTTCCACGCACCATTATCGAAACATGGGCAGCATTACCGCTTAGTACAGCGACAATGTGGGGCTTCTTTATCCTCTGCTTTATTGCCACTGTCACCTTAATTAATGCCTGCTCTTACACACTCGCCATGTCCACTTGTCGCTCTATGAAAGAAGGCGCAGAGCCACCTTTATTAGTGCGTATCGGCTGGTCTGTATTAGTTGGTGTTATCGGCATCATCCTATTAGCACTTGGGGGTTTAAAACCGATTCAAACCGCCATTATCGCCGGAGGATGCCCACTATTTTTCGTCAATATCATGGTCACCTTGTCCTTTATTAAAGATGCCAAAGTACATTGGAAAGACTGATCCGCTATACGCAAAGAATGACATATTAAGAGGTTATTAACATGGATTTTAGATTGAATGATGAGCAGGAACTGTTTGTTGACGGTGTCCGCGAATTAATGGCCAGTGAAAACTGGGAAGCTTATTTCGCACAATGTGATCGCGAAAGCAAATACCCAGAACGTTTTGTCAAAGCCTTAGCGGATATGGAAATTGACAATCTGCTTATCCCTGAAGAGCACGGCGGCTTAAATGCAGGTTTTGTTACTGTTGCTGCCATTTGGATGGAATTAGGTCGTTTAGGTGCGCCAACTTACGTGCTTTATCAATTACCAGGTGGCTTTAACACCGTCTTACGTGAAGGGACTCAAGAGCAAATTGATAAAATCATGGCGTTCCGTGGTACAGGTAAACAAATGTGGAATTCTGCTATCACTGAGCCCGGGGCAGGCTCCGACGTTGGTAGCTTACAAACTACTTATACCCGTAAAGATGGCAAAGTTTACCTTAACGGTAGCAAATGCTTTATCACCAGTAGTGCCTATACCCCTTATGTTGTTGTAATGAGCCGTGACTCAGCGTCTCCAGATAAACCTATCTTTACCGAATGGTTTGTGGATATGAGCAAACCCGGTATCAAAGTCAACAAGTTAGAAAAGCTGGGTTTACGCATGGATAGCTGCTGTGAAATCACTTTCGACAACGTTGAACTTGAAGAAAAAGACATGTTTGGTCGTGAAGGCAACGGCTTTAATCGAGTGAAAGAAGAGTTCGATCACGAACGTTTCTTAGTGGCTCTTACTAACTACGGTACTGCGATATGTGCATTTGAAGATGCTGCTCGTTATGCCAACCAACGTGTGCAATTTGGCGAAGCTATCGGCCGTTTCCAACTTATTCAAGAAAAATTCGCTCATATGGCGATCAAACTCAATTCAATGCGCAACATGTTATATGAAACTGCATGGAAGAGTGACAACAACTTAATCACTTCTGGTGATGCAGCTATGTGTAAATACTTCTGTGCGAATGCAGCATTTGAAGTGGTTGATAGTGCCATGCAAGTGCTTGGTGGTGTTGGTATTGCTGGCGAGCACCGTATTTCTCGTTTCTGGCGTGATCTTCGTGTTGACCGTGTCTCTGGTGGCTCTGACGAAATGCAGATCCTGACACTTGGACGTTCAGTACTTAAACAGTACCGCTAATTAATCACGAAACCTCTCTCATCATTAGGTAAGAGAGGTTTCACTCAACCACTTACGAGGTGACGCTATGACAGAACATTTACCAATGCCACAATTCGGCCCACTTTCAGGGGTTCGTGTTGTGTTTTCAGGAATTGAAATTGCAGGGCCATTTTCAGGACAAATGTTTGCAGAATGGGGTGCTGAAGTGATTTGGATTGAAAACGTTGCATGGGCTGACACCATCCGCGTTCAACCTCACTACCCTCAACTTTCTCGCCGTAATCTTCATGCACTATCGTTAAATATCTTTAAAGACGAAGGTCGTGATGCGTTTTTAAAATTAATGGAAACAACCGATATCTTTATCGAAGCCAGTAAAGGCCCAGCTTTTGCACGCCGTGGTATTACTGATGAAGTATTGTGGGAGCATAATCCTAAATTGGTTATTGCGCATTTATCGGGGTTTGGTCAATACGGTGATCCGCAATATACCAACCTACCCGCTTATAACACCATCGCTCAGGCCTTTAGTGGTTACCTTATTCAAAACGGTGACAAAGATCAGCCAATGCCAGCCTTCCCTTATACCGCAGATTATTTCTCAGGAATGACAGCAACCACTTCCGCGTTAGCTGCACTGTATAAAGTCCAACAAACAGGCAAAGGTGAAAGTATTGATATTGCTATGTATGAAGTGATGTTGCGCATGGGGCAATACTTCATGATGGATTATTTCAATGGGGGCGAAATTTGTCCTCGAATGACCAAAGGAAAAGATCCGTACTACGCAGGCTGTGGGCTTTACCGTTGCCAAGATGGTTATATCGTGATGGAAGTTGTCGGTATCACGCAAATTGAAGAAATTTTCAAAGATATCGGCCTGGCTCATCTGCTTGGTACACCTGAAGTGCCGGAAGGTACTCAACTTATTCACCGTATTAATTGCCCTCATGGCCAATTATTTGAAGACAAGTTAGATGAATGGTTAGCCAAACAGCCTATCACTGAGGTCCTTAAACGCCTTTCAGAACTCAATATTGCCAGTGCCAAAGTACTCACCATTCCAGAGCTTGAAGATAATCCGCAATATATCGCGCGTGAATCGATCACCGAATGGCAAACCATGAATGGCGAAACCTGCAAAGGACCAAATGTGATGCCGAAATTTAAAAATAATCCGGGAAAAATCTGGCGTGGAATGCCGTCTCACGGCATGGACACTGACGCGATATTGAAAAATATCGGATATAGCGATGAACAAATCAGGGGGCTAGTCGATAAGGGGCTGGCTAAAATCGAAAAGTAATACTGTTGAATTCAGATAGCGCAAAGGTAGAAAGCGCGTCTGAACTCACGGCAAAAGAACGGGATAACAGTTTAATGGATGTGATTGGCAAACAAAACTTACGTCAAATGTGGGATGATTTGGCAGAGGTTTATAGTACAAAAACAGCGCTAATTTTTGGATCCGCACAAGGACAAGAGAGACAATTTAGCTACAGTGAATTAAATGAAGAGATAAACAGAACCGCAAATCTTTTCCATGCTGGTGGCATAAAAAAAGGCGACCATGTTGCCTTGCATCTTGATAACTGCCCTGAATTTTTCTTTTGCTGGTTTGGGCTGGCAAAAATAGGCGCTGTCATGGTGCCTATTAATGCGCGATTTATGCATGAAGAGAGCGCATGGATAATCAACCACTGCCAAGCCCACTACGTGGTCACATGCGATAATTTCTACCCTATTTATCAACCTATGCTACAGGATGAACAAAACCCTTTAACGCAGTTGTTTTTAATAACAGAAAACAATCTCCCTGTTGAAAAAGGGGTTATCGACTTTTTAAAAGAGAAAGCCAAGCACCCTATTACGCTTAATCATTACACCCCATTAAGTGTGGATGATACGGCTGAAATTCTTTTTACCTCAGGCACAACCTCTCAACCTAAAGGCGTTGTTATCACACACTATAACTTACGCTTTGCCGGTTATTATTCATCATGGCAAAACGCCTTACGGGAAGATGACGTTTATCTTACTGTAATGCCTGCTTTTCATATTGATTGCCAATGCACGGCTTCCCTCGCGGCATTTTCAGTGGGTGCTACCTTTGTATTGTTAGAAAAATACAGTGCTAGAGCCTTTTGGAAACAGATAATTAAATACCAAGCAACGGTAACAGAATGTATTCCAATGATGATGAGAACTTTAATGGCCCAACCCATTTCATCAGAAGAAAAGCAACACAAATTACGCGAAGTGATGTTCTACCTTAATCTCTCAGATGAAGAAAAAGACGCCTTTATTGAACGCTTTAAGGTTCGATTACTCACCTCTTATGGCATGACAGAAACCATTGTTGGTTTAATTGGTGACAGGCCTGGCGATAAACGCCGTTGGCCATCAATTGGCAGACCGGGTTTTTGCTATCAAGCCCAAATTAGAGACAAACAAAATAACGAAGTCCCTGATGGGGTGGTAGGTGAGATTTGCGTAAAAGGTGAACCAGGAAAAACCTTATTCAAAGAGTATTACAATCGACCTGATGCAACAGCCAAAGCGCTAGAGCCAGAAGGTTGGTTACATACGGGTGATTATGGTTATCGTGATGACGAAGGCTTTTTCTATTTTGTTGATCGCAGTTGCAATATGATCAAACGCGGGGGTGAAAACGTCTCTTGCGTTGAGATTGAAAACATCATTTCTTCACACCCTAAAATTCAAGATGTGGCTGTAATAGGTGTCCCTGACAACATTCGTGATGAAGCGATCAAGGCCTTTGTGGTGCTGGTCGAGAATGAAACCTTGAGTGAAGAAGAGTTTTTCCATTTCTGTGAGCAAAGTATGGCGAAATTTAAAGTTCCCAGTGCTCTTGAATTTAGAGAGGGTTTACCACGTAACTGCTCCGGAAAAGTGATTAAAAAGCATTTGAAATAAAGCATAGGTAGATTCAATCACAACTTAATAACCTCAATCATAAATGCTTATTTTTGATGATGAAAAGGAATACAACATGAGCCAATCATTACACCTAACAACGCGTGGTTCAGTACTTGAAATTGTATTAGATAGACCAAAAGCCAATGCTATTGATGCGAAAACCAGCCATGAAATGGGAGAAGTTTTCCTACGTTTTCGTGATGATCCCAACTTACGTGTCGCGATTATTACAGGTGCAGGTGAACGCTTTTTCTCGGCAGGATGGGATTTAAAAGCAGCAGCTGAAGGTGAAGCTCCTGATGCTGATTTCGGCGCAGGCGGTTTTGCGGGGTTAACCGAGCTTTTCACTCTAGATAAACCCGTCATTGCAGCGGTTAACGGCTATGCTTTTGGTGGTGGATTTGAATTAGCACTCGCTGCCGACATGATGGTGTGCTCAGACAACGCTTCTTTTGCGTTACCTGAAGCACAATTAGGTATTGTGCCAGATAGTGGAGGTGTTCTACGTTTACCTAAACGTCTCCCCCCTGCTATCGTCAATGAAATGCTGATGACAGGCCGTCGCATGAATGCAGACGAAGCATTACGTTGGGGTATTGCAAACCGTGTTGTTAGCGTTGCTGAATTAATGGATAGCGCTCGTGAACTCGCAGATCAAATCGCCAATAGCGCCCCACTGGCTGTTGCAGCATTAAAAGAGATTTATCGTGCCACTAGCGAACTTTCTATTGAAGAAGGCTACAAATTAATGCGCAGTGGTGTATTAAAACATTATCCAAGTGTTCTCCATTCAGAAGATGCCACAGAAGGACCACTTGCCTTTGCTGAGAAACGTGTACCTGAATGGAAAGGACGGTAATTATCTAGTGTTTCGATAATACAACAAAGAGGAAAACGGATGAGTATCTACGCGTTTGAAGGTCTTGTTCCTGTAGTACATCCAACCGCCTATATTCACCCATCTGCGGTATTAATTGGTGATGTCATTATTGGCGCGGGTGTTTATATTGGCCCATTAGCCTCATTAAGAGGGGATTATGGACGCTTAATTGTTGAAGCAGGTGCTAACCTTCAAGATGGTTGTGTCATGCATGGTTATACAGATATGGATACCATAGTAAGAGAAAATGGACACATCGGACACGTAGCGATCCTTCATAGTTGTATTATCGGGCGTGACAGCTTAGTCGGCATGAATAGCGTGATTATGGATGGAGCCGTGATTGGTGAAGAAAGCATTGTAGCGGCAATGAGCTTTGTAAAAGCGGGTTTTCAAGGACAACCTCGCCAAATGTTAATTGGCAGTCCTGCCAAACATTTGCGCGATATTACTGATCAAGAGATGGAATGGAAGCGCATGAACACGCGTGAATATCAAGATCTCACAGTACGTTGCCACCAAAGCTTAGTCGAAACAATGCCACTAGCCGCGCCTGAACCTAATCGTCCACGTTTACGAGGCACTACAGACGTTAAACCTAAAGGTCAGTAATAAACAGCGACAGGCATCATTGCGCCTGTCGTATTGTATTTATTGTAAGATCATAAATGATCAGTTAGCGTCGTTGTGATTTTGACAGCATCCATTGCCATTTCTGCTCATGGTTGAGCCCATGAGGGATCATCGTCGCTAATTTTTCAGGTGAGCTTTGACTACTTTTTCCTTGAGCATGACCTTTTAAACGTGAATAGAGTTGAGGATCAATATGACTCACTTTGATCATTCGTTGGCACTGACATCCTCTGCCTTCAAGTTGATTAGGAACACTTTTCGTTTCACACTCAATTTCTTTCACATCAGAAAGGATGTAAGAAACGATATTAATCGCATTACATTGAGGGATATCGAATTTTTTCGCGATCTCTTTTGCGCTTACCCAACGCTCTTGTTCTTGAACCCAATCAGCAATTGACAGATAGAGTGGCTTATTCATGTATTCTTCACACATATTTACTCCAGTATTACAAATAAAATTTTATTTATTGCTAAATAAAAATAATAACTGTATATGTTAATTATCATTGCACCACGGAGTATCCGTTTTCCCTGTTAATTTGGTAATTTAACTACCCCATCAATATAATATTAATTTATTTTTAACAACCAAACTCGTTAATTAACACGCCTGTCACAATTTATTATTTTGTTATTAAAACAAAAGTAATAACTATTAAACTGAGTAAAAATAAAAATTAATTAAATTAAAAAAAACAAACATAACACATTGATAAATAAAGCATTTGAAACAACAAAATAAAAAACAATAGATTATATTAATAATCCATTTCTAGACTAACATTATAATAATAGATTTGAATTTAGATTGCTAGAAAGGTGGCTTATTATTAGATATAAATCAATATTCGTTTATTTAATGCAATAATAACCCAGTGATTAAAACATTAGTAAAAGTGAAGATTAGTATTTTATATACTAAAAGCGATAAACTAAGTGCTATATAACTCTATAGCACCTAGTCTCATATTATTAAATTGATTATAAAAAACGACGCTCAAATGCAGTTTGCCAATCATCCGAAAATCTATTTACCGCATCATCCACAACTGGTGAGCGAATAATAGAGTAAGCAAGCTCAATCGGTAATGTTACCGAAGAAGCCCCCGCTAATAAACAATCAACAACTTGTCTTGGTGTTTTAAAACTCGCTGCTAAGATTTTAGTCGGTAAATTATGCATAGTAATTAAGGTTTGTAATTCTTTGACAACCCTTACCCCATCAGAGCCTTGTCTATCCATTCGGTGAACATAAGGCGCAATATAATCTGCCCCTGCTAAAGCCGCCATTAACCCTTGTGAGACACTGTAAATCGCGGTACCTAATACCAGCATATTTTTTTGCTTTAATTGTTTAATGGCGACAAGCCCCGCTTCAGTAACTGGGATTTTAATCACGGTATTATCCGCGATATTGCCAATACGTAATGCTTCTTCAACCATGGTATCGACATCACTGGCAATGACCTGTGCAAATACTCGGCCTTTGCCTCCCATTGCAGCTTTTAATTCAGGTAACAGCGTTTCAATATCTTGTGCTGATTTAGCAATAATAGACGGATTGGTGGTGACACCTGCAATAGGAAGAACTTGAGAGAGTTTTCTGACTTCTTCGATATCCGCTGTATCTAAATAGATTTCCATAATCGCGCCTCAATAATGTTGGTTTTTAAGCTAAATAATTATAGGTATAACGTAAAAAGTAGCATTGTGCGCGATGGATTTCTAGTGGTTCCAATAAAAATAGCGCCCGAGTAGAGGCGCTATTAATTAAATAACAATAATAAATGATTATAGTTTCTAGTTAATAAAAAACATTAACTCTGATCCAAATTTAGAATTCGGATTTATGATCTATTTATAATTTAAAATAAATAAGATTGAGTACAATACCATTATTGATATTAAATAATTTCTTCTATTACGTTAAATTTATTATTTTTTAAATTCAGCATCGATAACTTGATAAAAAGCATTACCTGTATCCGCAATATCCCAAACGCCTAAAATAATCTGATAACCTGAGCGCTCTGGTATATTACAATTTATCTCTACGGTTTCTGTTGGTATTTTGCCATTATCATCTTGTTGGCAGAATGGTGTTAAATCAAAATCAGCACGGGTCAATGGTTTATTTACATCCCACCCTGGTTTCGTAATAAAAAACCGCCATGATTCAGTGCTATGTTTAGCCGTTAATGTCCATTTAAACATATTTTCTCCACTTTTCATTGCCACTTTATGCCAACGATCAGCACTTTGTGCATTTAAAGCAGAAAAAGCTTCTTTCCCACCACTAGCAATTTGACCATCAGCAGGCCCATCTTTAGGAAATCCTTTAAGCCCCTCAATTGATTGAGGTTCATACTGTATTGGACCACAATCTTTATTTAAATTTTTCCCTTTTGCTGAACAAAGAAAAGCTCTGCTAGGAGGAGTATCAATGTATCCATGTTTTAACGTCACATCAGCTGACGCTGTTGAAATAAAACCCGCTGATGATAGTAATAATGTTGCAGTGAATACCATAAGTTTATTTTTCTTCATAATAAAGCCTCATAATTATTAATAAGTGTTTTTAAATATAATGATTGCATCAATCACAATATATACTAGTCAAAAAAAGATAATTAAATATTCATTTATTTATATTTGTGAGCAACATCGCCATTTAATTTAATATTAAAATGAGACTAACACGGTCATTTAATATTTATTAAATGACTATCAATAACAAAAATAATAAATTAAATTATTTTTATTACTTTTTTATATTTTATTAAAAGAAATAAAATCATCAATATAAAATAAAAACAACCCAAATAAGACAGAAATGCTGTCTCTCTGGGTTGTATATTTTGGGATATGTTTTAACGTGATTACAATATAGCAATATACAATCGCAATTGATGTCATTCTGTAATTACGATGTATTAATGTAAACGAGTTTTCATTGAGTTCAGAACACTAATTTTGTTCGTCTTCATATCGATAATCACATCTTCCGACAATACTTTCACATTAACTTTTCCTGAATCCTTGGCCAATAGGGCATAACTATAACCAGCCCTGCCGGAGAAACTAGGCAACTTAGCTTCAAGATTATAATCAAATGTAGCGACATTTTCTTGGACATGATCGATCTTCGTGCCTTGTTTCCCAAGATAAGTTATTGCCGAAGCTTATCTTATCGTCTTTGAGACTGACTAATAATATATTTATTAAAAACACTATTTATTTACAGGTTTAAGTTGTTCTAAAGAGAACGTGAGGATTTCACATTATAAGTTTCATTGTGACTCAGTATTGCACCTCGGCAAAAACCACAAACGATATTTTTATAATTGATATCATTTTTTTCTAATTCTTTTAAAACACTTCCTAATGTTACATTTGCTAATAAGCTCTTTATATCTTTCCTATTTCTGACAATTAGAAAATCAGATCTCACCGTATTACTATCCATTATTGCAAAATCTCTATTTGAAGATAATGCCGTAGCGACGGATTCAATCGTATCATCTTCATATTTTGATAATGCGTAGTCCTTTACTTTTCCTTTTGAATGGCTACCTGATAACCCCCATAATCCTCGACTATTTAAAATCTCAACCGCATTTTGTTTTTTCGGAATAGTGTCTTCACTCGTAATAGAAACAAATGTTTTATTTTTTCCTGTCGCTAAGTTAGATATTTTAGGATCAGCTAAATACGTTTTATGTGGATTTAAGAAATCTAATGTAGTCCCTTCTGGCGGAGAAATTTCATTGTGCCAAGGGAAATATCCACCATGTGATGTAATCACTAATTGTTCTGATTGATGGTCTGGTGTCGATATTATTTTAAAATATTTACCTAATTCACTAATCCCATATTTAAAGCCTTTTTTATATCCTGTTAATTCTTTATATTCTGTTGGTAACTTATTAACAAAATGATGAGTATTTAAAGTATTCGCAGATGTTTCTGATAAATTAGCCGCTTCACTTGTACTTGTAGATGCTAAAGTATCTTCTTTTAATGGTATTCGTCCATCCGGATCATGCAATGTCACAGGGTTATTACGCACCATTCGGTATAAATTTAGCCCATCAATCGTACCGGCTGGGTCGGCACTTAACCAGCGACCAATCCACGGTTGATAATAACGATAACCGTAGTAATACATACCCGTAGCGTCTTTTTCTTTACCTGAATAACGAATGGTTTTGTAATCAGCCTCTACTGCATTTTCGCTAGACCAAATCGCAGTGCCACCATAAGGGTAATACTCTTCATAGCTAATTAATTGCCCTTTACCATCGGTTTCTAATCCACTGTTGCCAATACCGTCATCATAGCTATAACGCAGTGAGTTATTTTCAATTCCTTTCGGTGTGCCAATTTCCCAACACAATGCTCTGACTTTTGCACTCGTGCCTGCTTGAATTTGTACAACGGCATATTTCTCTATCACAGAATTTGTACTCACGTCCCATTGTTCAATATTCGGTAAATAGTGCGTAGTGACTCTTTCTAAATCACCGCCAGCAGTTTTACGCCCACGTATTTTCGTCATACGTTGGCTCGCACTGTTATATTGATAAGTTTCACCCTCAGACAAATGCCCACTTTCCATTATCTCTTTTGTGGCTTTCAAATGATTACGGCTATCCCAAATAATGGCATCACCATTAAGAAGCTGGGTTAAATTACCGCTCTCATCAAAATAGCTATCGACTTGCTTCGGATCAGAACATTGTGATTTAAGTAATGCCCGATTAGTTTTATTAGATATGGTTATATCTTGGGTAAAGCTTTGTTGCGCAATAGCGGAGTTATGACGGATTTGCGTTAAATTACCGCCTCTGTCATAAGCGTATAAACGCGTGTAATTGGTATAACTTTGTGCATCTTTGACCAACGTGGTAATGGTTTGAGATTGGATTGATGCAGGTGTTTTTTGATTGGCAGATTCACGGCCTGTTGCACTCACTAATTGATACAGAGAGTCATAGATATAACGATTTTCAGGCACGATTTTCTGATTACGCCAGTAGCGAGTCGCTTCAGCATCATTTTTCAGACAGATAATATTGCCGACGGGATCGTACTCATAACGCAGATCTTGCATGATCTTCGCACCTAATGCATGACCTTGAGGACGCTGTGTTTTGACATTCAGTAAACGTTGCGTTTCAGGCTCATATTCATAAGTGGTGACTAAGCCATTACCCTGCTCTTCACATAATTTTTGCCCCGTAGCAGAATAGGTTAAAGCGCGTAAAATCACTTGTTCTGATTGTCCTTTTAAGGTCAACCAAGATTGCTTAACAAAGCCTGCAATATCATAGGCAATACGGCGTTTATTCCCCTTTGCATCGGTTTCTTCTAATACAACCCCTGTCGCATCATAAGTATATTGAGTGGTAAATTTTTCAGCTTGTTGAATATCATTTACTTCACGACTTGAATTCCAATCAATAACACTGCCCATATGCAATTGTTGTGTTTCTGCAATAACATGCCCCAAGAGAGAATAATTGCTATACGTTTTTTTACCTGCCGTATCAAAGTGTTCAATACATTTTCCCACTTGATTGGTATCGATTAACTCACTCGCGTTTCCTTGTCCCCATTTAAATTTCTGAATAACCTTCGTGTCTGAATTCCCTAATTTTCCTTCTTTGACTTGCTCTAAATATCGCTCAACGCTGGGCTCAGAATATTCATACGTTGTCACCGTACCTTTTGCATTAATCTGTTGTGAAACGGTACCCTCAATATCATTAAGACTAAAGCTTGTACCATTATCAATCCCTTGAGATACAGCAATCGCGCCACCTAAACTCACTGTTTGTTGAATATTCGGTTGTATTGCTGAATTTGATTGTTGTGTTTCATACAATCTTGCATCAATACTGCGTTCTAAATAACCGCGAGCATGATAATGGTGACGCGTAATACGTTCATCCGTTTGGTTAACCGTATCAGGATGACGGCAATAGCTAATTTCTCGAATAGCCGATCCTCGATTATCATGAACCACCACCGTTGGTGTTCTTGTGTGTAATTGTTTATTTAACATATTTCTATAATTCCTTAATTTGCTTTCTTTTATGATCTAACTCATGAGTACCAAGCTGATTTTTTGTTGCCAATATTTCTACTACCGCTTTTTTATCGGTATTACATTTTTCTAATACCAACATTAAACGTGCCACATAATCAGGATAATCCCCCCATACTTGCACATTAAAAAACGGTGCTGAACAGGGCTGTAATAAGTGTGTTGGTACAAATTTTTCGGGTGCTTTAACGACGGTTAAGGGTGTTTTGCTGCAACTGGATAACAGCGTCAGGCACAGACTCATTAGCACAAGGCGTTTGAGCCAGAAGTAGCCGTAATTCTTGGCGTATTGCATGATTTTCTTCCTCTAAATAGTGTTGCTCCTTTTGTTGATGAGTGAGCGTTTCAGAGATTTTTTCCGCTTGCTCGTGCCATTGCATTAATTGTGATTGCAATGTACTTTGTTGATATTCAAGCTGACTATTTTGTTCTGAAAGTCGATTAATTTGGTTGTGCTGATAGCGGATCACCAGAAGCGTGGTCAGAATGACTAACAACACGCCTCCTTTTAATCCCCAGCGTAGAAGCCAGGTTAGACTCATGAATATACCTCTCTAGACAGCTCATAATGAGGGCCATCACGAAACGATACCCAATCACCGCCCCAATTCATTGAAACACCCAATTGATGTGCCGCTTGTTTCATCGCTTTTGATACAGATTCAAACGCAGACCAATCATGCCAAGGGATCGAGCCATTCACTAACGGTACAATATCTACAGCATGACCCGTTAAATGACGGCTATTGAGTGTTTTGCTTTTGCCTTCTTTCATTAGCACTTTTTGGCGCACGAATGAGCGTAGCCCTTCGATAACCACAAAATCATATTCACTCAATGTCAGTGCATGATGAACCACTTGCACTAAATCTTGATGCACACCTTTTAAGTTGTTTTGACTACGTTGACTTAATGTATACGTACTCATTTAGGCTCCTTAAGGCTATTCATGCCAAAAATACGATTCCATAGCCAAATCAATGTGGTACTTCCCATTGAGCCAAAAAGCCCTGCAATCATGTAAGACATATAGCGACTTGCACCACTTTCAAAACTCAATAATCCCCCTAATAATCCTGTGAATACTGAAATCACAATTTGGCTACCAATGCCACACCAAGACCACCTAATTTGTTTTTGCCTAATTTCCATTAAATACCTCACGATACCTCCCCAGGCTGAAAATCCACCGATAATCATCCAAGCCAGCGCATCGCTTTCAGATGGGATTGCTACCAGCATAATAAAATTCCTAAATAGAGCGGATAAATGGTGTTCCCCATTAATCCGCGTAATAAATAACCTACACTAAGGTGTCATTTTCATCTTCCTGAGCCACAAACCACGGCGTCATCATCGTATGACGGCGATATTGTTTTGCAGTAATCACTTGATATAAACGACCTAATGCATCGTAATAATGGGTATCCGCAAAGCGATTAGGCTGAGATGAACTTTCCGAAACATAACGCCAATCATTCAGGAAATAAGGCTGGTAAACGCGCTTTACATTCCCTTTGTTGTCATATTCGGTTTCACCTAAAATTGCCCAACGTGTTGTGGTACTTTTTTGCTGTGCTTGCTGTACACTGTCCACCACTAATTCCCCTTTTTTACTGCGCAAAAAGGACTCACCCGCTTCAACTCTGATAGAGGTTTGCAATAGGCGTCCAAAACCATCGCTAAACGCGATTTGTTGGCGAATTTGCTGTTGTGAGTCGCTGTCATAACGGTCAGTCATAATTTGCAGAGCGTGTGGAGGCAGTTTTGACGATGAAGACATCCAACTGTCCGTGACATAAACAAAACCCGTAGCAATAGGCAGAGTTGATGTCAGTACCAAAGCCTCATCGACAGTATTTGGCATCGTAAAGGCTTTATGGCTATAACCACTTTCCTGACCTTTTTCAGCCCCTGAAAAACGGGTTGTCGTTACACGACCAAAACCATCAAAGGTCACTTGACGAAGATTTTTGTTTTCATCTGTTATTGAATTAGGTGATAAAAAGCGCCAATCATAAGTAAGATGAAAATCTTGTGTATTTAAAGGAGATCCTTTACCCATTAATACACAGAATTGCTTATCCCACAGTAAGTTATAATCACAAGAAAACTCTGTTTTTTTATACACCAGTGGCTTATAGAACTGGGCTAATGAACCATAGGTTTTAAAGCCTAATAACGGTTTTACCCACAATTTTTTGCTTTTTTCTGTTTCATCAGCGAATAAATAGTCTTTTTGCTGATAACCTGCATTTTTCATCACTTCATCCAGTTTTAAATCTGGATAAGGTTGTGAAATGACTTTTGCGGTTTCTTCATCTAATTCCGCGGTTTCACTGTAAGCTAAACGCACAGGGAAATCGGGTTCTGCTAATGTTGCATTACCACTCGCATCCAGATAAGCAAGCTGTTGTTGCCCTACAAAGACTGAAGCTGATTTTTGTGTGAGCAAATTATTGTTCGCTAATAATGCTTCGACATTCAGGCCTTCTTTCGGCTGCTTTTCCGCGCCGAATATCCAACTATCTTGGCGACTGGCGTTGATGATCGCGAGCTGATAAACCTGTTTTTCAGGATGAACAAGATGATGGCAAGTCTGGCGCGACAAACCTAAACGCAGAGTGTGTTGTTGCTCATCATAACTGGATGCCCATAACGTCTCGGGTAGGCTTTCGTAGTGCTGATAAGGGTTTTTCGCCCCCTTAGCACGTCTTGGATAGTTAATCGAAACGGCTTTAGATACAAAACCATAACCGTCTTGCTCTAAGATAATGTGTTGATGACAAGCAGGATCAGAAGCAATACGCTCATAATGATAGTCACGGCTTTCGACTACAGAAGGCATCACCACTGGTGAGCGCCCTTGCGCTTCAATTAAACGCACTTGTGGCCGTTGTTCCGTAACGACATAAGGCACATCAGATACAACGGTATTGTCTAATCCATAGACCTCTTTTCTAAGCAATTGACCTTGCAGTCCACGCTCAAGCCAATAGGTGTGCTCTTGATGCACTGTGTTATTACACGCTTTTTCTGAACTTCCATCACCTTGGGTAAAGCGTGGTGAGAAATGAGAAAACGCCGCACTGTCGCCTTGCCAAAACTCATTAAAAAACTGGTTATCAACTAAGGATTTTCCCGTTAAAAACCACTGACGCGTTAATGCACTTGGCGTTTTATCCGTGGTATTTTCTTCACTTTTAAAAGACTCGGCATTGGTGGCTTCTACACAACCAAAACCACGAAACTCATTTTCTTCACCATCCCAGACACCATGACGATAGTTGTAAGTTTGCGCTAAACAACTTTGCGTGATTTCATCAATGGTTTCAATTTTCCACAACGTATGTAGTGCGAAAGGTAAGTGGCTAACCGCTTTAGCTTTATTTTGCTGTTGACGAGTTGATTTTTCATCTAACCAATATTGCGCTGAACTACGGTAATGCAAATTCTGAATAAGCCCCATATTGTTATTAATGGACGTTAATAACCACGGCTTTTTATTTTGTAACGAAAGCACCCAATGTTGCGGTGTTGGATAAGCTTTTGTCAGTAAAATACTAGCGACACCAAGACCTTGGATATCCGCCACTTGCAGTTGGCATTGGTTATCAAAACGCACACCTTTAGGTAATGCGATATCATCACCACGCACAAATTGATTACCACTTTGGTTAAAATACACCTCTAAATGAGTAGATTGAGCATAAATAATATCAGTCGTACCGCTACCATCTAAGTCTGCTAAATAGAATTGATTAGGATTAAATTTCAGACGATCCGCAGAAAAACCAGGGATCGTCATCGGAGTACTAAATCTCCCCTCACCTAAATGCACCCAACAGGTTACGCCTTGGTAATCCACTTTAATCAGGTGTTGTTGACCTGAACCCAATACGTCACTAAATGCCACTAAGGTACGTCGATTAACGTTTTTAATCGGCAACGTCACGCCATCAGCCTGCATGATATCTTTGCTTTTTTTCCAGCCTTGCGCAGAGCCAGCATAAAGACGAATACTGCGAGGACCAATTAAAGCTAAATCAGCAAAACCACTGCCTGTTAATGAGGTGATTTCCGCTCTAGAATGAAAATATTCTACTGGCAGTGCATCAAGCGGCACAAAATTTAGCCAATTTTCTGCGTTGGTTTCATCTTGAGTGTAATAACCATTCACATCACCTTGGGTAACTAACCATTCCAGTTTTCCATTACCCGTCACGTCGGTCAGCATGGCTGAATTCCGCAATGACGGAATAACAGGAAGCTTTTTTGCTTTATCCCATGTTATGGCATTCGGATTTTGTTTATCTTCTTTTCTGACAGGTGCGCGATACCACCAAGCACCTCGATCTTGATACAACACGCCAGACAATCCTTCGCCTAATAAATCAACATATTGATAAGGCTGTTGTGGTGTAAAAGAAGCAAGCTCATCCAGTGATTGCCACTGGGCTTGTTTAGTCGCACCCACCATTTGCCAATCAAATTTAACCGGTGGCAATGTCACTAACGACTGCGCACCTTTATTGTTGTTAAACGCAGATTTTTGTGCTGAGACTAAAACAGTACCTGATGCGGACTCATCGTAAGTGAGCGTTAATCGAGCAACTAACTCGGGTGTTTCTGCCAATGGTGTTTGTTTTTCTAAACTTTCAAGACGGTGATACATCAGTACTTGGCGACATAAACGACGAGTACGAACTTCAAAACCGTAATGGAAAAGAGAAAAACAGTCTTTACGCAGTGCCCATGCGGAATTACTTTGCCATTGTGGATAGGTGGCTAATGCGCTATCACGCTCACCGTAATCAAAGACCAAAGTAAACAAGGCATTTTTCGGTAAGGTGTTATCCGTTTTCGTACATGAAAAAGCACGCTCTCCCACAGGGTTACCGTAATACACTTTCTCTAAATAACGCTGTGTATTAGCATTTTTATGGGATTGAATTTCTTGTTTATCACAACCTTGTTCATCTTCAGCGCGATAGTGATATTCAATTTGCTCACCCATCGCTGAAACCGAAGCATTGAGATCCCATTGCGCAATATGTGCACTGTTTTGGCTATCCACAATCTGTGCTGTGGTTTCATAACCAAATAAGTGAACCTCACCATTTGCACTCAACATCACCCAAAATTGTTTTGGTGTATTGGCTGAAACATTAGCCTCATTTAATGACCAATATTCAAAACGACTAAAACTTTTTTCAATACGTGAGCGATAAGTTGTCACTTGATATTGATGAGCGAGTTTTACGCCAAGTAACTCATTACGCTGTGCCGTTTCAATTTCGCCTTTCTTATTGATAATTGGCACAATCACTTCACCTTCAGGCCCAACAAATTCATCTTGTTGAGTATAAGTAGGCACGCCTTTTGAAGTACGACGACGAATCGACATCACCCCCACAGACCAGCCAAAGCCAAAAGCGCCATTACCAGCTTGATTTTGATAACTTAGACCTAAAGAAGGGGCATAACCACGACCTTGGCTAATAGGCAACGGCAAGCTAAAAGTGGCTGCACCATCAGGGCCAACAGCACCCATGTTGCCCGTTAATCCTGTGACAGCCCCACCACCTTTTGGTAAGTTTGGCGCATCAAAGGTCAATTTCTCTGAATTTTGCATGTAGAACTCCTGACAGGCTCCCTAAGGAGCCTGTAATTAATTAAGATTTGGGTAATTAGCGAATGGTGTAATTAATGTGGAGAATGATGTCGTTCAGTGTCAGTAACATCTCTTTTTGCTTATCTGTCGCATCAGGGAAGCTTAAAGTCAGTGTACTGCTATCATTCACAGGTAAACCTTCAAATGGCAGATAACGCTCATCATTAAAGTTCAGTTGGAACTGACCACTGTCATTCATGCCATGAGAAATCGCAATCGCACTACAACCTCGTGGTTTCACCGCACTACCGCCATAACTCAACACCGCACGAATATTCTGATACGTGCCTGTTAACGCAGGTAATGTCACACTAATTTGTTTAACGCGACGTAATTGACCTAAATCTGCAGGATAATCTTTGTCGATAGCTAAATCAGAGAGCTTAATCGAAGCCTGTAATTGACCGTTTTTCAGCGTAATACCATTTTCTGCCGTACCTAGCTGGGTTTTCGATTTATTAATCAAATCAGCGACTTGTTCAAAACCAAACTTATTAGTGCCTAAACCTTGGTACACGTCTTCCAACGAAACAATCTTGGTGATTTCCAATACACGTTTATCTTTTTCAAGGTAGCTATTTTCCATTTGAGTCAGGTTATGCATTAAGCTTTCACCCGCCATCAAACCGGAATAATTACCTTGCCATGCCCCTGGGCGAATAAAGGTTTGTGTTTCACCTAAATCATACTGATAAGCCGATTCTGCCATACGGCAACGGGAGGCAGCCAAGTCGTAGAATGGCTTATAAATCGCCATCAATTTACCGCGTAACCAGCTATACAGCGCTTTATTGGTAAATTTATTTTGTAAGAACGCTAAATGTGCCTGCATATGCACTTGCTGTTGCATCAGAAGTCCTAATTGCAAATTAGCCGCTTCTTTACGCACACCCAATGCTTTAATTTGTGCATCAAATTGTTTTAATTCTGATTGTGCTGTATCACGTAATAATTTCCACTCTTCACGACGACGACGGTACACTTCAGATTGACTTAAAATGTCTGACGCCATATTAGATATGGTACCAGCGCTAAGGAATCCAGTACCTACTGCATTAAGTAGCCCACCATAATTTGATCCCCCCACTGCCATACCGAACGTATTTGGTGCTAAAACCGCTATACCCGCGCCCACATAAAATGGTTGACTTATTGTCGTAAATCCCATGCCCATAACGCGAAGTGCTAGTGCTCTTGTTTCTTTTGCACTAATGTTTTCGTTATATAATTTGCTATAATAATCATAGCGGATTTGTGCACCTTTCCGTAAATCCTGTAATGAATTTTCGTTATAAGCAAACTCTTCAATCGTTTTCTGCTGATACTTGATATTTTGGAGAGTAATTTCATTACCCTGCGTTGCTAGTAATTCTGACAACGCTTCCACATCTTGACGCTCAGTGATGCTAGAAAGCGAACTACCAAACTGTATTAACTGGCTGACGACTGATTTTGCGCTATTTAATATCACAGGGAAACGCTGAACCGGTATCATCACTTTCGGCAATACACCATCCTCTTGCGATTGATTAACTGCGGTGATTAGCAGTGCCTTAGGATCTGCTGGTGTTGCATACATTGGTAATGACAGCGATTGCCCATCAATCGATAAGTTGTGACGCAAATTAAATAAACGCGATTTTAACGTGTCTCGATACTGCGCTAACTTCTCATTAATTTGTGGTAAAAAAAGCGAAGTTAAGGTATTTGCTGTGCGTGATAATGTTGTTTCTTTTTTCTCATCATTAACAGAAGGTTTTGCTTGATGTGTTATGGTTGCTGCATCAATTAATGTCGGTGCTGACCACACATCGTCCTCTAATAGTTCTGTCTCATTTCCTAATAATTTCAGCGCTTGTACATACCACATTTTAGCTTCATTTAGTGTGTCACGCTCAAGTTGGCGATAAGCACTGTCACCTCGTGCCACAAGAATATCAAGGTACTTCATAAATGTAGCCAATTTATAGTGCATTGGATCAGCTTGTGCCACAGCATCAGGATCAGTTGAATCCAGTTGATCATGATCCCAAGCTGTATCCGCTAATAATGGCTGTGAATTCCAAACACGATGAGTATGAGTATTGTTATCAATATAACCATTTGGATTAAACACATAACGTAGCCAACGACTAGCTTCGTCGTAATTTTGCCCTTCTAGCATCACATTTGCTAACATCATCGGGGTGTAATAGAACAGTTCCCAAAAAGTAGAGAGCATTCGCACCATTAAAATCCATCGGTACATCAGCGCCTTTTTCCAGAGCGGGTTCAGGCAGTCTCTGAGAATTTAGCGTTAAAATAGCATCAATTCCGTTATTCGCACGTTTGACTAATTGACGTGCAAATAATGTATTTAAACGTACTAACAAAGGTTCATTTGCCACTGTCATTGACATATATTGGGCATGCTTTTGATTTGTTTTTAAGCTAATAACACTCTCATTTATATGTTCTAATTCACTGACTTTAAAGTAACATAGGCTTTTAGCAATAATTTTTTGGTTCTTATTAACCGCTGTTACATCCGCAGTTAATATTAACTCACCATTGTCATTAAATGCATTCTGAGGAACATCAAGCTTAAGCTCTTTATTTTTACTATTGAAGCTATTACTACCCTCAACTAAAGAAGTATTGGCGTTAGACCATTGTTCGAGAGAATAGGTGACTTTATTATCCTGACTAGAAGATAATGTTATCTTAATATCATTAACCATTTCGTCATCACTATAGATAATTTTATATTTAAATCACTAATAGTTAATGGGTAAAATATTCCTTTCCCATATTCTCCCATAAGCAATTGACTCGTTATTTCTCCCGAAACATAAAAAAGAAATCTTGGTGCTTCTTTATCTAGAAAATGTTGTAACGAGAAATCGCCTAATTCATTAGAAAGCGTAAAGGCAATTTTATTTTTCGATGTATATTTTAATAAACTATTTGACTGTTTAGTGAAAAAAGACAGTTCTACGCTATAATCTTCTCCATTATTAACATCTAAACCGTTAATTACCGCACCTTTTATATTATCGTAAATAAAGAAGTAAATTATATTTTTTCTAACATCAAAACCTAAATAATAACTAAAATCAGTTTTTCCATTAAAAGACAAGGTTGTCAACTTACCAACACTACCTGAAGTATAAACAATATCCTCTAATAGAGAACCACTCTTTAATAAACCGTTAAAGATATCTTTAATAGGTGCAGGAGCAAAATTTCCATAATTAATATTACAGTTAACAAAAGCAGAAAGGTAACAAGATAATGTTTTATTTTTCGACTCTACACTGACACCATTAATTAAACTTCCTGAAAGAGAGACATGTTGAGATTCCATTGTTTTTATATCATCAATAGGATCGTGAGATATTGAGTAAGCTAATTTACCTCTCAATGCAAATTTATTATTAATATTTTTAGTGAGTTTTTCACTACTCAAATCAAATTCAGACTTCACATTAATATAAATGTTTTTTGCATGTTCCCCATTTAAATCTGATATATTAGAAAACACCATTTCATTATCAATAGAGTAAACTTGATACTCTTTATTTTCATCTTTATAGATATCACTTGTGACATAAGTTAAAAAATATAATTTATCTAATTCTTCGTTATAGCTTAAATGAAAATTTCCTTTTTCATTATCTATAATATTATTAGGCAGTTGAAAATCAATAGGTGAGCTCCAAGTACCATCATAACGGATATGTGATAAAATTAAATTATATCGTGTCTGCTTAGAAATTGGTGTAGATGTACTTTCTTCTTTATTCTCAGACTTTTTATTTTCAGTTTCTTTTTGTTCAATCCAAGCAACATATAATCGATTATTAAAAATAACAGGACGAATTAAATTATTGTAAGGGTTAGCACCATTCTCAATTTTAGTCCACTCTGTCCAAGCATTTGCTGCCATGACTCCTTTTTTTATTTTACTATGATCTACACTACGCCAATAATAACTTACTTTTTCTGATGCATTACAACCAATAAAATAAATGTGCCCATCTTCTAATCTCACACTATCATGATAACCACTAATCACATCTAAATTAGCAATTTGTTCAAAAGAAGTTAAATAGGTTTTAAATGCATCATCAACCGTATCACTATTAATACTATTTTGACTGATTGACTGTAACAACGTATCCATCATTTTAGTTTGACCAATACGTACTGTAGGATCAATATAGTTTTCAGGATAATAAGCTAATAAAGAGACACCACTCCAAGTGCTATAACGCTTATTATATTTATCCCAATCTATAAAAAACTGACGAGACTTAATAAGTGAATTAGTATTTTTCATATCCAAAGATAAAAATTCATTAATATATAGCTGTATACTTGCAATAGCTTGTTCTATCTTTGTGGTTTTTATTTCAGATGAAACTTTATTATCAATCAGTAAATAATGATAAATATCATCACTAGTTACTAAATTTAATTCATTAAACTTATGAATATAAAATGCACTAAGTGCAACACTCTCTTTTTCATCCATTTTATTTTTAGTAAAATAACTTGTTGAGCATTTAGCCCGCTTTGTAAAATTTTACTAATTCTATCCCAATTCAAGTAGTCTTTTTCTTTATTCCCACTTGTAGAAAATTTTAACTGAGTTAATAGATTAAAGTTATTTGGTGTGATGTTAAATATTTTAACCATATCAATATAGCTAGAGATTTCTTTGATATTATCAAATTTAATTTCATCATCCAGTTTTAATAAAGAAATAATTTGCTCAATTACCTCATCAGAGACTCCATATGCCTTTGATAAAATTGAAACAGTTCCATAACCGATAAAAAGGTTAATTAGCTCGTCTTTATTATTTATTTTATCTAAATAAAAACTATGGAATTCAGATATATCTTTTATTGATTTGATATTAGGAAGAATAGATTCATAATTAAGCAAACGTCTTTCTCCCAATATATTTATTTCGTTTTCATTTAATCCTAACTTAGTAAATATAGAAATTATTTGACACAACATTTTTATATAAGTAACAAGTTTATTTTTATCTTCTAATGTTTTATCATCCTTCCTTACCAAGTCTCTAAAATCATCAATAGATAAGTTTAATATCATATTACTATCGAGATATTTCCATACAGCATTGGCAACACTTAATGAAGGAAGGGATAAATGATAACCTAGTATAGGTAAATAGCACGGTATAATTGCCCGTTCGGTGAATTCATCTATATAAAAATCATTAAATTTCATTAACTCGTTAAAGAGTCTTTCCATTTCTTTAGTATAAGATAAATCATATTTTTTAGCTGTCATTGAATATAGTTCTGGAATACTAAACTTATACTCTTTGATAAACTTGCAATAATTATCTATTGTATAAATTAAATTACCTGCATCATCTGATAAAGATTGTTCATTAATGGGTTTACTGAAAGGTTCAGGTAACATATCAAGTAATAAAGAAAGAGAATAAATATCTAGACTATGTACTGTTGCTAATAAATATACTCGATATAACAGTGATATATTCTTTATAGAACAAGTAAATCCCGTTTTTTTACCAGAAGCTAATTTCCACATAGCAACAATGCCAATATCATCGATATGAAATGCACGTTTTAAGGTATTAATACGTATAATATCATCTGGAGATGATGAATTAAAATCAAGTGCTTTATTATCTGCAATAAATTTACTTTTACCTAATGGAGGAGAATTAAATAAAATATCAAATAGCGATAAAGAGTTATTAAATTTTTGATGATTAATATTAGCACCATTAAGTACTATAGATTGCTCAATATTAATATTGTATTTCTCCATAATATATTGTACATGAAGAATAGAACGAATAACCTCAGAGTCAATATTATTATCATTGTTTTTTGTTTTAATTAAAATATATAGATTATCAATAGAGATCCCTGTTGCTTTATGTAAGCGAATAATCTTATTTAATACCAGCATACTTTTTGCAGATAGTTCATTATTTACTTTAAGCATATTAAATAATGGTAATATTTCTTCTTCTGAAATAGAGTAATATTCTGATAAGAACTTTAAATTATTCTTTAAACTGATGTCTTTATTTCCGAAATTTTTCTCTATTAGTTCATCAATTTTATCGTCAGAGATTAATTCTGTTAAAATAGCATATAATTCAGGAGAAATAGATGAATTAATCGTTGAGATCCATTCTGTATCTAAAATATTAAGATAATCTTTAGCCTTTATTAATTTATCAACCAAGCCATCGCGTAATAATAATGTTTGTCGAATAGTTTCATAAGGCTGATGATAAGGATTTTCACCCATTACGCGAGTTGTTGCTAGTTCTTGAAATAAATCTTTATCATTACCTAATTTATTTTGCAGTGCGGTAGTAAGAATTTTATTTGATAAAGAAAGAGTAGAAACTTCTTTATCCAGATTGTCTTGAGAAAGTATTAATTGAGCTAAATCAGGACGACGTGTATCAAGACGATACATTGGGCTACCAGGATGTATTTCTTTTGCTTCACGATAAAGTTCAGTTAAATAACCCGCAGGTGAAAACATCGATGCCACAGATTTAGAATCGACATAGTGGTTGTCTCGATTTGGGATCCAATTTTCTAACGTACTACTTTGAGTAGCATGAGGTTGAATACCTAAAACCACGGCATTTTGTACTTGTGGATTATTACGTGTTAAATAATGAGCTTCATTTAATTTATTAATTTTTGCAGCTTCTTGAGCTTCTTTATATAATGTTTTTGCTTCATGCCAACTAAGTTTCTCTTCACTCAGCGAGTGGATTTCATGAAGTGATAAGGGAGCTAGATCATTTAACGTGATATTTTCCACTGTATCAGAATTCATTTTCTTTAAAAGTGTATTAATGTTTTTCATTAAATATTTTCCTAATATAAGTTAATTTAAAATTAAGAGAATAAAATCGTCGTTTCATCTCGAAAATTAAAATACCAAGAAAATAAGAATTGAAAATTGAATTTTTTATAACCTGATATTGAGTTTTTTTATTCTTTATAGATTGATTGCGGTTTTTAATAAAAAAAAGATTGAGAAAAAAAGAGACAATTAATAACTAAAATACGGAAATAAAAAACAATTAATCATTTGATTTTATTTTTATCAAAAATACGCTTATTTATTATCAATATTAGTCGGTATTGTTATTTTTTTAATTTATTCTTTATCCTTTTTTCATTTTTAGTCGCACCAAAATGATTATTGATAAATATCAATATAACGATTCCATTTGGGAGGATTATTTATTCGTAAGATATATATAAATAAATATGGAGAACGCCTGCATGTTTTTCTCACGAAAAATAAATCAGTTCTTTGCCGTCGCAACTTGTCAAAGCCTAGTCAAAGCAGCAAAACAAATCAATGTTACCCCATCCGCACTACGCCACGGGATTAACGAACTTGAAAGCCAAATAGGTAAGTCACTGATTAAACGCTCCAAAAGCGGAATGGATCTTACCCCTGCGGGGAAAACACTTTATGATCGTTTATATCCCTATTATGAAAAAATTAGAAAAATTGAAAATCAGATAATGAATCCCAATGAGGATAAAACCTCGCTCTCCATTAAATTAGATGGTCTTTATTATCCTGACTTAAAAACAAAACTGTTGGAGATCCGACAAAAAAACAATCAATATAGCCTGTCTTTAGAAGATGGTTATATTAATGATATTAAAGAAGAACTTTTTGATAAAGAGTTTGATCTTGTTATTTCCTCTCTTGAATTTGACTATCCTCATAAAAACATTAATACGATTAATTTATGCACACAAAAAGTCGGCTTATTGGTGAGTAAAAAACTCTTTGAACAATATCCCAACACCAAAACATTTTTTGCCAAAGAAACCTTAATACAAAGAAGCAGTACTTTGCAAAACCCCATATTTTCAACGATTTTAGATAAGCTAAAAAATCAAGGTTATCAATATCATACTTTAGGCTTAACAGAGATGGCGGATGTCTTGCACTGCGTTGATGAAGGGGCGGGTTACTGCTTTATGCCTGAAAATATTCATTATATTTCAACGATCACAAATGATGAGGTTCAATTTATTCGCTCACCATTTCCTTTTGATATTTTCTTACATCAAAAGGTCTATTTTAAAAAAAATAATGATAAAAAATTAGCTGATATTGCAATGACACTACGTTAATCAATTAAAACAGCGCATTGATATAATCAGAGGTAAATCCACGATATTGTAGATAGCGAACTTGCTTGGCTCTCTCTTTAAAGTCTTTGGGTTTAGCTGTACCGAATTTTTTCTCTTTGACCTCTTGGCAGAGTGCGTACCAATCTGTGTCTGTTTCTTCTAATACACGTTCAATAATTTCGCTAGGAAATCCCTTTAGGCGTAATTCTTGGCGAATACGTAATGGCCCATAGGATTTATTTAAATAACCACGAAAAAAACTATAAATAGTGCGATTATCATCAAGGTATTGGCTTTCAAGTAAGCGTTCGATCACTTGAGGTAAACACTCTGGCGCCGTTGGTGAATCTTTCTCTGTTTCGCGAATTCTGCGCTCAATACGGCGTTGCAATTCGTTTGTACTGTAATCACGACGAGACAGCATAAAAATAGCGTACTGATAAAGCTCTTGATAAGTCATAACGTTCCTTTATTAAAAGAGTCCATATAAGGCAACTATTATCATAACGGTTTATCACCGAAATAGCTTATTTCGATGTTAATTTCATCAGTAATATCGAGAGAAATAAAACAGTAATAATTAAAAGAAGAGTTATCATTTCTTTTTTATAATTTTAATCGACTAGTTTTATTAAGATTTTCTTAGGGAAAATAAGGGTATTTACTTAATAATCTCTTAATAATACTACAGTAATGCGAAATATAAGTATCTCTTACTGTATATCGCACTTATAGCTGGTGACCATCAATTAGAAAAAGTTTAAAATTTTCCACTACTCTTTTACTACTTACTTTTTTAATTTTCTGTGGGTTATGTATGAACTTTTCCAATTTAAATAAGGTGGTTTTAACCGCCTCTCTTCTTGCGACTGGCTTTTCTTACGCAGATAGCGATCGCCCACTGCTCTCTTTAAGTGTGAGCCAATCTGGTGGCACCGCATTAAATAATGAAGGTTCGTTAGATACACGTACCCCAGCAAGCCAATCTCGTGTTTTACCCATTTGGGGCGATGAAGCTCGTGCCCGCGGTTATGATATTCCAGAGCCTTTTGGTGCCAGCTATAGCTATATGAATCTACGCCAAGATATTATTGTGGATAAGATTGGGTTTGATGCCAGTAAATGGCCAGAAATGAGTGATGTTGTTAAAGTTGATGTAGGACATACTCGTGAAAAAAGTGAAACTCATATGCTCAAGCTGGATAGCTGGGTTTTCCCTTTTATGAATGTATATGGCTTATACGGTTATACAAAAGGAACATCAAAAACAGTCTTAAATGACGTATCTATGGATTTTGGCTTTCCTATGTCCTTAGCTAAAGATGAGATATTTGAACTTGATTTTAAGGGTAAAACCTATGGTGCTGGTTTTACTTTAGCCGGTGGTTATAACCAATTTTTTGGTACTTTTGACTTAAACTACACTAAAACAAACTTAGATATTTTAGATGGTGATATTAAAGCGTTAGTGATTTCACCTCGTGTGGGTTATGAGTTTGTTTTCTCACCACTGATTTCCGGCCAAGGTAATACCAAATTACAGGTGTGGACAGGTGCAATGTACCAAGATATTACTCAACGTTTTAGAGGAGATGTAAGTAAATTACATCTACCAGGTAAACTAAATGACATGATGAATAATCCTGATTTTCTAGAAGGAATTGGGAACGTCAAATTTGACGTTGAACAACATCTTGCTCATAAATGGAATCAAACTGTAGGCGCACGTTTAGAAGTGACACGCAATTTTAATGTGATTACTGAGCTTGGTTTTAATAATCGTAATAGCTTCTTTGTTTCAGGTGAGTTCCGTTTTTAATGGTTAAATACCCTTTTATTTTTGGGCTGGCATTTGCCAGCCTATTTATTTCGCATACAGCACAAGCTCAACTCTTTCCCGATAGACAACAAATAGACCAATGGCTAGTTGGATTAGGGGGAGAAAATAACTTCGACCGTAGTAAAACTATCGACTGGGGCGTATTGCCGGGCCCATTTTATACGCCAGAGCTAGAATTGGGTGTAGGCATCGCCCTTGTTGGTCTTTATCAAGCCGATAGTCGCCCTGATAGTAAAATCTCGTCTCTCTCATTAAGTGGCTTTGGTTCATCAACCGGTGCTTTTGGCATGACCTTTAGCAACTACACCTATTTAGCAAATGATACTTGGCGCTTTTATCTTACAGGAACATTAAATAATGTCCCTACCAATTATTGGGGTGAGGGTTATCACGAAGGGCGTGTAAAAGATCATTTCGGTGAATTTCGCTCTCAAGAATTGCGTCTAACGCCCACGTTACTGCGCCAAATTACCAAAAACACCTATATAGGATTAGGATGGGATTACTCCAACCTACAAGCTGCTACCCCAGATAATCCCTTTAAAGACTATATGAATGCACGTGATTTACCTTTGCGTTCAACCAGCTCGGGATTAACGGTTCGCTTTACTTACGATAGTCGCGATTTCTTACCGAATGCTTATCAAGGTCAGGCTTTTGATATCAGTTATACCCATTATTCACCGGATACTGGCAGTAATAACCGCTTTAATGCGACACAGATGCAATATAACTACTACTATTCTTTAAGTGATACTGCGGTATTAGCATTTGATAATTATGCACGCTTCACATCGGGTGATATACCTTGGAGTCAATTGTCTAAATTGAGTAATGGGCACCAAATGCGAGGCTACTATGAAGGGCGTTATCAAGATAATCACGTATTTTCAACCCAAGTTGAGTACCGTCAAAAACTCGATTGGCGCCATGGCATTGCACTTTGGGTGGGAGGGGGTACGTTGAGCGACCAAGCCCGTGATTTAGGCAAAGGCCATTGGTTGCCCAGTGTTGGTGTGGGTTATCGCTTTGAATTTAAACCACGTATGAATGTGCGCTTCGATTTTGGGATAGGTAAAGAAAGTACAGGATTCTATTTTCAAGTAGGTGAAGCATTTTGATGTTTAAGCGGTTTCTTTTTATCAACACCATTGTCTTCTTCTTATTTATTGCAGGTTGCACTCAAGTCACACCTGTTAAATCGTTGCATGCCAATCTCGAGAGTGTTACCCACGAAGAAGCAACACAGCTTTGGCAAATACCCGCACCGCTAACAGCACCTAATGGCTTAAGACCTTGTTGTGCTTTTGGGTATAACTTAAAAGTCAAAGTATTTGAAATTCCCGTGCCTTTTTACCGTATTGATAATGTGATTGAAGCCTCGACATTAGGTCATCATCGTTATAACGATAGTTTTTGGCTAGGTACAGCAGCCGTATTAGGGATAGGAAGTGAAAAATCAGGTTTAATTTACTCCCATAAAGGGGGATTTCTTGATATCGCCCATATTCGTGATACGGCGGATTACACTTATTATCTCTTTAGCCATATCTATCCCAAATTAGGGCAAGAGTGGACGCTAACATTAAGTGATGAGTTAGCACAACGTAAAATCCACTTTAACGCATTTACGCCTCCTAAAAACGAATTAGAACGCTACACCTTAAGTGCTTATCTTGCGGCACGGTTAGGTTATCGCCTCGCGGTATGGCATGAAATTGCACAGTGGTATGGATTTCGTTCTGTGCCAGGATTCTCCGAAGGGATCTCAGCCTTTTCGCCCGAAGATCTCTATTCTAACTTAATTGGCGCCCGACTTTCCCTTACGTTGATCTTAAATGGCCATGCCACCAGCCTTGAACACTATAATCAATCAATGCAGGGCATCATTCCTTCTGCGCTCTACCAATTAGAAGCTCAACCTCGTCAATTAACACAACAATGGTTTGATGTGATTGATGGGCAATGGTGGGATAGTCAGCAACGAATTCCTGACAAGTTTTTAGTTTTAATGCGTGATTATCATATTTCCGATAGGCGTTATCCGGTGTTACCTTTTGAGGAAACAGCATCCCCACACTACCTCACATTACCTAGTGCTTATTCTGGTTATATTTTAGAACAATTAGCAGAATTTCAGCTTTGGCCGACAACGCAAATGGCAAATTTACCTTATCCCAAAACCTACTGGCGTGAAGCGGATTTTACTGATTTGATAGAAAAAGCACGTGAAATTGATAATAAAACTCGACCAAAAACAACAAAAACTGACTAAATAACAAACAAAAATGACACATTTCCCACTATTAATTGTGCTAAATTTAGGTTAACTCACATCTTTTTTTATAAGAAAAATTTAAGGTTTGAGTAAAAAAAGCACTTTTTGTTAAAGGGGAAAAGCGATTATAAAACGAGGCGTTCCAGTAAATCTTATACATTTAGTTAACAAATCACTCGTAGTTATCCTAATGTGAGGCGATAATTTGTAGCTATGAAAAAAGTAATTTGCTAGTATTCGTTCGATTTTTATCCAGTTAAACGAGGAGAAGCAATGCCCTCTCAATTGATGAGGACAAGTGCCGTCTTCGCTTTCTTGATTTCACTACTATTTACTGGTGTAAGTTTTGCTTCAACCAGTACCAGCAGTTCCCATATACTGCAGGCGTATTCTTTCAAAAGCACGTCAACACCGTTGCCAGATTTGAAAAGATATCCTTCGGGAACACAGCGTAAGAAAGCGTTTTTAAATGTCATAGTTCCTATTATTGACAATGTTAATAATAAGATAATGAGAGATCGTGAGTGGTTAACTGCTCAACGTAAAGCCCAGCACTGGGGCAGCGCAGATTTAAAAAAACTGCGTGAAATCTGTCAATACTATGGCGTCACATGTACCAGCCCTAAAAAAGTGAATTGGGATTCGTTACTGACTCGCGTTGATATTATTCCGACACACTTTGTCGCAACGCAAGCCGCAACAGAATCAGGCTGGGGAACATCAAAATTGGCACAACAAAATAACAATCTATTCGGTATGCGATGTGGGAGTCAGTCTTGCAATAATGTGCCAGGGAAAACCAAAGGCTATGCTGCCTACCCTGATATTGAAGGCTCAGTGATTGCTTATATGCGTAATCTTAATACGCACCGCGCCTATAACTCATTGCGCTCCTCAAGAGCACAGCAAAGAATGACGCAGCAACAACTTGATTCTCGCCAGTTAATCACTGACTTGAAAGGTTACTCAGAATTGGGTTCAAGTTATAACAAATATCTGACCGAAATGTTCGACTCAAATAAAAAACTGATCACTCAAGTTCAGTTGCAGTCGAAACAAGATAGTTAAGCCTTAACAGGCTTTCATCAGGCAAAAAGCCACTTTTCTTTCCAGAGAAAAGTGGCTTTTATTTATCATAAGATAATCTTTTGATTGAAAGCCGGCTTAGAATTCATAATATATGGGGTAACACGTTTGGTATGACTTTTAAATCACACCCTTAGAGCCATTTATGAATTTTTTTTCATTCGAGTTTCTCGGAGCCTTTGTTAGCTTTTTTATTCTATACTGGCTCTTCCAAAAGCACATTAAGATCCAAAATATTCTACTGATTACAGTTAGTTATGCTTTTCTCTTTTATGCAGACTATCGTCCTGCGATTATCTTATTAAGTTATACGCTCTTTATTTATTTGCTAACAAACCTATTAACTAAGTACACCTCTTCTAAAGTCATATATTGGCTATTAGGATTATTGGTGGGTGTCTACTTCACCGCCTTTAAGTATTACTCTTTTTTCCAAGAGTCGCTGACACAAGCATTCCAACAATGGGGACTCAGCATTGAGCTACCGCTAATTGAGTTACTTGCACCATTAGGGCTCTCATTTTATATATTCCATTCCGTTAGTTATGTGGTTTCTGTTTGTCGAAAAGAGATCCCCAAAGCCCCGTTTTTAGATGTCGTACTTTATCTGTGCTTTTTCCCGAGTATCGTAGCAGGTCCGATTAATCGTGCTAAAGAATTTCTCCCACAAATTCAAGCACCAACCCGAAAAATCATTGATTATAAAGGGGCGATCATGCTGATTGTATTGGCTATCGCAAAACTCTTTTGGTTGAGTGGTTGGTTCTCAACAAACTATGTTGATCCCGTATTTAATGCGCCTGATTTAGCACAAAGCGGACAAGTGCTGACGGCAGTTTATGCCTATGCATGGCATATCTATTTCAATTTCTCGGGTTACACCAATCTTGTCACGGGTATCGCCTTATTATTGGGCTTCGTTGTTCCTCGTAACTTTAATGCACCTTATTTAGCAATAAATTTGGCTGATTTTTGGCGTCGCTGGCATATCAGTCTATCTACCTTTATTCGTGATTACGTCTATATTCCTTTAGGGGGAAATCGTAAGGGGGTGATTAGGCAGAACTTTAATGCCTTTGCCGCCATGGTGATTTCTGGGTTGTGGCATGGCGCTGCAATGACCTTTATTATTTGGGGTGCTATTCATGGGATTGGTGTGGTGCTATTAAATATTAAACACCGCCTCTTTCCTGTGAAGAAAGAGGCGCCACCAAGTGCGTTATCGTCATTCAACATGCTGTTGTCATGGATAATCACGTTTCATTTTGTTTGTTTTGCGTGGATATTTTTCCGCAGTCAAACGGTGGGAGATGCCTTACTCTTAATACAGCAACTCTTCAGTGCTGGCGCTTGGGCATCATTACAAGCTGAAGGCTTAACACTCTTTATGTTCTGGGGGCTTTTCTTACTTTACCCTTGCTTTGTGACTTTAAGAGATATTGTGGCTCGTCTTGAGAAAAGAGTACCGTGGTATGTTTACCCACTGCCACTTGCGTTGATCCTCACGATTATTTTTATGTTGTCTCCAGATGGGGTGCCAGGATTTATTTATGCCAGCTTTTGATTTCTGCTCAAACTTAAAAAAGACAGCAAAAGTTGCCTTAATGGTACTGTGTAGTACCCTCTTTCTGATTTGGCTAAACCAAACATCACTAGAGCGTTTTTGGCAACAACAATATCATCGCCCTGCACCTTGGTCTGGGCTCTCCCACTATTATGCTTGGCAAGTAGGAGGGCAATTGCGTGATGGCGTATTTATTGCTGTAGAAAGTTATCGGGATTATCTACAAGTTAATCACCCTGATAATCAGGCAAAACCCATAGTGCAAACCTCCGCGCCAGAACAACTTCCTGAGGGCTTTGCGGTTGGTTTACATTTCTTTAATGGTTACACTCGACCAGCAACTCAATTGACGCAACGCTTCCCGCAATTATTAGAGCGTAAACAAGCCATGGGAGGATTACCTTATCCTTCTGTTACAGACATCTCTGATGCAGCATTAGAAGCCTTAAAACCTATCGTCCCCAAAACAGAAATTACCTTATCACCAGAGGATAAAGTCTTATTTGCAGGTGACTCAATGATGCAAGGCGTCGCACCGTTGCTGAAACGGCAACTGCAAACAAATTACAACATCAGTAGTATAGATTTAAGTAAGCAAAGTACTGGACTTGCATACCCACGCTTTTTCAATTGGCCACAAACCATTGCGACACGTTTAGCCAGTGATAATTCCATCAAGTTACTAGTTGTCTTTTTAGGCCCTAATGATCCTTGGGATATGCCACCGGATGGTGGAGGGCGTTACTTAAAATTTGCCAGTGAGGCATGGGAATCGACTTATCGTACGCGCATTGCAAGCATTATAGAGAACGCCAGGCAGAATAATGTCACGGTTATTTGGGTTGGGCCACCGAATATGCGAAAACCGAAGTTATCTGAAGGTATGGCATACCTTGATAAACTTTACCGTGAAGAAGCTGAGAAAATGGGCGAAATTTACCTTTCCGTCAATGATATGTTTAAATATGAAAAAGATATTTATTCTGATTATATGGGCGATGGTAGTAGTCGTGTTAAGTTAAGAGCGGGTGATGGCATTCATTTTAGCTTAAAAGGTCAGCAAATTATTGCTCAACACGTATTCTCACGTATTCATCTTCAAGAAGAAATTAAAGAAGATGATGCCGTCGATGATGTAAAAGATAAAAACACGGTTATTGCAAATGAAACAATTAGCGCACATCCTTGAGCGTAAAACCTTAGTCGGTAGCTCAATTATACTGACCTTGGTGTCACTTTTAGTGGCGTGTAACCAAGACACTGAAAAAGCAGTGAAGTTACCTACCCCCACAGTATTACCTGCTGATGGCTCAAGACAACTTTACAACTATCACGATCCTCAATTTGCGGGCTTCGTTAAAAAATTACAGCAAGGTCGTCAGACTGTGCATATTGTTCAACTAGGCGATTCTCATACTGCAGCTGATTTTTTCAGTGGTAAGTTACGTGAACGTTTTCAGGCCGACTATGGTAATGGAGGCATTGGTTTTATTCCTCCAACTAACATTGCAGGTCAACGTATTGCTAACGTACAGTATCAGAGTGATAAAAAAGCATGGACACTGCTTTCAAGCAGAAAAGATAACGATCCAGATTTTCCATTAGGAGGGTTTATTAGTGAACCGCAAGCTAAATGGGCTAAATTACAGTTATCTGAAAACCCAGTAACTCAACAACGTTATCAATTACAAGCACTCTATAAAGCACCAACTACAGCACAAGTGAATGTGCAGTCATCAACAAGCAAAATACTGTCATTATCACAAACACAAGGTAAATGGCAGTTTTCAAACCCAACAACGATGACTTTTCCAGTCAGTATTACGGTTAGCAAAAGCCAACCCGTTAAATTTGGCGGTTGGTTAATCACCAATCAACAACCAGGTGTCATGCTTTCCTCATTAGGCATTAATGGTGCCACAATCAATATGATGGATAAGTGGGGGACACAATGGACAGAAACGTTAGGCCAATTAAACCCTGATATGGTCATTTTGGCTTATGGCACAAATGAAGCTTTTAATAACACCTTCGATTTGAGCGCTTATCGCCAACAGCTTACGGATAAGATTCGCCAAATTCGCCAGCAAGCGCCTAATAGCACAATTTTACTAATAGGGCCTTCTGATTCCATCAAAAATAAAGAGGCCCCTGATTGCCGTTCACAACAACCGCAATGGCTCAGTGATATTGTCAGAATTCAAAAAGAAGTGGCACAACAAGAGCGAACCCTTTTTTGGGACTGGCGTGATTACATGGGGGGCGAATGCTCGATAAAAGCATGGTCACTGTATGAGTTAGCAAGAACCTGATGGTGTACATCTTTCTCGCGAAGGGTACGAGAGCAGTGCCAATACACTTTATAGCCAGCTCACCACATTGATGAATAAAAGTTAACATCAAGAGTCTTGATAAGCTAAAAGGAGCTTACCGCTCCTTTTAGTTTTAAAGCCATTAATTTACAAATGAATCTAACAAGGCATCCACATATTTGATAACATCAACGCTGGCTTGTTCCATTTGTTCAATATATTTTGTGACGATCTCTTCATCACCTTCAAGATTAGCTTTTAATGCTAAACGCCCACATTCATGCACTAATTTATGTGGTGCTTCTAAACGACGAAAAGCGTCTTTTCCTGCAAACTTTCTACCCTCACCTTGATAATACCATTTACCTAAACGACATTCGGTATGCTGATTAACACAAAGCTCATCATCATTATTTAATAAATGAATATAAATAGCTTCTTTCCATAAAACATGATCTAGCTTGACGGTATTAAAAAATTGTTGCATCGACATAAAGGTAAAAAGATGTTTAAGCTCACTGGCTTGTGCTGATAATGACGCTAAATTCTGATGCCCTTCTACAACCAATTTTTTAACTTGTTGTACCTGCTCTTGGTTTTTTTCTGTCGTTTCTTTAACGGGAATAAAACGCGTCCCCAAATTATTATTAATCGTTGCGATAGAAGAGGCTTGTTGTTGAATCTCTAATGATAATTTTTTCATCTCTTGAGCTAATACAGAGAATCCCGCACCTTCACGCCCAATATGCCCCGCTTCAATTGCGGAATTAATCGATAAAAGATTCGCCTGACTTGAAAGCCTATCGATATTGCTAGCACTATCTTTAATTTTTCTTAACCAACCTGAAAATTTGTCTATCTCTTCTCTGCTATGCGTAAAATGTGCATCAACCTCATTTAAAAATTGAGCCAATGACTGAGAGTTATCTAACATCTCATTAAAGAGATGCTCCATTTCATCAAGCAAATTGAGTTTATCTTGCAACTTATTACTGGATACTAAAATAGAATCTCGAATGAGGGTAATAGTGTGGATATTGCAATCCGTGTGTTTGATAAAAAGTGAATTATAGTCAACCATGATATGACAGCCTTCGTTTGCCCACTGAATAAAGAAGCCTATAGGTTAATGGGAAACTAAGTATTTTCTGTCATATTTGATAGTCATTTATTGCAATGAAAAAGCGCGTCAAAGAACGCGCTAATAATTTTAAAAAAAGATAAAAAATCAAAGAAAAGCGAAGAAAATCATACCAATAACAGCACCTGTTGTACCAAGAATAGTTTCCATTAATGACCATGTTTTTAAGGTTTGTGCTTCTGTTGCACCCGTAAACTTACCAAATAACCAGAAACCTGAGTCATTAACGTGGCTAAGAATAATAGAGCCCCCCGCGATACATACTGATAGTGCGGCCATTTGAGCTCCACTGTAGCCCAACTCATTAACCACTGGTAAAACTAAACCAACGGCAGTTAAACAAGCAACTGTTGCTGAACCTTGAATAACACGTACTGCACCAGCAAGAATAAAACATGCCACTGCAATTGGCATACCTGCACCAATTAAAGCATTTCCTAATGCTGGACCAACTCCCGAATCGACTAACACTTGTTTAAAGACACCACCCGCCCCCGTGACTAATAAAATAATCCCCGCAGGCTGAATGGCAGCCGAACAAATTTCCATCACTTTTTCTTTGCTCATACCACGACGAATGGCAAGACCATAAATAGCCACTAAACAAGCCACAAGAATAGCGATAAATGGATGACCAACAAATTCAAGAATATTGTATAGTTCAGAGCCTTTCTCGACAAAACGCGCACCAATGGTTTTGCAACCCACTAATACTAAAGGCAATAGCACAAGCGCAAGGCTAAAACCAAAAGAAGGCATTTTATTTTGGCCTAAACTGGGCTCAGTTAAATCTTTTGGTAATTCTAACGTAACGTAGCGACTAATAAAGTTACCAAAGATAGGGCCCGCTAATAACATTCCAGGAATAGCCGCACACAGACCAATTAAGATCATCCAACCAAAATCCGCATTCATTTGGTCAGCTAACAGCATGGGTGTCGGCCCTGGTAATAAGAAGGCGGCAGCACCTGCAACACCCGCAAACAGAGGGATAGCCATTTTTACCACATTGCCACCAGTACGGCGAGCAACTGCGAATACAACACCAATTAATAGAACAACCGCAACATCAAAGAACAGAGGTAATGCACAAATTAAGCCTGCAATACCTAATGCATAGTTAGCTCGTTTCTCACCAAAGTATTTTAATAATCGGACTGCAATTTGATCTAACGCCCCAGTTTCGTGTAGTACTTTACCGAACATCGCTCCCAATGCGACCACGATAGAAAGGAAGCCTAATGTTCCCCCCATTCCGTTTTGCATGGTTTGTGTGATTTTTTCAAGTGGCATTCCTGAGAAAATACCCGCACCAATCGCAACAATCATCAACGCAATAAATGCGTGCAAACGCGCATACATAACGAAAAAGAGTAATAATAGAACCGAGCCAACCGCAGTTAGCACAAGCGTTAATGTACTCATACTGTTTCCCCTTCAAGAGCCCCATGCGTCACTGAATTTATTTTATTAATTACACTTTCAATAACATCATCAAGTGGCATTGAAATATCGATTTCATACACATCGTTTTCAGCTTTGGTTGGTTCTTCTAAAGTTTCAAATTGAGTGATTAGCATTTGAGGTTTAAAGAAGTGACCTTTACGTGCTTTTAAGCGACTTTCAATCAGTTCATAATCGCCTTTTAAATATAAAAAGTGCAGACATTGATTGCCACTTCGTAACATATCGCGATACTGTTTTTTCAATGCAGAACAAACGATTAGCGAAACATCATTAGTTCTTTGCATTGCGAATGCGGCATCATTTAACGCTTGTAGCCAAGGTTTACGATCTTCATCATTTAAAGCGTGACCTGATGCCATTTTCGTAATATTTGAGCGAGGATGGAGAAAATCACCGTCCAAAAATGCGGCGCCTGTACGTTGTGCCACACCATTTGCGACCGCAGATTTACCGCTACCTGATACCCCCATTAAGATAAAAACATGGTGTAGGGATTGGGTATCGTTCATAGAATGCTCCTTTAAGACAGATATTAAGTCTTTTTTGTAATGTTACCCGTAACTGTTACGGGTAACATATCCGAAGTAACAAGGTAAATACAACAATGAAGATCAACAAAGAAGTGAAAATGTGAAGCGACTCTCAAATGAAAGTAAGATAATCTACAAACTGACAACAAAATATCTGACCTAACTACGCCCTTTCTCACTTTTAATTCACTGTCAAAGTAAGAGTGATAACCTTAAAAGGTAGAAGATATACAATAAAAAAACCCTACTGTTATTGACATAACAATAGGGTTCGAAAAAATTAAACTTTAATATTATCAATTAGTTAGCTTGTTATATGCTTTCACCTTTAATTATACGAAAACCAACATCAATAACTTGCCCTCGAGCAATTTTACCTTTCATGCGTTTAAGCAATAAATCTGCAGCTTGTTGCCCCATTTCATCACGGGGGGTCAAGATACTCGCCAATCGAGGCGTCATCACCTGCCCTACGTCATGCCCATGGAAGCCTGAAATAGCAATATCATTGGGTACTGAAATACCTAAACGCTGGCACTCAAAAATAGCACCAATAGCAATATCATCATTAGTACAATAAAGTCCGTCTAAGTCAGGGTATTGTTTGCGTGCAGCATGTAATAACTCTGCCCCTAGCGAATATGACGAACTTTTCGGTGTCATTACACTGCCCGTAGGTAAACCCGCATTTTGCATGGCTTTCTCATAACCGTTTAAACGCATTAGGGTTCGTTCATCCTGTCTTGCACCAAGATAAATAACACGTTTACAGCCACGCTTGATCATTTCACTGACCATCTGTTGTGAAGCCTCAACGTTATCTAATCCCACCGCCGAATCAAAACAAGGCGAAACACTATCCATGATTTCCACGACCGGAATACCGGCTGTTTCTAGCATTTTCATTGTTTTTGGCGTATGCGTTCTTTCTGCAAGAATAAGCCCATCAATATTATAAGAGAGCAATGAAAGCAGACGTTCTTCTTCTTTTTCCGCACGATATCCATAGTGCGCTAACATGGTTTGATAACCGAATTTATCTGTTACCGATTCAATACCACGAATAACTTCGGCAAAAACTTGGTTAGTTAAAGAAGGTAGCAATACCCCAATCGCATGACTGGTAGAATTAGATAAAATATCAGGAGCGCGATTAGGAATATAATTAAGACTATCTAATTCGCGCGCAATTTTTTCTCGTAAAGCTTCAGAGACTTGTTCTGGGTTACGCAAAAAACGACTAACCGTCATTTTGGTGACACCAACACGTGAAGCTACATCCTGTAATGAGGGGCGTTTTTTCTTCATTTTATACCGCAACTATCCAAAAACATTCGTATTAATACGCGCTTTATTTTTCCAAGAACGCTGATTATAGCCCTAGGTTACACACTATTTCGAATAAAGTTTTTCAGATGTGTGCTTAGATTTGATTTTGACTGACTATCCCTTGACTTAAGCCAAAGGAAATATAGTATTCTTCGCTGTATAATAAATGAAATAACGATACCAATATAAAACAATAAACAGTGTGAACTTATGGCAATCCATAGACGGCAATTTCTAACTTACCTCACCACCATTGCGACATTATCTGCACTTCCACATTCGGTAAGAGCCGCAATAACCTCACGTATTGCAGCACAGTTTGGTCATATTCCAGCATCAACTGCGATCCATCGCGTGATCAGCGCAGGTCCTCCTACTGACCAATTGTTGCTCGCACTAGCTCCTGAAAAATTATTGGGTTTTTCCTCTCTTAATTTAGAAAAAAGCTCTTTATTTTCAGATGAACTACGCAAATTACCTCGTTTAGGGCGCTTATCAGGGCGAGGAAGTACCCTCTCTTTAGAAGCCTTACTAACGTTAGAACCCGATATCATTATTGATAGTGGAAATGTAGATGAAACCTATCGCTCATTAGCAAAACGCGTTTCTGATCAAACAGGTGTGCCTTATGTGTTAATTGATGGCACATTAAAAGATAGTCCAGCCCAATTGCGTCAAACTGGCGCTTTATTAGGCGTTGCTGAAAGCGCAGAAACATTAGCACTCATTGCAGAGCAATATCTTAGTGATGCAGCCTTATTTGCTTGTGAACAACACACCCACCCACGTTTTTATCTCGCTCGGGGTGCTAAAGGGTTACAAACAGGTGCAAAACACTCTATTCATACTGAGGCCATTGAAGCATTAGGCTTTGAAAATGTGGTTGATATTCCTGATTTTACCGGGTTAACAGATGTTTCACCAGAACAACTGTTGATATGGGATCCTGACTTGATCATCACACAAGATGAAAATGCCTATCAGCAAATTATGCAAGGCTCTGTATGGAAAAGCATTCAAGCTGTTAAAAATAACAATGTGTTACTGTTTAAAGGCTTACCATTTGGCTGGTTAGATGGTCCCCCGGGTATTAACCGTTTAATGGGGATGCGTCGATTACAAAGCCATTTTGACACACGAATAAAAGAGCAAGCCGTTCACGATCTACAAAATTACTTTGCTCATTTTTACCATACACAATTAAGTGCAGAACAAGGTCAGCAATTGCTGGGGTATTTATGAATCAATCTGCACGTATTACGCTTCTCATTACGTTATTTTGCGTTGTCGCGTTAATTGCGATCACAAGTGGTAAGTATTCACTTACTACTAATGAGCTGTGGACTCTAGTCAGTAATAAATTAACGGGGAATATAGAATATAACCGCACTGAAACCGTCTTCTGGCAAATAAGATTTCCTAGAGTGCTAGCGGCAATTTTAATAGGTGGAGGATTAGCGATTGCTGGTGCTGCTTATCAAGGCATGTTCCGTAATCCATTAGTCTCTCCTGATATTCTTGGGGTTTCATCCGGGGCTGGGGTGGGTGCGGTATTAGGTATTTTTCTTGGGCAATCCATGTTGTCGATTCAACTTTTCGCCTTTGCGGGAGGTTTAGCAACGGTTGCTTTAGTCTACTTTATTGCGAGACTTGCTAAACAACATGATCCCGTGCTTTCGCTTGTGTTAGTTGGCATTGCTATCAGTGCACTATGTGGCTCAGCAATTTCATTAATGAAAATTCTCGCCGATCCTTATACTCAACTGCCTTCAATTACCTTTTGGCTCTTAGGTGGGCTTTCAGCTATCACCGCCTCTGATCTAATTTCTGTTGCGCCGCTTATGTTAGTGGGTTTTATCCCTCTAATTTTATTACGCTGGCGTATGAATATCCTCAGTTTATCTGATGAAGAAGCCAGAGCATTAGGTTTAAATGTCGAAGTAACCCGACTTATTTTTATTTTGTCAGCGACATTAATCACTGCAAGTGCTGTCTCTATTGCAGGAATTATTGGCTGGCTAGGCTTAATTGTCCCTCATATTGTCAGATTGTTAGTGGGTGCTAACTTCAATCATCAACTCCCTATTTCCTTACTTGTCGGTGCTATTATGCTGTTAATCACTGACACATTAGCCCGTACTATTGCCAACCTTGAACTTCCGTTAGGTATTTTAACCTCTGCCATTGGTGCACCATTCTTTTTAATGTTGTTACTTAGAACAAGGAAAGGCTCATGATCATTGCACAGACAAACCAACTCGCGATTGGCTACAAAGGCAAAACCTTAATTAAAGATCTCTCCTTTCATATCAAACAAGGGCAAATCATCTGCTTATTAGGTGCCAATGGTTGTGGTAAAACGACACTGATGCGAACTTTATTAGGACTCATACCTTGTATTGATGGTGAGATTAATATTGCGGGTAAAATACTAAGTAAGTGGTCACCAACAGAACTTGCTAAAGTTATGGCGTATGTTCCTCAAGTAACTCACCTTCCTTTTTCTTTCAATGTAATCGATATGGTTGTGATGGGGCGAGGCGCGCATCTCTCTTTTTTCTCTACGCCAAGTTCGCAAGATAAAACCATGGCAATGGAAACCTTAGAAATGCTCTCACTTTCTCATCTTGCCGACCGAACTTTTGATACTCTTAGTGGTGGTGAGAAACAGATGGTATTAATTGCACGCGCATTAGTACAGCAACCCAAATTACTGATTATGGATGAGCCCGCGGCAAGCCTTGACTTTGGTAACCAAATAAAACTACTTACCCAAGTTAAGGCATTAAAAGCATTAGGGATCAGTATTTTTATGTCCACACATCACCCTCAACATGCTGCTTCTTTGGCAGATGATGTCATTTTACTAACACCTCATGTGCCTGTTTTGCAAGATAGACCTGACATTTTGCTGACAGCCAACAATTTAGCGCACCTTTATGGTGTACAACCAACAGATATTCAGGCGCATTTTCACGCCTACTCTGATAATAAAGATGACCATAGGCAAGCATATGAACACAATTGAAACCACGGATTTTGCTGAACTTTATAAAAACCACATGGTACAGGCAGAAAGAACCAAAAAAGAGCCTGAACATTGGGATAAACGTGCCGAAAAGATGGCAGAGAGCTGTGCCAACCCTAACGATCCCTATCTAATAAAATTTCGTGCAATGATGGATTTTAGCGGTGCTGAAACGCTATTAGATGTAGGTTGTGGCCCAGGCTCTATCAGCATTCATGTGGCAGATAAATTTAAGAAAATAATTGGTATTGATTACAGTACTGGTATGTTAACGGTCGCTAGACGTAGAGCTAAACAAGCAGGTATCAACCATGCAGAATTTATCACTTGCTCATGGGAAGATAGCTGGGATGAGCTTCCTCGTTGTGATATCGCAGTGGCTTCACGATCAACATTAGTGATGGATTTACAAGCTGCACTCTTAAAACTAAACCGCCAAGCTAATTTACGTGTTTATACCACTCACACTGTTTCGCCAACCTTTGTTGATCAACGCATTATTCGCTTACTGGGTCGAGAGGTTCCTACGCTTCCAACATACATTTATGCTGTGAATATGCTAAATCAAATGGGCATTCATCCTAAAGTAGACTATATCCGTAGCCGTAATTGCCAAAGCAATTTCAATAACCTTGAACAATTTATTGAGGGTATTAATTTTTCAGTAGGGCCTTTAAGTGAAGATGAAATTACACGCCTAACTAATTACTATCACGAAAGTATTGAAAAAAGCGTTTCACTGATTTCACCGACCCGTGATTGGGCGATGGTCTCTTGGGATGTGGTGCCAGAAAGTGAGTTAACTCTATGATTTATTATCCTGATACCTTTCTTGATAATTTGTTAATGGAAGATATCCAATATGGCGATCTCACCAGCCGAGCGCTAAATATCAGCAATCGATTAGGCACAATGACCTTTACACGCCGTAAAGCTGGTTGTGTCAGTGGGATCATGCTGGGTTGTCGCTTATTAGAAAAATTAGGATTAGTCGTAAAAGCGCATCAACAAGATGGCGATTTTACCGATGCGGGTGATTGCTTGATCACCGCTGAAGGTCGTGCTGATGCACTGCACCAAGGTTGGAAGGTGGTACAAAACGTCCTTGAGTGGAGCTGTGGTGTGAGTGATTATATAGCGAGAATGCTGGAAATTTACCACCGCTATCAGCCTCATGGACAAATTGCATGTACACGTAAAAATATTCCTAATACCAAATTGCTGGCAACACAAGCGGTACTGGCGGGCGGTGGTGTTATTCATCGCCAAGGTTGTTCTGAAACTATCTTACTCTTTGCTAATCATCGTCGTTTTCTATCAGAGCCTGACAATTGGACACAACACGTTAAGCAGTTACGCCAAGCAGCACCTGAAAAATGTATTGTTGTAGAAGCTGATGACATTGAACAAGCTAGAGAAGCGTTAAAAGCACAGCCTGATATCTTACAGCTCGATAAATTCTCTATTAAAGATATCACACAGCTACAACAAGAAGCGCCTCTCATTGCGCCTCATTGCCGTCTTTCAGTGGCTGGTGGCATTAACCTCAATACTATCGAAGAATACGCACAAACCGGCATTACATTAATGATAACGTCGTCGCCTTATTATGCACCACCAACGGATATTAAAGTTCGTCTTTACCCCAAAGATTAAAATAAAAATAATGGCTTAGAGATAAGTCAGTATTTACCTTTTTAATCAACAAGAAACAAAAACAGCACAATAATAATGAGGTCAATAACAAGGAAATGGTTGTCGTGGCATAGAGAAATCTCTTTGCTGATCTTCATTAAGTTAAGCCTGTCGCTTTGTTTTATAACAAGCTCGAGTACTTACCAACGTGTAAGTGCTCTTTTTATTCATTTATTTTTACGAATATCGTTATATAAATAATTATATATAGATTATAAACTGGGATTGGAATGATGAAATTAAAACCTCTATGCTACTGTTTATCTCTTGCTCTATTACCAAATACTGTATTTGCTGACACGACTTATGGACAATCGACACCTGATCTATTAACGGTTTGGAGTAGCCCTATCGCGGCAAATCCTGACGTGTTAACGCAAGAACAAATGCTTGAACAAAATAAAGTGAATGCCGCGAAAGCCATTGCAACATTGCCTGGTGTTGTTATGCAAAAATCAGGCAACCGTAATGAATACACGATTAAAGTACGTGGTTTTGATAGTCGCCAAGTCCCTGTATTTTTTGATGGTATTCCCACTTATGTTCCTTACGATGGTAACTTAGATTTAGCGCGTTTTACCACTAACGATCTGGCAAGCATTGAAGTCAACAAAGGCTATACCTCATTACTGCAAGGCCCTAACTTAATGGGGGGGGCAATTAATATAACGACTGCAACACCGAAAAAACCATTAGAAGGCAGTATTGCTTATTCTCAAGGTTTTGCTCGTGGCGCTGATTATGCACACAATATGAATGCACGCTTAGGTGCTCGTAATGATTTAGGCTTTATTCAAATCAGTGGTAGCCAATTAAAACAACGTTTTACACCAATTCCTGGTGCTGATGAAAATAATGTGGCAGCGGGAACTCATGGACGTCGTGATAATTCAACAACAGATGATAAACGTGGCATGATCAAAGTGGGTTGGACACCACGCGCTTCTGATGAATATACTCTGACTTATGTAAAACAAGACGGCGAAAAAAATAGCCCACCATCAACATTGGGTAAAGGTAAATTTAAATATTGGGCATGGCCAGATTACAATAAAGAAAGCTATTACTATAGCGGGATCACTCAAATTACGGATGGTATGAAATTACAAAGCCGTGCGTATCATGATAAGTTTGAGAATACCCTTTATATGTACCCTAAAAAAGGCGATGCACCTGATTACAGTCACTATGACGACTACAGCACAGGTGCCGCATTACAATTAGGCATCGATACTCGTGAAAATGATCTACTCTCTTTCGCCGCGCACTGGAAAGATGACGTTCACCGCTCTCAAAAAGAGAAACATGGTGATTGGATGCGTTATAAAGACAGAACCTGGTCTTTAGCCACAGAATATCAATGGGTTGTCACTAACGATCTTGATTTAGTAGGTGCAATTAGCTACGACTGGCGCGATAGCCTTGAGACTGACAAAGGCGCTGATGATAACAAACAAACGGCCTTTAATTGGGAAATGATGGCAAAATATTCATTAACCAATAATGATACCGTACGTTTTTCTGTGTCTGATCGTAGCCGTTTCCCTACACAAAAAGAACGTTACACAAGTGAAAAACCCAAAGATGGCTCTAAAGGGATCATCAATCCAGATTTAGATCCTGAACGCGCATTATCTTTCGACTTAACCTATGAAGGACACATTACGGATAAATGGGGTTACCAATCCAGCATTTACTATAACCGTGTTAGTGATGCTATTATGGCACACACCGTTTATCGTGGTGGCAACGCATTCTTCCAAAATCAAAATAGTGGACGTGTTGATTATATTGGGCTTGATTTAGGTACTAAAGGCAATGTGACAGATTGGTTAGAGCTAGGCTTAAATTACAGCTATATTCACAGTGATCCAAAACAAGTGGCACATGTTGAAGGTTTACCAAAACATAAAGCCTACATATGGATGACATTTATTCCTGTTGAGCAAGTTCGTTTTACCATTATGGAAGAAGCCCAAAGCTGGACTTATAACCGTATTGATGAAAATGACAAACTAGCAGGCTATGCAAAGACTGATCTGCGTTTAGATTATGACTTTGGTGGTGGTGTTTCTGCTAATGCTTCTGTTAATAACCTTTTTGATAAATCTTATGAATATACTCAAGGTTATATGGAAGATGGTCGTAATTACTGGTTAGGTGTAGAATATAAATTCTAATCTAGATCATTCTTTTTAAATCTAAGAGCTGATATTTATTAGGTATCAGCTCTTTTTATCCTTAAAATAACCATATTATCCGTAATATATACTCTATATAAAATTAAAAATGAAGAAAACCTTTTGCCATTTCTAATAATGTATTCATAGTACTACTTACAATTTTCACAAAATTATCATAGTTACTATTCGCCGCACTGTATTTTTTGGAAAGTTCATCCAGATTAGTATTAATCCCTTTCTCAAAGGAATCTAATGTTTTTTTCAATAAATCAAACTCTGTTTGTAACATATCGTTTCCCCCTACTGGTATATTATTTAAATAATCCATTAATTTATCCAATCCCGATAAATCTAAACTGACATCAAATAAAAAAGATATATCAGGTCTAACAGTCGCTGAGTTATCATTTTTTTTTGATTTAATACCCTTTATTTGATTAAGTAACTTTTCTAATGCCATAGCCGAATTATCCACCTCATGATTATTGGGATAATATATTTTCTCATTATTAATCACTCTATAATATCGCCCATCATTTTCTTTATAGAAATACATCCATAAACTAAAAAATTTAGACGAATCAATTTTCATTTTTAATATTGCTAATTTATTAACTAAATCATCAAGATTGACATTGATATATCCATCTTTACTTCCAGCCTTAGTTGACTTACCTAATTCAGATAATATCTCTCTTAACTCTCTAACATACTCCATATATTTAGAGAAAATATCTTTTAAAACATCAAGATAATCATTTTTACCTGCAATAATAGATTGCTTAACATTATCAAACAGATCATTTAATGAATCAGTGGGATTTTGAACAGAAAGATTATTTTGTATTGTTTGAAAAGTACTTCTAGTATTAATTAATGCCCTATCTTTATTAATATTGTTTATATTATATTGTTCAGATAGAAAATATACTTTTTCCGTCTCTGTTACTCCTTTTAACTTTCGATAACTATCTGGATTTTCGAGATAAATATTATTATATTCATTTTTTATATCAGATAATAAAAATTCCATATCATTTAAAGAATTATTATTATTTAAATGAATCATATTATCTTCGTTATGATTTTTATTCTTTATATTGTGTAACTGATGAGACATAGGGAAAATAGCTGTAGCCATAACATTAACCTCTTATATTATTTCAATAGAAAAAATATCTTATATGCCAGCTAAATATTATTTTTTAACTTCTTATATAAGAATGATGTTAATTGACAGCATTGCTTTACTATTTTATCTAAAGTCTAATATTATTATTGACGTAAAAAACCTTTTGCCATTTCTAATAATGTATTCATTGTACTGCTCACTATTTTCACAAAATTATCATAATTACTATTTGCTGTACTAAATTTTTTAGAAAGCTCATCAAGATTAGAATTTATTTTCTTTTCTAATACGTCAAGTGATTTTTTAAATAAATCAAACTCAGTTTGTAAAATATTTTTATATTTTGAATCTTTCTTTCTATTTTCATTATCTTCTCTTATTTTAATCATTTCCTTACCGATATCAAAACCTGGTTTGACAACACCAAATAAGGAAGTATTTTCTGAAATAAGTTTTTTCTTTTTTTCTCTATTTCTGATTCTGATAATATACCTTCTATAGAAATAGTGGTATCTATATTATTAATAAATTTATTAATATCATCAAAATCGACACTCCCAAAAAACTTAAAATTAATATCTTTATTCTTTTCAGATAAGCATTCTTCTTTTTTTATTTTAATGCCTTTTATGTCCTTTAGTAATCTTTCTATAGTATGTACTGCTTTATCAACCTGATTTTTATTTTTATAATGTATTTTTTGGTTATCAACATGACGAAAAAAGCCATGATCATTTTTACATTCAAATAGTATCTGAATATGAAAAAAGGCATCATTACCTAATTTTTCCTGATGTTTTATCTTAATTTTCTCTAATTCTTTTTTAAAATCACTATAATTGACTGCAATATGCCCATCTTTTTTCCCTGCTTTTGTATACTGAGATAAAGACGTGATTGTCGTTCTTAATTCTCTAACATAATCCATATAATTAGAAAAAATGACTTTTAAAATATCTAAATAATCATTTTTACCCGCAACGATAGATTGTTTTACTTCCTGAAAGAAATCACTTAAAGAATCAGTCGGATAACCACTCGTTGAAAGTGCATTTTGTATCTCTAGAGATAACTTTTTTTCAGAAGATAAACACTGCTGATAGTCAATACTATTTTTTGCATAGTGTTCAGAAAGAGAAATATAAATTTCTCTTTCTGTTTTCCCATCTAACTGATGACAATAGACCCAATTATCCAGATCAAAATCGTTATGCTCTCGTTTGATATGTTTTACTAAACTTTCCATATCATCAAAAAGTTGTTTCTTTTTTTAAGATAGATACTCCCTCTTGAGGAGAAGAATGTGGTGTCAAATGATTTGCTATATTATGCATCCCTGAATGAATAGCATTAGACATATATTATCCTTTTACATTAGAACCAATAGTAGATGCCGCATCCTGCTGTGCATGAATAATCGCTTCAATGGCCTGCAATAGTGCTTTTATAATTTCAGTCACTTCTCGTTGCATATCATTATTATTATTAATGACATGATTATTGACACTTCCTCTAGCTTCTAAAACTTTCTGCTCCCCATCCAGTCTAATTCCATCAGCTTGTAGATTTTGATCTGCAACTCGCGCTAAAGGATCTGCCGTAGAGCTAATTAGATTACCCGTTATCATAGTTGGATTAGAGTGTCCGACCAGATTTTGCCCCATCCCTTTAATAGAAACAAACGCCCCCATGCCATGTATTGCCATTGAAATACCTGCACTCGTAATGGCAGCCCCTATCATAATATTGGCTTTTTTATTTAAATTATCTTTAATTTGATTGGCCATATTTAATTCAACATTCATCAGCATAACCCCCATTTCTCGGGATGCCTCAAATTTTTTAATCATTGACTCTAAATATTTAACAATCAAATTAATTAATTTCATCATGTCGTCAGATAAAAAATTAAATGAACCTAAATTTTCTGTTTTAATATTATCATAAATATCATTATCGTTATCGACATCCAATTCTTTTAAAATAGACTTTATATCTGGCTTTTTAATTCTTGGCTCACTTAAAATAGGCTTTCCTCCATCTATAACTTTATTTATCATTTTTTTTATTTTAGGTTCAATTATTTTATATAACATATTCTTATCAATTGTTTTCTCATCTTTTTAAGATCATCAGGTTTTATATTATATTGGCTAATTACATGGTCATTACTTATTTTTATAGTCATATTAAAGTCTCACAAAGGATTATTGTTAAATAGATATACTTTTTATCATATCTGATTTTGCTTTATTACTAATCGATGAGCTTGTACTCATATTTTTTAAAATTTCAGTTATCGTATCAACATTCTCATGATAACTTTCCATTATCTTATCCATTAATTTTTGGATAAGGTTTAATATAGCTTCCAGTTTTTTACTGTCAGCCATAGATTGCAAAATCTTAGCTGAAATAACACTACTATAAATATTTACGGCATTAGTTGCAGTTGAGTTTACTAATTTAGAAGCGACCACACTTCTATTCAACATCACACTTGCTTTTTTTGAAATATCTTTAGCAAGTAATTTATTAATTTTCTCCATTGCTTCTTCAAAAACTTGCACAATGATTTCTTTAATCATTTTGCCCATCATTGCTTCAAGAGCATCATGTAATACACGTTTTAATGTATCTCTTATTTGTTGATTGACAATTTTATTTGCAACGTTAGTTAGACCTTTTACTGCAGGCCCAATTATAAAACTCAATGCAATCGCACCAACAAATAGAATGGCCGTAATTAAAATTTTAAGGGCCATTTTTAATTTATCTTGCATTGCATTTTTCATTTCTTCAATAATCTTCTTATCGATACCTAATCCTTTTAATCCATCAAGTGTGCTATTAATCACATCTGTGAGAAAACCGACTATTTTATCGATAGCCGTCATAATAGCATCAGAGATAGGTTGCATAATTTCATCCATAAACGATTTATCATGTATCGCTTGATAGACTTCATCAGCCACAGTTAATGCAATATCGGCAACAAATAAGGTAACCGCTACAGCCATTAGTGCCATTGATGCACCTGCGGTAAAAATAGATGCAATCCCCGCAACTAAGGCTAATAACCCACCTAATATTTTTAAGCCAATACCAGCCCAAAACTGAATTTCTTCTTGTTTTTTTATTTGAGCTTTTTGTTCCTCAATTTTTTCTTTAAGTGATTTTTCTGTCACTTCTCGCATTTCATCAAATAATTTCTGTTCACTTTCAGAGCGTTGTAACATTACTTTTAATGTAAGTTCTCGAGTTTTAGCCAATAAAAATGTTAATAACGCCATTCCAGATAATGAGTCAGACATGATTTCAAGCTCTAATGAACTTTGAGAAATCGTCAATGTTCTATATGTTTCTTTTATCTGTTCTAATTGTTTTTTTATTGACTCATTTTCTTTTTTATTTATTAATGCCTTTAACTCATCTTTATGTGATGTAATTTTCTCTTCATTTACAGAGACACAAGGCATATATTTAAATACATTATCAAAGAAACTTGATAGTTTTTCATATAAGCTATCTATTTCATCCAAAGATAATTTAGAAATATCATCAGGCAAAGTTAAAAATGGAAATGTTTTTTCAAGTAACTTTTCCATATCACCTTTAGATTTAATCTTTCCTGAAAGTAACTCATTGATTAATGAGCTAGGAATAGTATTGTTTTTTAAGAAGCTTATAACTTCACCTGCTGTTTGGAATTTATTGGATTTTATTTGATTATAAACTTCCATCCAATAATCAACATAAGCCTCTTTATTATTTTTTATTTCATCTAATACAGGTTTAATTTGATCTTTTAATCCATCAATACCTTTAGATAATTTATTTAGCTTATCTATATAATAATCAAGTTTATCTGGCTCTTTAATATTTTCTAATACATTTTGATGAATAACATTCTGATAAGATAATTGTAAAAATAAAAAATCATAATCTTTATTTGATTTCTTATTTTTCGGTAAGGTAGGATTTGAAGTTACTGATGATAATTTTTTTCTTGAGATATATTCGTTTTATCAGTGTCTGTTGGATCATAAAGATGCTTTTCATTAGCAAGAATATTTGATTTTTTATCTTCATTATGAGTGTTACTTAATATCATTTCTCCTAATTCGAATTTATTATTATCGATAAAATTACGGTTCTTTTTTGTATTTTGTTGAGAAAAAGCATTTATCTTATACTGTGCATCATCTTTAATATTAATTCTTTGGCTATTCTTTTTTTGTTCTAGAGGTACACGAAGGGAAGGAGCCGTAAAATTATTTTCTTTCTCTTTAAGTTGTGATGCTACAATCTGCTCACTTGCAGAATTAATCCTTTGTGCTTGCTGTACTGTATCTTGAGTAACCTTATCTACCTCTTTAGAAACTAAAGGTGTGGATAGTGTTGTGCTTTCATTATTAACCTTAATCATACTGTGCTTCCTTCTCTGTATTTAAAACAACAAGAGGAATATCTTTTAATGACTCTAAATAAACATCAGCTCTCTCTTTCATTGATTGATCTTTAATATTTTTTGAAACTTGATCAAAACAATATTTTGCTTTCTCTTTATCTCCTAATGATAAATTACATTGGCCAGCATAAAATACAGGGCGATAATCATTTTTTGCATTTAAATAAGCTAAGGCATAAAGATCAATGGCTACTTGATACTGTTTTTTCAATTGTTTAACAGCAGCGAGTCCCATAATATAATCAACATTATAAAAATCATAAAGACATAAAAATTTGAAAATAGCTTCTGCTTCATCCAGTTTTCCTTTCTGGTAAAAGTCATACGCAAATGAATAAATCCCTTCCATAAATCCTTCTGGGATAGCGCCTTCATCCTTAAGTGATGCCCCATTTTGAACAATAGAAACAATATAGTTTGCTAATTGATCAAGCTCTTTTTCTGACATTTTTTCATATACTGACATGATGTTAATCCTTTCATCTATGATGAATAATTAATAATGAAATTCTAAGTGAATAATTAATTAATTACTTTAATAAAACACACGCCTATATTTACAAATATAAATACATTATTTTTATAATTAAAATAAATTAGGTGAATTTATTGATTATTTATATAATCCATTTCTTCTCTCAATAAACCTTCAATCTCTATTCTCTTAAGCCAGATAAGAATATCCATAACATCCAATAAATCTTGATCTATCATAACTTCGAACAAATGATATTTATGATAAATTTTTCTCGCCAATTTAGGATAGCGAATAACAGGAGTTCCAACTTTTTTAGCATAAGCTTTCACAGCGAGTGCTTTATCATTAATACATCTCAGTGATACTAACGGCATAATCCCATTATCAGGATCAAAATAAATACCAACAGCCACATGAGTTGGATTCACAATGACAGCAGATGAATCGCGGATCACCTTTTTCATTGGCTCATCAAGTAATTCTTGATGAAGTTGTCGACGTGTTGATTTTATTTCAGGATCACCCTCCATATTCTTATTTTCTTGTTTAACTTCATGTTTTTCCATCATCATATCTTTCATAAAGAGGAAGAAATCAGCAATAATATTTAAAATAAGAATAGGTATTGAAAGAATAAAAAATATAAATATAAAACTAATAACCAGAGAACACCATTTATCAATAACAACATTTAAACTAGAACGATATAATATAAATATTTCTTCACCGTGTAAAATAATAAAAACATAACAAGTAACTAAAAATATAATTATAAATAATAATGTCTTTAAAAGATCTTTAATTGTTCTTATGCTAAATATTTTTTTAAAGCCAGAGATTGGATTAATATGGTTAAGGTCAATTTTAATTGCTTCAGTAGCAAGTTTAAATCGAGAGCTAAATAAAGATGGAATTGCACCAGATAAAAAGGTGACTAAAAGTATTGGTAAAACAATATCAAAGAATAATGTTGATATAACATCGATATAACTTTTTAAAGTAATATTTGTTGGATGAAGTAAAATAGATTGATAAAAAAGACTAAATTCATCTAAATCGACTTGATGAAATAAATACATAACACCAATAAGATAAACAAGCCCTGATGTTAATTCTTTACTCTTAAAGCTTTGTCCTTTTTTCGCTGAATCATCGAGCTTCTTCTTCGTCGGTTTTTCTGTTTTTTCAGCCATGATAAATACTCATAAAAATCGAATAAAAGTATCTATTATCAAAAAACGAATAAAGTTCTGAGGTCATCGCAGAGGCGAAGAAAAGGAGTAATGACATAAATGCAATAATCCCTTTTATACACAATGACAGAGAAAATGCATTTAATTGGGGACAAAAAAGTGAATAAACGCCTAACGCAACTTCACTTAAAAACATAATAATCAAAACGGGAGAAACTAAAACAATCGCAGTGCGGATCATTGAATTAAGCCAATGACCAACAAATGAGTAACCAATTTCTTTATTAAAATAACCGATAGGAAATACATCATAGCTATCTTTTATCGTCGTCATTAGTTGGGTCAAACCACCTGTTGATAAAAAATAAGCCACACAAAATAACCCAGTTAATGACGCGAATTCCGAAGACTCAATCCCGGTGGTTGGGTTAATTGTATCACCAATACTAGCCCCTCGTTGATTATCAACAAATTCACCAAAAGCGGAAGCAATCCAAAAAGGAGTTGCAAAAATTAATCCAATAAAAATACCAACAACTAATTCACTTAAAAGTACGACTTCCCATTCATCTCTTATTTCATCAATAATAATGATACTTGGTCTTATTCCCATGGCAATATAAAATATAATGATATATTTTAATAGTTGGCTATTCAGTACTCGACTATTTAAAAAAGGAACAAAAAGAAAAAATAGGGAATAATCTTGCAACAAGTAGAAAAAGATCAACTAAATAAACTTGTATATACCCTAAAAGTAATTAACATTGTATTTATCCCGCTAATCCTAGCGTCATCATCTCTTTTGCATACACTAATATTTTATCTCCCATCCATCCCATCGTAACGAGTAAACAGACAAAAACCCCAACAAGCTTTACGCCAAAAGGTAATGTTTGTTCTTGTACTTGGGTAATGGTTTGTAAAAGCCCAATTGCCAATCCGATAAATGTTGCTATGGCAATAGGTGCTGCAGAAAGCAATATCACTAAATAAACGGCTTTATTTGCCGCATAAACCATATCCATTACCTTACCGCCATAAGATCAAGATATTGATTAATTAATCCTTTAGCTAATAGAGTCCAACCATCCATAGCAATAAATAGAATTAATTTTAAAGGTACTGATAATGTAATTGGGCTCATCATTATCATTCCTAAAGCTAATAAAATACAAGAGACAACTAAATCAATAACAATAAAAGGCAAATAAAGATAGAAACCAATAATAAAAGCCGATTTTATTTCACTTAATGCGTATGCAGGGAGCAGCGCTAACAAAGAGTTCTCTATATTTTCTTTATCACCAGAACTATCAGGTCGATTACCTTGTGCTTGTTCAAAAAAATCTAACAGCTCTGGTTCAGAATATTTGTATAAATATCGTTTATATTCTCCTAATGCATCATCAGAAAATCGTTCAAATGAATCAGGAGAAGTTACATCAATTGGGTTTTCAATAAGATATTGATAAGTATTTTTTGCTATTGGTGTCATCACGAATAAAGCCATCATTAATGCGATAGCATTAAGTACCATATTTGAAGGAACTTGCTGAACGCCTAAAGCATTACGAGTCATCACCAGCACAATAGAAAATTTTAAATAGCACGTTCCTGCTGCAATAATGAATGGCGCTAATGTTGCTAATGCTAATGTTAAAATCAGTGTTGTTGAACTTTCCATATATTTAATCTTGCTGTAAATAAGAGCGTTGAATTTCTACAGCGAATCGCTCATCTATTTTTATTAATTCGCCTTGAGCTATAGCAACACCATTAGCAATTAATGTAATATGCCGAGAAGTATTATCCGGTAAGATAATTTTTTGTCCCGGAGCCAATTCTTCAATTTCCTCAATTGGCAGTATCTTACTTGAGAGTAAAAAAGAAACCGTAACGGGAATTGCTTTAATCGACCTCAACTCGATATTTTCTTGTAATGCTATACCTGTATTTTTTGTTGGCTCTTCTTTCTTTATTTCATCAGTAAGTAATTTTTCATCTAAAACCACGGCATTTTCTCCTTCTTGCCACTGATAGCACATCCATTTCTTTTCCCCAATAACGAGTGAGAAATCTATACTATCAATCAGTACTATATCGCCCAAAGAGAGCGTTTTTAACAATGAAAATGACATTTCACTATTGCCAAGTTGAAATTGAGCAATAGCAGTAATTTTATTTTTTGAGGATAATGTCCAGTCATAATATTTCTCAAAAGAACAAATAAATATGTCACCAATATCAGTATTAATAACTGGATAATCAGTTCTTTCTTGTTCGCCTAAACAGATATTATCTGCCGTTAATGACATCGGCTCTTTCGAAAAAGGAAACAATATTTGTGAACACTTCTGTGAAAAAAGAGCATGGAGGTAATAGTCAGGAACAACCTCCCAGTCTATTTTTTTTTCAGGATAAATTTTATCCATAATCTCGTTAACCGCGACAAGCCCGGTAAATGAACCTAATGTATTTTTACCTTTTATCTTAAAATAATGAGCCGAAGAGATCGGATAATACGATTGATATAAAGAAGATAAAATTTCCATTGAATAGCTATCTTTATTATCATTAAAATTATGTTTAGATCCTAACATTATTATTTTTCATCTTTATTATTATCAGTAGAAGGATCTACCTCATTAATACGCCAATGATGATTATCATTTTCTAATGAAAGAGATAGTCGTCCTTGATATTGATTAAAATTCTCTAAAGAAGATTGATAAACTCGTCCAGTAGAAGCAATCAGTTGTATCTTTCTATCTGTATCAAAATTTATTTTCATTTGATGCAGTTCATTACCCCATTTTTTAAAAACATAAGTTATGCTAGGTGGCTGAGATATCATTGATACTTTTTTATGAAGAAGACTAAAAACAGGTATATCAAGTAACTTTTTATTAAATAGTGCTCCTGATATCATTTGTTGATATTCAGGCTTTATGCTATTAAATATCGATACATCATTGACATTTTCTTTTATTTTTTCTTTATGTAAATCACCTATATTTAAATTTTCACTCTCAAATTCGAAAGAAAGCTCTTTTTTATCTACACTTCTATTCTCTAAAAATCGTCCTTTAGTAAGGGAATAATTGTTTTCAATCACAAGACTATCTGAAATTAACTTACCTTCCTCAGATTTCAATGGCAGTTTGATTTTATCAATACCCTCTTTTTGTTCATTGATAGCAGGTTTATTTTCTTTATGATTTTTATTACTTTTGATTAGTTTATTAAGATAGTGTTTTTTTTCTAATTTTCCTGGTTTTTTATTATCGTATTCATGTTTAGTTAAAAGACTCAACTTGTTGTTAATTAATTGATTTTCTTTTTTAACCTCTGAATGAGTAATAACGTTTTCCTTATTAGATTCTAAATTACTAGTGAAGCTTAAATTACTTTTAGTTTGTGAAGCATTAACAAGATTATTTTTATGACTAACATTACCAGCTAATATTTTTTGCTCTAATTTATTTTTTTTAAAATGAGAACAAACTTGTGAATATATTTTTTTTTGCGTTAACAGTAATCCTTCTATATTTAAACCGTCATTACCTTCATCTTTTTCATCTTTTTCATCTTTTTCATCTTTATCTTTTAATTTATCTATTGCTTTATCCGATTTTATTTTATTTTTTAAATCAATAAACTCTTTATGTTCAAGATTATAAAATTCATTTAATTTTTGTTTTATTTTACAGTCTTCTTCAGAAGAAGAGATACCCTTTTCAAGAGGTAAACGTGCTCCACGATCAGATAATGATGATAATTCTTTAGAAAAAACAGCCTTATTATCGCTATTTTGCTCACTGATTAAAAATTTATTTAACTTAAGACTATCTATCTTTATCGACATCATACAACACCATCTCCTGTATTTCATTTTGTTCTAATCTTTCAATATATAACTCTTTCTCTAATGCTTTTCCTTCAAGATAACGCTTTATTTTATTTTGTTTTTTGATTACAACTTCTCTTTCTTTTTTTAAAATCAAACTGCCTTTTTTTAGTTTTTCTAATTCATGCTCTATTTCTTTAATTTGAGTCATAGAAATATTTAGTGAAGCTAAAACAATGGCCTGTTTACGCTTTTGTTGATTTAAAGAATGAGAGGAATAAACCCCTATTTTTTCATAAGCGGGGATCTCTTTTTCTAACGCTGCTGCTAATAATGCTTTTTCTTCTTTTTTATTTTCTGCTTCTTTTATCAATTTTTGATATTTTTGTTGTTCCTTTTCTATTCTTTGCTGACGCTTAACAATAGCGTTAATCAATACTTGTTGATTACGGGGTAAGCGCATAAAGTTGTTTCAATGTTTGTTGAAATACTGCTTTTTCTTTAAAGGATTGCACAAGAAAAGCCTCTATTGCGGATTGTTTATTGATCGCTACATCATTTAATTCATTCTCACCTATACGGTATTCACCTAGCTCTTGTAACAATTTAATATCTTGCAAACGCATTAAGATTTGCCTTATTTCTAATGCGGCTTTTTGTTGTTCAATGCTAGTAATCTGCTGAAAAATACGACTCACACTGCCTAAAATATCAATAGCAGGATAATGGCCTGAAGCAGCTATTTTTCGTGAGAGATAAATATGCCCATCTAAAATAGAACGAATTTCTTCTCCTATTGCATCTGGCTCATCATCACTTTCAAGTAAAACGGTATAAAATGCGGTAATTGACCCCTTATAAGTCACTCCAGGCCTTTCCAAAATTGCGGGTAATTTATCAAAGACAGAAGCAGGATAGCCTTTGCGAACAGGCAGTTCGCCGGCAGTAAGAGCAACATCCCTTAGAGCGCGACAATAACGAGTCATAGAATCGATAAATAACACAACATTTTTACCTTGTTCTCTGAAATATTCAGCAACCGTAGTGGCAACCAATGCTGCATTACAGCGTTCTATTGCAGGTTGATCGGAGGTTGAACAAATTAATACTGTTTTTTCGCATCGTTTATCTTTTCTTAATTCCTCGACAAATTCTGTAACTTCACGTCCCCTTTCACCTATGAGCCCAATAACAAAAATATCGGCCTGAGAAAACCGGATAAACATATTCATCAACATTGTCTTACCCGTTCCAGCACTGGCAAAAATCCCCATTCTTTGCCCTAATCCACAACTCAATAATCCATCAACAGCGCGAACACCTGACTCAAATATTTCAGTAATAGGACGCCGTTCATTAAATAAAGGAGGATGACCATCAATAGGTAAATATGAATAGAAATTTTCGTCTATCTCTTGCTTATTACTAAAACGTAATAAAGAATTGCCTTTGATATCAATCATGCTCCCTAACACATTAGGACTTAAAGCGACAGAAAAAGCATTACCTGTTGGTACTACAATTATTTGTAATGAATAACCTTGTGAACTCCCCATCATGCTTAAAATCGTAATACCATTACGAAAACCAATCACGATCGCTTCACCAATAATTTGGCCATCAATAACAGAATCTTTTAATAAACAAATCTCTCCAATAAATACACCACGCAACATCACCTCAAGAATATTCCCCTGAATTCGCCTAGGATGAGCTGCGTGATGAAATATTGAAAATGAGTTATTCATTATTTAATTAATAAATTGTTGATGGATGTTATTCATTATTTGGAAATATTCATCAATTGCTTTTGCCATTGATTCACCATTTTGTAGAGCTATTGGCATAAATGAAGCTCGCAATTCTAAATCAGTCTCAATTTTAACTAAAGCAGGCTGGCCTGGATAAAAACTTTCAGCTGGATTATTGATACTATTTAATAATAATTGAGAACCACATTGTGATAATAAATTTTCGTTATATTCTCCAAGTACAGACCAAATCATAGGAACTTCATCAACAACTAATAAATTAATATCAGGCATATCACCTAAACTAATTGTTATCGTTGAATGATTATCAATAGACTTCCCTCCTGAAAATAGATCATTTCGTCCGATTACATTCATCGCATCCATGATTAAACTTGCTAGATCAAAAGACATAATATCTCCTAAATAGATTGTAAAACATTAATTTCAATATCTGATGTAATTTCATCATAAGATAAAACAGATAGTTGAGGATATTGATTTTCTATTAATTTTTTAACAAAACGCCTTATATCTATTGCTGTTAAAAAGACAAATTGTTGAACATACTTAATCTCATCAATAGCTGTAGATATATTTTCTATTATCATATCAAGCTCAGCGGGTTCTAAATTTAAAAATGTCCCTGAAGAACTTTGTCTTATTCCGCCACGGATTATTTCTTCTATATTATTAGATAATATAATCACATTAATTTTTCCATCATCAGAAAAAAGTGACTAATATAACGTGATAATAAAGCTCTAATATGCTCTGTTAAAAGTACAGGGTCTTTTTCTTTACTCCCCCATTGTACTAATCCACCTATGATTGTTTTTATATTTCTAATCGGTATTTTTTCTTGTATTAGACGTTGTAAAACATCATTGATCCGTTGAATAGAAACTTGCCGATAACACTCTTTTAAAAGTTCTGGTGAATTTTCTTCTATTTTATCTAGAATGTTTTTTGTTTCTTGTATTCCAAGAAACTCGACTATATTAAGTGTAATTAAATTAGAAAACTTTCTATAAAAATAAGATTCTGATAACTCTAACTTATAACCTAACAGAGATAACTTTTCTTTATCACTTTTATTAACCCAATAATTTACAATATCATTATCTTGTGTTTCTACCATTTTAAAATCTAGAGAAAAAAACTCATCATTAGGATTCTCAACATGTAAAAATGGAAAAGGACAATCAAACTCATCAGCCTTCACTTCATTTATTAAAATAATAAATTTATTATCATCAATTTTATCTGAATAATGTAAAACAATATCTGGAAGTAATACACCATATTGTAAGATAAATTCTTTTTTTAGCCATTTTTCAAAAACTAACTTTGAAAGATATGCCTTTTTATTCAAAGAGGTGGTAATAATCAAAGGTAATGTTTCTGCTTGAGATAATGTAATATCCTCTTTTAATAAACTGTTTTCAGTCTCAGAGTCATTTTTATTTGAAAACAGATTGGAAATAATCCCTTTTTTGCCTTCAGACTCTAACTCATCATTTTTACTCTTATCTTCTTCAGCTTCTAACGTGGTTTCTTTTTTCTTATTTTTCCACCTCTTTTTAAAGAAATATCCACCTAATATTACCGATAAGATAAGAAATACAGGCGTTGGGAAACCCAGGTAGAAAACCAATAACAAAAGCGAGAACTGCCGTTACTAATAGAGCAAAATCTTGGGCTAGTAATTCATTCATAATACTAAAACCCAAATTATTATTTTCACCACCAACTCGAGTTACAATAAATCCCGCGCTAATAGAAATAAGTAATGCTGGAATTTGAGCAACAAGTCCATCACCAATAGTTAAAAGTGTATAAGTGTGTAATGCCTGTGATATTGAGAGATCCATTTGTGCCATACCAACAGAAATCCCACCAATTAAGTTAACAAAAATAATCACAATACCAGCAATCGCATCACCTTTAATAAATTTCATTGCACCATCAAAGGAGCCATATAATTGACTTTCTTGTCCTAATTCTTTTCTTCTGATTTTCACTTCTTCATTGTTAATAATGCCGGATTTTAAATCTGCATCAATACTCATTTGCTTTCCTGGCATTCCATCCAGAGAAAAGCGAGCTGCAACTTCTGCAACCCGTTCAGAACCTTTAGTAATAACTAAAAACTGTACTATCGTAACAATAGAAAAAACAACAAAACCAACAACTAAGTTTTCACCGATAACAAATTCACCAAATGAAGTAATGATTTCACCCGCATCAGCATCTAATAATATTAATCGACTCGTACTAATAGAAAGGGCAAGTCGAAAAAGTGTCGTAATCAGTAATAATGCAGGAAATGTCATAAAGTTCAATATTCGAGTTATGTAAAATGAACTCATAAAAATAAGTAAAGAAATAGTAATATTGAGCCCAATAAGAAAATCTACAATATAAGTCGGCAACGGTATAATTAACATCATAATAACCAAAATCATAACCGATAACACGATTAATTCTGGTCTGTTTTTTATTGCCAAAAGAAATCTATAAATCATAAAAATCATCCATATATTATTTTCTTTGTTGATATTGTTCTAATCGAAAATAATTATCTATAAATTTTTGTATAATTATTTGGCACTCATCTCTAAAATCATAAGATAGATATAATGATTCAGGGTATGTATTAAACATCGATTTTAACCCTTGTAATAATTTCATCTTTATATTAATTAAATAATTTACCCATTCATTTTCTAAAAGAGATGCTAAATACTTTTCCATTTCACTGGGAAGCGTCATTCCATAAAAAACAATCTGATAAAGAACTTTTTCAGTTATTGTATTTTTTAAATCTTTTATTTCTAAATTTTTTATATTAATTTCTATAAGGCTATATAAGGTACGTAACTTATTCACTCTTTCAAGGAAATAACCAAACTCTGAACTCTGAGAGCAACTTGGCATTAATGATTGCATATCACAAATTAAGCTTTGTGTTAAAAAACTCAAAATAATAGTACATTGTTTAATGTCATATTCTTCCATCCACATTTTAAAAAAATAAATAGGCTCAAGATCAAGATTAATATAACTACGATAAAGATTTCTTAATGTTGATGCATTGAGAGAAAGCAATTTAGCAAATGTTTTTGCTTGTAGAGCGATATTAATCCCCGCCCTAATTTGCTTTCCATTTTCACCTTCAAGTAGATGATTTATTTCATTTTCAATTTCTGCATCTAATTGTGCACCTAATTTTTTCTTTCTTAGTAATTCTCGCAAAACCATAACGAGATCACTTTCATCAGGAAACATTTTACGTAAATATTGAAGTAACTCTTGCAAACTTCGCCCTGATTTTCTAAATATTATCATAACTTTATCAAGTTTTTTATCAGCGCCTTCTTCTGCAATATATAATGTACTTTGTCCTCTATTTGCTTTTTTATCCAATGATTGGCCAAATCGCTGAGAAAAAAGCGTAGCTACCATAGACATATCATCAGATATTTCTATTAATTGATTTTGATAATTTTGGCTTTCACTAACTTTAGGTTGTTTATATTCTGTTTCTTGTTGGCTTTTCTTATCAATACTGTTATTTACCAATTTTGTTGAAATAGAGGTATTAATTGGCCCAATCATGATATTACCTCATAAAAACCTGAAGTTGCTTTAATGCATTAGATGTTTTGTCATCTAGCGGTTCAAATGGGTTTTCAGTTAAAGATCCGAAAGCTTCACTCTGCATTTTTTCTAATAAGCGAGGTTGCAACATAAAAATACGGATCATTTTTTTGTTATTATCAGACTCATAACGAAATGCTCGACCAATTAAAGGTATCGCACTTAAAAAAGGAATTTTATTTTCAGCTTTCACTTTATCTTCACGCGTATACCCACCAATTAATAAGCTACCACCTTCAGAAACGCGAGCAACAGTACTAATATTTGTACGATTAATAACAGGGAGTTTCTCGATGCTCTCATCATCACCGTTGTCATCTTTTTTCTCTGCACCATCTTCAAGGTTAATAATCATCTCAATATCCTTATTTGAATTACCGATGCGAGGTAATACACTGATCATCGTGCCAAATGTTGTTGATTCTAATGAAGCAACTCGCTCACCTTTTATTTGTGTATAAAAGGTTGTGTTATTATCAAAAATAGCAGGCGTATTTTCTTGTGTTAATAAAATTGGGCGAGACACCATTTGAGCTTCACCATCCTCACTCAATGCTTTAATTTTTCCTAAAAAACTAAATCCAGATGCTGCACTTAGACTTGCCGTATTAAAAAAGAAGCTGTTTTTACCAGATCCGTAACTTGCTTGCCAATTAACACCTAAACTATCCGCTTTACTTTTAGAAATATCGATTATCCATAATGACAATTCAACTTGTCTTTTAGGTTTATCTAATTGAGTAATAAGCGAACCTATTAATGCTAAACCCTCGCGACTCGTTTTAACTAAAAGACTATTTGAGCCAGGTAAAGGGACTAATTCAACATTATATTGCCCCATTTTAGTCATAATAGGCGTTGCAGTTTCTTCGATACTATTTATCATTTCATCGTATTGCTGTTTCCCCGTATCATCTATATTTCGATGAGGCTCCACGGCTGTTCTTTTTATGCCATCAGAGGAGATAAATAATTGTTGTAAAACAGATGTAATACCCGGCAATACAACTTTTTCATCACGTAAAGTATAAGTTCTATCTTGTACAAACGTGTTTTTTAATGGAAATATTTGTACAAATTCATCACCATAACGAGAGCTTCCCGTTGGTACTTGGCTATTTATATTTTCATTAATTTTTTCTTGTACATCAGTATCTAAAAACTCGGCTGCTGCTTTTACTAATTTAATATAAATAGGAGGACCAGAAATATAAAAAGTGCGTTGATCACGACCTGCGCGTAGTGGGTAACGAGGATCATACAGACCCACATCTTGTAAGTATTCTTTTAACTCAATTAGGCTTATATTCTTTACCTGAAAGAGTTCTTGTAAGATCTCGTTACTTTCATAAATATAAATTGATTTTCCATCATTAAAATAGAGTAATGACAAGCGTTTCACCATTAATTCAAATGCTTCTTCTGGTGAAGAAATATCAAAATTTCCAGTTACTCTTTCCTTTTTTACTGCATTGCTCAGAATAAAAGGCTTATTTAATTTATCTGATAAGACAAGAAAAAATTGTTCTACACGAGTATCTACAGCAATAAACACATCAGGTTTCTGTACCTGATGTGTGTAAATGACTTCTCCTTGTGCCGCTTGTGTTTGAAAGGAAATGTTAAAACATAATACTAGCCCAATAGCACAACAAATCTTATTTTTTATTTTCATAAAGATACTGACCAATTCGACGAAATTCTGTTGGCGTAATACCAAATAACGTCTTAATTTCATTAGAAAAATGAGACGCTGAACTAAATCCATTATCGACAGCAATTTGTGTTAATGATTCATCGGTTGATAACGTGGTTAAAATAGAAGATGCAGCACGCCATGAACGCAATTGACTTTTCCCACAATTACCTAAATAACGTTTACACAACCGTCTAAAATGTGTACCTGATACACCATACCGTTCTCCAATTTGTGCAATATTACTTTTCTTTTCATCTAAATAACTGATCAGATGTAAAATAAGCCAATAACTTTCACTATGTCTTATTGTGACAAATAAAGGCTCTAGTTGGCTTTCTGTTTTTATTGCTTCATTTATTAATACATATTCTAAAGATTTATTAGTATCTTCTATATAAAAAATCTGCTGATTAATATCAAATTCAGCTCCTATTGCTGTCATCTTTGAAAAATCACGAGCATAATCAATAAACGCCAATAATCTTGCACAAATAAAAAATGACCGTTTTTCTATCCGCCATGACTGATTTTCAGATTTAAAAATAACATCTTCATTTTTTGAGTTATAAATAAAAGGCTTTCCTTTTATAATTTTAATCGTTTTATTATCATATATTTTTATTGGATAATCATTCTTCAATGGAATACAAAAGAACAATGAATTTCCTAGCAATATATTTTTATCGCCACTTATTTTTATATCATTTATCAACATGGTAAATACCTCGAATTATCCTATTCATTAATTTAAAATTATAGGTAATAAACTTTTATCCAACTCATTTTTATGTTGTTACTTTATATAATACTACAATAATATTACTATTCATTAACTATAAAAATAAATAACAATTTTTTTCTGTTTATTATTTAAAAAAGATGACAGTAATATATCAATACTCACTATCAAATAAAAAACATGTGTTTTTTTTTAAAAGAATTTTCACGCTTACTTCACTAAACTATATTTACATTATGAATTAATAACAATTTTTCATTAGGATAAGTCTATGCTGTATTATGTTTATATTCTCGGTGGCCCATTAAAGGGGATAACAATTCCTTTACCCCCTAATCACTATTCATTTTTCTTACAAAATGAAGAATATAATGATAATAAAGAAGAAAATGAAAAAACAAGCATTTACATTCCTTGCAATAGTCAGAAATGTAAAAAAAAGCTCAGCATTATACTTGATGGGGATAATATAGGAAACAACAAATATAAAATTGAGAGTAGCTTTGTACAAAATGAAATCGGCAATGAATACCCATTAATACTAGATGAGCCTATATATACCAATGATATTCCTATTTTTTTAGTGAGTGACCAAAGTCATTTACGTCTTGACTCATCTCATTTTAAGAAAAAGAAAAACAAGTGGGTTATAAATAAAAAAATAGGTACATTATTAATATTTATTATTTTATTTTTTATAGTGTTCTTTTTTTATACCAATAGATCTTTAAAAGAAAAAAACACAGAAATAGTATCAAAAAGTTTGAATTTTAAAGGATTTAAAGGTGATAATGGTTATTATTGTATTTATGATGATCTCTATCCTACATTAAACCCGAAGAATAACCTAGAAAATAACGTTTTTTATATAGATAGGAAAAAAATAGAGCACTTACTTATTGATAATAAGTATAAAAAAACACATCTGATTCTAAAAAATAAAGATCAACCTATTATTAATTTTATTTATCATAATGAAAATGAAAAATCAAAAATCATTAGCACTATAAATAATCTTTTTTCGGAACATTGCCATCCAATAATAAACGGGATATCAATTCCTAACATTATTAATGATATAAATAAATTAGAGCTAAGCAAAACAATAAGTTATACCATTGAAGAAAAAAATAGCCGATTAACCTTAATTTTTGATGATTTATTAAATAGTAATAACAAACAAAAACTTGATACTTATATCAAAAAACAAACGGCTATTTTTGGAAGAAAATTTATCTTTTACCGTGAAAATATAAGTAATCCAATATTGAAAAATAAAGCAACCTTACAAGAAGATCGTGGATATATCTTTCTTGATAACCAACATCGCTATTTCCCTCAAGGATAATAGTGGTATTTATAATCAATAAGTTAAAATCAAAATCCGAGGAATAAAATTATGCCAGCTTATCCTGTTACCGAAGATGTCAGCTCTATTGATAAAGTTGATGACTATTTTCAAGAGCCTGTTAAAAACCAAAGTGATGCATTAAAAGTAGCATTAGAGGCATTAAAAGCAGATACATCAAATGCGGCCGCCTTAGCTGATTATCAGGCCAAACTTGCTGAATATAATATTACACGTAATGCACAATCCACATCGATTAAAGTTGTGAAAGATTTGGCAATGAGCATTATCGGGAATATGCGTTAATTTTTATTTAATGGAGACTGTATATGGCGATTACCCCTGTTGTTCCTGTACATTTAGCGACTTTGCCAAATGATAAAAGTGATAGTGATGATAATTTGTCTTCAATGATGATAAATAGCATTACAAATGGTTTTCAGTATGAAAAACAGATCCAAGAAAAGCTAACGACATTAAGTAAACTCAGTGATGTTCAAAGTTATACCCAATTACAAACAACACTGAACGACTACACTATTACAATGAATTTAGCGAGTACTTTAGCCAGAAAATCACTGAATATTGTTGAAACATTACTCAAGGCCCAATAGTAATGAATATGCGATATTTGTTATTAGCATTATTATGTTTCCTGTTACCCTTACTCAGTGGTTGTAAAGATCAATCACTACTCACTAATTTGGATCAAAGACAGGCAACAGAAATTCAAGCTGTTTTACAAAAACATCAAATAACCAGTACTCGCAAAGCATTAGGAAAGGGGCTATTTGATATTTCTGTTAAAAAAGAAGATATGGGAATTGCTATTCAAATTTTAGAAGAATATCAATTACCCACTCTTTCTCGAATTGAAGTTACTCAATTATTTCCATCAGATGCATTGGTATCCTCCCCACAAGCTGAAAAAGCACGTTTAATTTCCGCTATTGAACAACGATTAGAACAATCATTACTCACTATTGATCATATTATTGATGCTAGGGTCCATGTGAGTTATCCCATTTCACCTACTGAACGAATTATTCCAACACCTCATGCTTCAGCATTAGTTTTTTATGAAGAAGGTATGCTTGATAATGATCAGTTAGGTGAAGATGTTAAAGCGTTTATTCATAACTCCTTTAATGATATGGACGAGAACAATATTACCGTTTTGCTATATCCTAGAAATATCAATAAATTCAATATAATAAACAATCAGATTCATCAAAATAACCCTGATACTTTTTTTAGCTCTTGGTTATTCATAAGTTTATTACTCGTAATTATCGTCGTTATCATTACGACCTTATTAATAATATATCGACGTAAAAAAGCACAGAGGGAAGAGAATAATGACAAATCTGACTTCTGAACAGTTTGAAATGATATCTGAGGTGATGTATGAGCCACTCAGCTATATTCATGCAGACTACAATGTATTAGCATCTAAAGAAGAAAATATAATCTGGCAAAAAATAGCAAATCGTCAATTAATTCAGCAATATAAACTTATTAATCAACTTGATTGTGAGATTGATATTATTGTAGAAAAGATTTTTACTCATTGGATATCACTCCCTCGTTGTGCTGTGTTTTTAGGTTATTTTTATGCGAGAGAAACACTTTTATTATCAGGTGATTATTATCGTCTAGAGCCACAATTAAAGGCTTTTTTATCACTCTATCCGGTTTTAAATATAAATAAAAATATCACACTCTCACTTAAAGATATCCCTCCCACTCGCATTGGTTATCAATTATTATTTAATTTCATTAATTCTATTTCAACCGCGCTTTCTCAACGCTTTACATTATTATTTTCACCACAATCATCATCGACTGAACTACCTCAATCACTTTTTTTATCTCGTTCAATTTTTCTTTTGGTATTAGATTATGTTGCGCTCACTTCCTGAAGATCTCTTAAAATACACCTCTGAAGGTGTATTAATACGCGCCCGCTATGTTCGACAACTTGATAATATTCATAAAACTGAAAAAGTGGCTAAACATGAAATAAAAAAAATGATCAGTGATTTTAATCATAAATTAGAAGAGCATCATAAAGAGATAACTAACCAAGCCTATAGTAAAGGACTTCATGTTTTATTAGGTGATATCTTAACCTTCGCAATTCAATACCAAAATAAATTCTCACAGTATGAATTTCAGCAAAGAGAGCAAATAACAGCAACAATTGCTCAATTTTTTGATGCCCCAGAAATTCAAGTTGAGCTAACACGCCGTTTAATTTCAACAATACCCGCAGAGCAAAAAATTACCCTGGATATTCCTGCTACATTACGTCGCTATCTCAACACTGAGCTCAACAATGCCAATATTGAATTGATACCTCATAACAGTAAAACGATCGCCATTCATGTGGGTGATCAAATCACTTTCTTTGATCCTGCTCTTTTAATTAATGACCTAAAAAAACAATTTCATCGACCTTTTTCTGAGTCTTATCAACCTATTTTTACACAAGAAATAAAAGAGGCTCTGCTGAATTTAATTAATACATTTGAGATATCGGATGATATCCCTTCTCAAATAGGCACAATTAGTGAGGATCATAATGAAGATTGATACTTTAGCGCCACACGCTTTATATATATCACAACCCGATTTATCGACTTCAAAAAATCTTACTGATCAAACATTAGATCCTTTAATGGCAACATTAAATCCTGCTTTTTATCAAACCTTAACCACATCTAAAATTAATACAGTACAAGATATATTTACATTACTTAATCAATTTGATGTTAAAAACGAAGGCAACCAAACCGTAAAAGAAAAACGCCAAGTTGCACTATTAATTTATGCTCGCCAAGTAAGCGAATTAGAAAATTACGATAGTAAAGATGTGATTAATCAGGCGCTAGTTTCCCTCCTTTCTTATCAAGGTTTTTATCATCAATTTACACTCGACTTATTAGGTATGACCGATAACCAAGATGATTATGAAGGCTTTTTCAAACCAGATAGCGCTTCGTTTTCATTTTGATTATAGGATCTGAGGACCGGCCCCTTTTTCACCTAAAATATCATCAGGATTACGTAACGGACAATCACTCAACGATAGACAACCACAACCAATGCAGTGATCAAGTCCATTACGTAACCGTTTAAGACGGCGAATACGTTCATCTAATCGTACTTTCCAATCCGTTGATATTTCGTGCCATTGTTCTGCCGTTAATTTACTGTTTGGTGGATATTTTCCTAATATATCTTGGATCTCTTTTAGTGGGATCCCCGTACTTTGGGCAGCTTTAATAATGGCGACATAACGTAAAACAACTGATGGATAACGGCGCTGATTACCTGGGCTTCGAGTACTTTTTATCAATCCTTTCTCTTCATAAAAATGCAACGTTGATATAGCAACACCACTTCTTTTTGCCACCTCTCCGACAGTAAGAGCTCGATTAAAATCTATTTTTTCTTTTTTCATGCTTACCTCTTGACCTCAACTTAACTTGAGGTTTTATAGTCCTCTCCTCTTATGAAGTCAAGCCAGTGGGATGCTGGTTTCTGTTTTTAAGATCATTGAGGTCAGATGAATGCCAAATTCAATTGCACGTATTCTCGAAAGCCGCGTTTTATGGTTTATCGCCAGATTGCTCATTCTTGTTTTATTTCTCTCCTCTGGTTTTGCCAAGGTGTTTGACTACGAAAATAGTTTGGCTGAGATGCGTGCTGCAGGATTAAATCCTGATTGGTTTTTTAATATTGCTACTGCGGTCGTTTTATTTTCAGGCTCCTTGTTAGTCCTTTTCGATCGTTATTTATGGCTAGGTGCTGGAGCACTCGCTGTTTTCCTATTTTTGACCATTGTGGTTGTCCATACGTTTTGGAATATGACGGGAGATAAGGCGATGTTGTCGATGTATTTCGCCATAGAGCATACCTCTGTTATTGGAGGATTAATGGCAATGGCGATGGCAAGCCATTTCAGAACGTTATGGAAAAAACTAACGCATAAATCATAAAGATAGAAAAACATTCACGATGAGATCAACAATAATATGAATAAAAAATTTACGCTTACTGTATGTGCCTCACTCTTTTTGTTCAGTGCGGGTGCGATGGTTTATGCAACAACATCATCCGATGAAGATGAAGCTCAGCAATTTACTTACCCACCCACTAAAGTGGCATTGGCAACCGTACAATCATCAAAATTGCCTAACAATATGCAAGGTATAGGTGAATTAGAAGCCGCACGACAAATCTATTTAGCTGCTGAAACCAATGGTCGTATTGCCGTGATTAATTTTGAGTCAGGACAAACTGTTAAAGCCGGTCAAGTCTTAGCTAAATTAAATGATGAACCTGAACAAGCGGAATTATTGCGTTTACAAGCACAGTTAACTAACGCAGATAAACTCTATTCTCGAACAAAACAGCTTTATAGTAAAAATGTGGCTGCAGCTGCGCAATTAGATAGCACGTTATCTGAGCGTGATATGATTGTCGCCTCCATTCGTGAAGTAAAAGCGCGAATTGCGCAAAAAACAATTAAGGCACCTTTTGATGGCATCGTTGGGATCAAGCTTGTCCATGAAGGGCAATATTTAAATGCAGGTGAACGTGTCGCTTCATTTGTCGATGCAAGTCATTTAAAACTCAACTTTTCACTTAATGAGCAAGCAGCTCCGAAAATTTCAACCAAACAGCCGATTAATATCGAGGTCGATGCTTATCCTAATGTTGTTTTTACAGGTTCGATAAATGCAATAGATCCTCTTATTGGTCCTTCTCGTACAGTGCAAATACAAGCTGTTTTACCGAATACTGACAATAAATTAAAAGCGGGCATGTTTGCTCGTGTGCAAGTTACTTCTCCTGATAGTCCTATGGTATTAACCGTACCAGAAACGGCAGTCACTTATACTGCCTATGGAGATACCGTGTTTGTAGCGCAATCTGACAATCAAAAAAACCTTATCGCTAAGCGTGTCTCTGTGAAAGTTGGATTGCGCTACAACGGCATGATCGAGATAAAAGAAGGCTTAGCCCTTGGTGATCAAATTGTCTCATCTGGCCAAATTAAATTAAGTGATGGGCTCTCTATTGAGCCTATTGAGCAAGACACCTTAGCGCTCGCTCAATCTGCGACAACAAAACCATAACGGGAGTTAATAATGAAATTTACCGATATTTTTATTCGGCGACCTGTTTTGGCATTAGTTGTAAGCACACTGATCCTTTTACTGGGCGCATTTGCGTTCAGTAAACTACCAGTCCGCCAATACCCAATGTTACAGAACTCAACAATCACGATTGTAACAGACTATCCTGGCGCTTCGTCTGAGCTGATGCAGGGGTTTGTTACCCAACCCATTACACAAGCGGTTTCCTCTGTTGAAGGTGTTGATTATATTTCTTCATCTTCAGTACAAGGAAAAAGCTTAGTTACAGTTCGAATGGAATTAAACCGTGACCCAACTCAAGCCCTAACGCAAGTAATGGCGAAGGTTAATCAAGTTCGTTATAAGTTGCCAGAACAAGCTTATGATCCGGTGATTGAGCTTTCATCAGGAGAATCTACAGCGGTAGCTTATGTCGGGTTCTCAAGTGAGCAACTTTCCATTCCCGAGCTCACCGATTACCTTTCTCGTGTCGTTGAACCGATGTTTTCATCCATTAATGGTGTTGCTAAAGTACAAGTTTTTGGTGGGCAACAATTAGCGATGCGTCTGTGGTTAGATACAGATAAATTGGCAGGTCGTAACTTAACCGCTAGCGATGTCGCAGAGGCCGTACGCCGTAATAACTATCAAGCAGCACCAGGAAAAGTCGAAGGCGAGTTCGTTATTGCTAACGTTTATGTCAATACTGATTTAACTAATGTCGAAGAGTTTAAAGACATGGTTATCACTAATGATAGCAATAATCTTGTACGTTTGCGTGATATTGGTACGGTCGAACTAGGTGCAGCTGCCACTGAAACCAGCGGTATTATGAATGGTAAAAAAGCTGTCTTCTTAGGTCTATTTCCGACACCAACAGGCAACCCGCTAGTGATTGTTGATGGCATTAGAGACCATCTTATCGATATTGAAAAAACGCTCCCGCCTGGCGTCAATGTAGAACTTGCATTTGAAACCTCACGTTTTATCAAAGCCTCTATTAATCAAGTCGTACAAACATTAATTGAAGCTATTTTAATCGTTATCGCAATCATCTACCTCTGTTTAGGATCACTTCGTTCAGTACTTATTCCGGTGCTTGCCATTCCGTTATCAATGTTGGGGGCCGCCGGGTTAATGCTTGCCTTTGGCTTTAGTATTAATTTGCTCACTTTACTGGCGATGGTTTTAGCTATTGGGTTAGTTGTGGATGATGCGATAGTAGTTGTTGAAAACGTACATCGACATATTGAAGAAGGGTTATCTCCAGTTCAAGCCGCTTTAGTGGGTGCAAGAGAAGTGGCTGGCCCTGTTATTGCCATGACGATCACTTTAGCTGCTGTTTATGCCCCGATTGGTTTAATGGCAGGGTTAACAGGCGCATTATTTAAAGAATTTGCCATAACCTTGGCCGGTAGTGTGATTGTATCCGGTATTGTGGCATTAACTTTATCCCCCGTGATGAGCTCATTAATGTTAAAACCCAAAGAAAATGAAGGCAGAATGGCCAAAATGGCCGAATATGTCTTTGATAAATTAGCTCATTATTATGGTTACATACTCAATTTTTCTTTAACTAATCGCTGGTTAACCATTATTTTCGCTTTAGCCGTGTTTGTCAGTTTGCCGTTTCTATATAGTCAAACAAAACAAGAGCTAGCACCTTCAGAAGATCAGGCGAGTGTCTTAACTGCTGTAAAAGCCCCACAACATGTCAACCTTGCTTATGCTGAACGCTTTAATCAAAAACTAGATGAAATTTATATGAGCCTGCCTGAAACTGACAGCACATGGATAATTAACGGTACGGATGGCCCCTCAGCGAGCTTTGGTGGCATTAACTTTGATGGCTGGGATTTACGTGATCGCAACGCAGATCAAATCCAAGCTGATTTACAAAATCGCGTCAATAATGTTGAAGGAACGAGTATTTTTGCTTTCCAATTAGCCTCTCTACCCGGCTCAGTGGGTGGATTACCTGTACAAATGGTGTTACGTAGCCCATTAGGTTATCCCGTTTTATTTGAAACAATGGAACAAATCAAACAGCAAGCCAGAGAAAGTGGCCTATTTGTCGTGGTAGACAGCGATTTAGATTACAATAATCCCGTTGTTCAAGTTGCCATAGATCGAGCCAAAGCCAATAGTTTAGGCATTCGTATGCAGGATATTGGTGAATCACTCTCACTATTAGTGGGTGAGCATTACATTAATCGTTTTGGCATGGATGGTCGCTCTTATGACGTTATTCCACAAAGTGTACGTTATCAACGTTTAACGCCAGCTGCTCTTGCTGGGCACTATATTCGTACTCAAGATAACGTGTTAATTCCATTATCAACCGTTGTGAATATTACCACTGAAATTGAGCCCAATAAGCTAACACAATTTAATCAACAAAATGCCGCAATATTTCAAGCAATCCCCGCCCCTGGCGTCACGATGGGGCAAGCGGTCGCTTTTCTTGAAACTGTGGCAGATTCATTACCCGCTGGCTTTAGTCATGATTGGCAATCTGATTCTCGCCAATTTACCCAAGAAGGAAATACGTTAGTCTTTGCTTTTATCTCAGCACTTATCATTATTTATTTAGTGTTAGCCGCACAGTATGAAAGCTTAGTTGATCCTTTGATTATTTTAATTACCGTACCGCTATCAATTTGTGGCGCATTAATTCCATTAGCATTAGGGATGGTGACACTAAATATCTACACTCAAATTGGTTTAGTCACACTAATAGGACTTATTAGTAAGCACGGCATTTTAATGGTGGAATTCGCTAATGAATTGCAAGTTCATAAAAATCTAAACCGTCGAGATGCCATTATTGAAGCTGCAAAAATCCGATTGCGTCCTGTATTAATGACCACGGCGGCAATGGTTATTGGGCTTATTCCACTTTTATTTGCCAGTGGTGCAGGTGCTAATAGTCGCTATGGATTAGGATTGATTATTGTGTCAGGTATGTTAGTCGGCACACTGTTTACCCTATTTGTGTTACCAACAATGTACAGCTTCTTAGCTAGAAACCATCAAATCAGCGCTAAAACTGAGCGTCAAAAACATTTACAGCAAGTTAGTGAGCAGTAAAACTAAAAAATAAAAAGCAGTAATGTCATAAACCAATCCCCATTGTGAATACAATGGGGATTTTATCTTTAAAGTTATCAAGATAAACTCAGATCCGTTTTGAAATAAAATCGTTAATTGAAATCATTGTATAAAAATATCATATCGTGATTTTTATATTTCAAAAAATAAAAACACTGAGTCTATTTCACCTAACACTCAGTGTTTCTATTAAAAATAATTAATATGCAACTACATAGTAGAGAATGTATTCATAATTATCCCACCAGAGATAATTAATGCCATAGAGAATATAGCTGGTAAATCTGGTTTTTGCTTATATAAAATCATTGCAACTAACGTCACACCGACAATACCAAATCCACACCACAGTGAATAAGCAACACCAACAGGAATATATCCCATTGCGCGTGTTAAGGCAAAATAGCAAATACAGTAAGCCGCGATGACTAAAACTGAAGGCGCTAATTTACTAAAGCCATTTGTCTTTTTGATCATAGACGTGCCTGTGATTTCAGAACCGATAGACAGCGCCAGCCATAAGAATCCGGTAAACATAATTGTTATCCTTATTTATTTTAATAAACACTTATTTATAAAAGAATAGATTTATTAAGAAATAGATTTATTTATTCACTGACGATGCAGCCTGTTTAATATTAGGAGTTTCGGTTGTTTCTTCTTCCTCTTCTTCAGAACCCATTTTCGAGAAGAGATTCATAATGACAATACCACTGGCAATAACGGCCATACCGATTATTGCCGCTGTATCAGGATGTTGACCATAAAACAACATACCTAAAGAAGAAACCACTAAAATACCTGTACCAGACCATGTTGCATAAGCCAAACCAACTGGAATATTTTTCACTGCACGGGATAATGAGTAATAACAAATAACATAAAGAATAACAATTAGGCCTAATAATAATGTTTTAGTTGTACCTTCACTATTATCAAACATTTTTAAGGTAGAGGTTGCTGAGGTTTCTGAAACAATAACCGCCAGCATCCAAAGCCATGATTTAGCTTTCGGTGACATAATAAGACTCCTGAGTTATCAGATATAATTTAAGATTAATTTTTCAAACTTTTTAAATATTCAATAGCAGAATCCGTCAATTTATCTTGCGATAAATGATATTCTCCAGGCTTATTCATTACTTCGTTTAAAGTAATATAGCGATTATTATTCTCTTGTTTAATTTCAGGTTTATATTCAGATTTAGCTTGATGCTTAACATCATGGTTTATTAAATTATCTTCAACATCATTTATAGAGTGAAACATAACACCCATTGATTTTAATCGACTAATATTTTCCTGAATAAGCAGGTTGTACTCTTTATTTTTATTTAAACCTAAAATCTCATTTAACTCACTTTCTGGTTGGCAAAAATAAGGTAATGCAATAACAGGAATATTTTGAGCCAGTGCAGAATGAATTAGCTTTCCTTCTTCACTTATAAATAATCCGTTAATAATTTCACCCACCAGCTTTTTATCAAAATAAGGAACAAACAGTGCGTGGTAAGTCGATAACTGCTGGCAATCGAACTCGCTCGCATTATATATTTCCCCTAGATGACGCCATTTCGACAAATCATGACTGACTTGTGCCGATGTTGTAACAAAAAGAGAAAATCGAATATGAGAAAAAGTGTTGATACGCTGACAGATTTCATCTTGGTATCCCGGTGCAGGTGTAAGTGCCAACAACACTGACTTTTTCATTCTTTTTTCTATTTCAGCCACTATCCTTTCAATTAACTGATTGTCCATTACGTCACCTCATTGTCTTAGCTGACAATAAATACGCTATCGTTGTTACGAAGCCCTGCAGCATTAGCTTCATCAGTATCTATATGAAATTCCAAAGCGAATTTTTCATTAACACGAACAACAACTTCATCAAAAATCAGGCTACGCTCACCCTCTGTTTTAACGTGTACTTTTTGCCCATTGGTGACATTTAACATTCTGGCGTCAATTTCACTCATATGAATATGGCGTTGAGCACAGATCACTTGCTCTTGTAATTCAACATGACCCGCAGGCCCCATTAATACAGCTTGACCTGAACCGACTAAATCACCTGATTCACGTACTGGTGCTTTTACACCTAATACAAAACAGTCTGCTTTTGAGATTTCTAATTGACTTTGTGGACGAACCGGCCCTAAAACTCGAACTTTACTGATTGAGCCTTTTGGTCCCACAACAATCACACACTCTTTTGCTGCAAACTGACCCGGTTGTTTAAGATCTTTAAACGGGGTGAGTTGATAACCTTTGCCAAATAACGCTTCAACATCTTGTTGTGAAAGATGCACATGACGATTAGAAATACCAACAGGGATAGCCACTCCTTGCGTTTCTCCCAACATCACTCCATGAACGGGCAAGCGAGAGAGAATTTTTCCCATGAGTTGTTGATTAATCATTATTTTTTACCTTTACGGCTTTCAGGTTTGATCTCTTTTTTACTGTTTTGTGCTTTATCTGTTACAGCTTTAGTTTCAGAAGCAATATTTTGAGCCTTCAAATCTGCAACGGCTTTTATGGCCTCTAGCTTCTCAACTTCGTTTTTAACAGGAGCTTCAACGATTGTTTCAACAACTTTTTCAATAGCCGCCTCTTGCACTTTTTCAGCAACAATAGGGGCTTTTTTCTTACCTTTAACTGTAAGCAGTTTAGTAATAACGCTTGGCTCTGGTCTTGCGATAACCAATGAACCAATCACCAGCTCTTTTTGACTCACCACATCAACGCCATGATCAATTGCTGTTCTTACTGCACTGATCTCTCCCTGAAAACAGATTGATACCAAACCAGATCCCACTTTTCGGTATCCGATAATTTCCACGTTTGCTGCTTTACAAGCTGCATCTGCCGCTTGAATGGCTGCGGTTAACCCTCGTGTTTCAATCACACCTAAACTGTTCATCTTTCTCTCCTACTTAATGACGGACAAGACGGATATCGAAATCAAATTTCTTAAAGAAGTTTTCTAAACTATCTAACTCTTCTGGCGTATAACTAGGATCGGTTTTTATTGGGTAGATCATTTCCAATTTTTCGTATTTATTACGCCCAAATTGATGATAAGGAAGGATATCAATACGCTGAATATTGCCACGTTTTGATAGCTCCATGGCGTAATTAATGGCTCCTGTAATTGCATCATAAGAGTCGTTATAACCTCGTACTAAAGGCATACGAATTACCACATTGGCACCGAGATCCATTAAACGTTCTAAATTACGACGGACATTTTCATTACCAACGCCAAACAACGCTTTATGCTGAGCAGTATCAATGTGTTTGATATCAATCAGAAATTGATCAACGACTTCCGCTAATTTTTCATAATTCGTCACATTAGTGGTCGCTTGCGTTTCTACCGCGGTATTAATCATCATCTTTTTACATTCACGTAAAAGCGCAACCGCAAAATCCGTTTGTAAGCTCATTTCACCACCACCAATGGTGACGCCACCGCCGGAAGATAGGTAAAAGTCATAATCTTGCATGATGATTTTCATTAGCTCAGAAACTGAAACATCTTTTCCCATAATATCAAGGGCATCAGAGATACAGACGTCTTCACATTTACGACAACCAATACAATCAACAGCGCGATCAACACGGTGGACTTGCTTACCACTTTCATTGGTTGTCATGTAGTGCACACCTGCTGGACAAACATCAACGCATTTACCGCAATCTACACATTTGTCGTGAGAGTACATCACCTGAAATTCACTGCTGAGACCTTCTGGATTGGAACACCAAGGGCAGCGGATATTACAGCCTTTTAAAAAAACGAGAGTACGAATACCATCTCCGTCATAAATAGAGTATTTCTGGATATTAAATATCCGCCCTCTTATTTCTGCCGCCGTCTCCATCTTTACGCCTCCAAATCTGCATCAAACATCCCTGTTCGATAAATTTAAATCTTGTCTCGTCGATTAAAAGGGATAGCCTGAGCCATCCCTATGGCTGTAATTAAAATTTTTCAATCACAGTACGACTGATAATTTCATCCTGAACTTCTTTACATAATTCAACGAAGTAAGCACTGTAGCCAGCAACACGGACAATTAAGTCACGGTATTTTTCAGGCTCTAATTGCGCTTTTTTCAGTACTTCATTATCGACATAGCTAAATTGCATCTGGCCGTTACCCAAAATGGAAGCCGTTCTTAATAAGGTAAT